>NZ_JAOPFU010000041.1 GCF_025515275.1 Catenovulum sp. 2E275
GCTAGTAATAGCCAGCTATTACGTACGCAAATTCGCCTTGTTCTCAGAAAAAATCCCTCACTAGAAAAAGAACTTAAACTAAAAACCAATAAATTAAAGGCTTTAGCTAACTTCTTATCCAGAGTTGAGGTTAATGATTAATCTGTTGAATTCGGAAGTGAGTTTATCGGGTTTGCTTTTTATTGATTAGTGGGTATAAATAGAAACTATTGTTCTATTTTTGCAACAGTTAAGGTTGAATGATGCAAACTAGTCTGGATGATCTACTCTTTTTTGTTACTTTGGTTGATGAAGGTTCGCTCACTAAAGCGGCTAAAAAGTTAAATATTGCCAAGTCGAAAGTGAGCCGCCATTTGGCTCAGCTTGAGCAGGCGGTTGGCAATCCTTTATTAATGCGTACAACTCGTAAACAAACTTTAACTGAATCGGGCGAATTGTTATATCAAGCGAGTAAACCGCATATTGATGCGCTTTATCAGGTTGAAGAAGATGTTAGTAGTTTAATTAACGAGCCAAAAGGGCAACTTAATATTTTATTACCGCTTGAATTTTTTAACCAAATAATGAGCTCATTAATTGCAGAGTTTGTGCGTTTGTATCCCAAAATTACTTTAAACTGTGCGCATTATTCTGGCCCATTGCCGCAGGATAATCATAAATTTGATATTACCTTTGTATTGCACGAAGCTCAGTTACCCGAATCTAACTGGGTGGCTAAAACTTTATTAAGTTTTCCGCAATCCATTTATGCCAGTTTAGAATTTGATGCGAGCGCAATTAACAACCCAGAAGACTTAATTGAGCAACATTGTATTTTGTCGCATAGTCAGGAGCAGTGGTTGTTTCGTGAGGGAGATAAATTACAAGCTGTACCAGTAAAAGCCAGAGCTATTTTTTCTAGCCCCGAAATGCGCCAGCAGGCGACAATACGTAATTTAGGCTTAACTAAATTACCAAATTATACTTGCCAGTTAGACTGCAAAATGCAGCGTTTAACTTTATCTAAACAACCACTTGCCCAGCAGTTGAGCGTATTGTACCAAAGCCGCGATATTCCACTTAAAACCCGCGTATTTTTAGATTTTTTTCAGGATAATATTGGCCGGTTAGAGATTAATTAATTGATTTTTTGGCGACTCATGCAATTATTAATTGAATTGGTTTTATTGAGCACAAGCTAAGCAAAGGAGTACATTGTATGGCCAATGATAAGAGAGGCATATCTCTTACCTCCAATCAATGGTGGGATGAATTGAGCATGGCTCAAAAATTTTCGGCGAATTCATTATTTCAGTTTGGTTATCAACTGGCGTTTATTCGTAATACGGAAGCTGGAAAATTGGCTGTATTGATAAGAGATGGTCAAATTGTTGCCATCTCAGAAGATGGAGAGTTAGACGCTCACCCAGATATTGTATTGAGGGAGTCGAGAGACCCTAAATCAGAAAATAAAAATTAACGTTTTTTATTTGGCCTTTTAACCGTTTTCGTTTTTTTTATCTGACGTTTAGCGGTTGAAATAAAAACTAACCAGCCTATCCAAGATAAAAAGATAGTGGCTAAGAGCCAACCATTTTTTTCCTGACCAGAGACTCTTTTATCACCAGCGACTAGGGCGATTGGCATTAAAAATAAGCAAATGCCAATTATATATAACAATAAGTCTAATTCGCTTACGCCTATCATAATATTCCCTATGGTTTTTATCGGCTAAAGATAATTTATAACGCTGAGCTAGAGTTTGTTTGCAGTGGCTCTAGTAATAAACCACAAAAACGAATAAAGCCTTCAAGATTGTTTTGCTGCCAAGCATACTTTAACTCATTATTTTGGCGAGCTATTATTTGTGATATTTCTGTAGAGGTGAAACTGGTACTGCGCTGTAGATACTTTTCAGTAGACTTGCTAACAGACTGACTTTTTAACGCTACATCATTCACAATATTACTGTATTGAGAGATCAAAGCTTCAGCTAACTTTATAGTTTCAGTTTCTTCATTAGTATAATTGCGCAGTTGATTTAGTTTATTTTTTAGCAGCTCTGCTTGGCTATGTGCTAACAAAACAATCATTTCACTTTGATGTTTACTCGTACTTTGTGAATGACTAAAACGAGCCTTATAAATATTTAGTTCTTTTTTAAAAGTTTCTGCTCGGTAAAATAAATAAAACGTAATTAAAATAAGTGCTGAAAACCCAACTATCAAAAACACTCTAAACCCCAATGAGTAACATGATTAGTTTACTATTGTGATTTTAGTCAGCAATTTATTCAAGTAATAAAAAGCCTGTTAAGCTCATTACTGATTATATTGGCAGAACTACGACAAAATGCTAATAAACCGCCCTTATCACTATTCTTGTAGCTCAATGCTTTTTACCTTTTGCTGAACCTAGTATCCTCAAGCTGCTTGGGTATATAATCCAGCCCTTATATTTGTTTGGATAAATGATTAACAGAAGACAAAAAATATGCGCAGTTTGCAACGGATAATATTAATAGATACGCATTTGCCTGGTGTGGTAGAGCTAAAACTAAATGGACACACCAATATTTGTGGGACTAATGCGTCTGGTAAAACCACATTACAACGGCTGATTCCGGTATTTTATGGCGAGTTTCCAAGCCGGGTTGTGCCTTCTACCCGTGATAGTTTTGAGCGCTGGTATTTACCGCGTGAGTCGAGTTTTATTATTTATGAATATTTAAGAGGCGAAGGGCAAAGCTGTCAGGCTGTTTTATCTTCCTCTGGCAGTGGCGTAAATTATCGTTTAATCAGCAAAGCATTTGAGCTAGAAGACTATCTGCAAACCCAACCTTCGGGCGAGCTTAAACCTGTTACTATGGTGGAGCTTGGGCGTAATTTAAAACGTGCAGGTATTAATCAAACCAGTTTATTAAATACCTCACAATTTAGAGCGATTATTCAAAACGACCGAAGCCAGCTTAATAGCAGCAGTAATAATCGTGAATTATTAGGTTATGCACGTTTATATAGCCTATGTGAAAACGATTCAAGTTTGCGTCATATTGAAAAATTAGCCAAAGCGGTGCATTCCAAAGAAGGTAAAATGGAAACCATTAAAGCTATGGTTTCTGCAATTTTGGAAGAGGATGGGGTGCAGCCACCAAGCTCTAAACTCAATGTGGCTAAAGTGGATGAATGGATAAAAGAATGTCAGCTTATTCAAGGGTTTGATGCGATTAAACCTGAGTTTAATCAGCTTGAACAAAGCCATAAACAACTGCAAAAAAATGAGCAAAGATTAAGCGAACTAAAACAACATTATGCGCTTGATTTAAGCAAACTAAGCAAGGTGATTATTGAAAACCAAAGCTTGCTTGAAGAAACCACACTAGATTTACGCCAGCTTGAAAATAAATGGCAACACCAAAGAGACAAGCTTAACCAAAGCATTTCGAGCGCCAAAGCCGATGTTAATCAATATGAACAAGACTTAGAACAAGTCGAGCAGGATTATTTTAACTGGCAAGATAAAGACATTGAGGCGCTTAAACAAAAATTAACCGACTTACCAAGATGGCAAAGCGAGTTGCAGTCTGCTCAATCGCGCTACCAGTTATTAACTGAAAAACATTCGGATATAGAATCGGCTTTTAATAAACGCCTTGCCGAAATTAGCGAAAAATATAGTGAAGAAATAGAAGCGTACCGCAGCGAAAAAGATGAAAAAGCAGAAGATCTTGCCGAGCAAAAACATCAGTCAGAATTTAAGCTACAACAGTTAAAACAAGACTTTATTCAACAAATTCAAACTATTAAAAATGAATATAGCGAAGCGCTGCATCAACTTGAAAAACAACAAGCTGAGCTGAACGTAGAAATTAAACACACAGGCTTTAATGTAAATGAGCAAACTGAGCTGGATTTATTTGATGCGCAAATTAAAGAAGCCAGTTTAGCCGAAGATATTAGCCGGGAAGAACTTACCGCGCTTGAGCAAACAGCTAAACAGGCACAGAAAAATCGCCAGCAGGCCGATGAAACTTTAGCTAAAGCCCGTCAGCTTAGCCTTAAAAAAGAGCAACAGGTTGAAGCGGTTGAAGCTCTATTGTATCCGGGTGAGCATACTTTACTTGAGTTTTTACGCAAACAGCGACCAGAGTGGGAGCAAGATTTAGGTAAAGTAATTCATCCTGATTTATTAAAGCGTACCGATTTAGCACCCGCTTTGAGCGAGCAGCCAAATAATGAGTCAGTTTATAACTTGTTATTAGACTTAAATGCGCTAGATACCCCTGAATATGCTGAGTCTGAACAAGCTTTAAAAGCCAAATTAAATCTTGCCCAAAATGAGCTGGAAACGGCTCAAAATCAACAGGACGAGGCTGAACTTGAGTTAGCTAAAGCCAATGAAGAATTAACCTTAGCTGAGCGTAAAATCAGCGAATTTAAAATTGAATTAACCAATAAAACGCAAACCAGAAAACGTCTGCAACAAGATAAAGATGCGCTGATTAGCCAATATCAACACGCGGTTGCAGAGCGGAAAATTCAAATTGAAAAACGCCTTAATGCAGTTAAAGCTAGTCAACAAGCTCAAACATCGGAACTCGATGCTTGTATTGCGGAAGTCGCAGATCAACAAGCTGAAGCTGAGCTTGAACATAAAGCGCATTGGCAGCAACTAATTGCTGATACCCAGCAGCAAATTGAGCAAATTAATTTACGAATTAGCCAAAGCCAAAATGCAGTTAAGCAGGATAAAAAACAAGCCAACATTTGGCTTGAAAACGAACTGGCTAAACGCGATGTTGATGTAGATGAAATTGGCAAACTTAAACAGCAAATCGCCAAGTTAACGCAGGATATTAATTTTACTGAGAAAAACCGTAATTTGGTGAGCGATTATCTGCACTGGTATAAGAGTGTTTATAACGGTCACAAACTTAAATGGCAGGCGGAGTTGAATCAGGCAAAACAGGATTTAACTGAAGCCGAGCGCCAACTAAGTCGCCAAGGCCAAAATTATCAGCAAGCGCGCGAGCAAAAAACTCAGCAGCAAACAGAGCTTGAGCAAATTGTAAGAGACGCTAAAACCCAAGAAAATGATTTACAGCTGATTAATCGCCTGCTTAGCAAACTTAAATTACCGCCGGCCAATGTGGTTAAAGAATCTGGCAATTTAGCCCAGCGAATTAGCCAAGGTCAGGAGTTATTAACCGAGCGCGAACAATTACAAGCGGATATTAAGCAACAACTTGACCGGTTTGATACGTTAATTGCATCACAATCTGGCTCTGGTTTAGCTGAAATTTGGGAAAAGTCGCGTGAAGAATGTAGCCAACTTAACAGTAGCGGTATTTTAGTATTGGATCATCGTAAATTGGTTGAAAAACTGGCTGAGCTAATTCATGTATTTGTGCCACAACGACTGCAAGGCTTACGTGATCAGGGCAAAATTTTTGGTAAAGATTTATCCAGCTATTATCAGGTACTGGCCGACATTGATAAACGTATTGCCAGTCAAAGTAGCCGGATTAGTAAAGAGGTTGACGAAGAACTTTATCTGGAAGGTGTCTCCGATTCTGCGGTCAAAATTCGTTCTAAAATCAGCGAGCTGGAATTTTGGCCTGAGCTTAAAAATTTCCAACAGCTTTATTTAGAATGGATTGAACAAGGTGCACATGAATTGCCAACGCAAGATTATGCACAAAGCATAAAACGAGCATTGGATATTATTGGCCGTTCAGCTTTATCTGGCGGGATCAGTAAATTATTGGATATTGAATTAACCATTAAAGAGGGTAACAGCACTTTAGTTATCCGCACCGACAGACAACTCAATGAATCATCCAGTCATGGTATGGCGTATTTGATTTTATGTAAGTTTTTATTGGCATTTACCCGTTTATTGCGTGGCCAGTCAAAAGCCGTTATTCATTGGCCGATTGACGAATTAGGTACATTACACCAAAGCAATGTCAAAAAAATATTCACCGCCTGTGAGCAAAATAATATTGCGATTGTCGGGGCGTTCCCGAATCCTGAATCAGAAGTATTAAGCCTATTTGATAACCGTTATTTAATTGACAAAGCCAGTAAAAAATTACAAGTGGTACAGCCAAGGTTAAATCCGATTAGCGCCCGAATTAAAGCTCGCCAAACCAAGGCGCAAGCTACAGAGCAAACAGACAAATCAGAGCCAGTATTAAATCAAGGAGTTAAAGCATGATCAGTCAACAAGGTTTAGTGCTTGAAGCTTTATTATCTGGTGAATTTATTTGTAGAGTCAGTAATGAAGACAGCTTTTTATATTTGCAGGACGATAAAAATGCCGCGCAAATTGAAGCCCAGCTTAACTTATTAAATCGCACGCTAGCAACCGCAGTAGAAGGCGAAGTTTATTTTGCCGGTTATTTAGCTTTAGCAGACAAAGAACGTAAAGTGCTTGAGCGCCAGTTTAGAGAAATTACCACCAACTTATTGCCATTAACCGAGTGGTTGTTGTTAGTGCAGGAAACCAGCGGTAAAGATGTGCCGTTAACTCAAGGTGCGGCGATTCGTTTAAACGAGCTGCAAACCACAATTGAAGATACCCCTGCACTGACTGAGCAGTTAGCCAAAATTTCAGCGTATCCATTATTTAATTCAACCAGCAAAACAGTGGACGGGCAGATTAAACAAATTTTTAAACGCTTAACAGAGTTGGGTTATTTAATTAAACCGAATCCGGAAAAACTGATTTTTATTGCTACCGGTAAGTTGGATTATATTTACGAAGTGATTCGGTTTATTGACGAAACAGAAAGTTTATCGCTGACTGAACAGGCAGATGCAGCCATGCAACAAGGAAGCTTACTGTGAAGGATAACTTTACTCAGGCGGGCACCAAGTTTTTACGGGCATTAAGCCGCCATAGCGACTTAATTATGCAAACTTATCTGACCGGCACTGTCGATGAAAGTATTTATTCGCCACAGGTTTTAGATAATTTGCAAACGCTAGGTATTATTTGGCGACCAGATGCGGAATCTGATTTGCGTTTGCGCAGGGTGGTTAGAGCTTTATTGGAAGAAGGTTTAAGCGATGAACGCAATCGCCAGATTGATGCTAATGTAGGCGGCGCACTTAATAAAGTAATGACTTTAGTGGCGCATTACAAAGAGGCCAGTCATAAACATAGGTTTGCAGAAGCTGCGGCACATTTGGCTGATTTAACTGAACTAACTTATGCGTTAATCGACTCGCTTAAACAAGGTGTGCGTGCTTTGTGGGCAAAAATTCATAAAGAGTTTGGTTATGTTGCTTCAATTGATGCCAAAATTCGGGAAAACCAATTAGCGCAAAGTCAGGTCAGCGAAATACTTGCTCAGCTCGAATTGTTTGAATTTGATAAATTAGCGATTGAGGCAGGCAGTAACCGCGATTTACGCCGTTTATTAGTGGTTACTTTGCAATCTAACTTTGCGGCTATTACGCAGGAATTAAGTTTAGCGCAAGCCAGATTAACCGAATTATTAGGCCGCTTTAGAGAGTTCCAAGGGCGTACCCGTTTACTTAAAGGATTTGTTTTACACTTAGAGCAAAACCCAGCTTATCAGCCCGCGCAATATACTCAGCATTCAAAAGTGCCTGCTTTGTTCAATTTAGCCGATAGTGTCATTAAACCGGCAGCGGTCGATGTGAATAATCCACAGCACGAAGTTGAATTAAGCCAAATAGTCGGCCGTTTAAAAGCAATTTATCATCTTAAAACTCATCCGCCAGCCAATGCCAGCCAACATATTCAAGTTGAAAAAATGGCCGAAGTTGAGCTAGATGAAAATAAAGTTAAACAGCAAGTTGAAGCTTATTTTTGTCAGGTTATTGATAGTGGCGAGCGTCAGTCTGCACTTGAATATCATCAAACAGAGCAACTGGCGTTTGATAAGGAAGTTTGGCTTTATCAGGTAATCGGTGAATACGAAGCTTTACCGGATACCGAAAAAAGTTATTTTGAAATAGAAAAAAGCCTAACCGATCACCCAATTTATAGCGGTAATAAAATTATTGAAGATGTTGAACTTTGGTTTAGTTAATTTTTTGGACTAATTTGAATTGTTAAACCGAATTGAGGTTACTTAGTCAATGACAGATAAATTAAGCTAATATTGGGTTATATTGATTTAGCTACAAAAACAAATTCAGGGAATAAAAAGTGAAAGCTTTATTAATGACATTATTAGCCTTAATTATCGGTTATGGTTTTGGTGCATATCAGTTTTCGGGCGATTCTAATTCGGATGATAAGTCGACAAAATCGTCTGAGCGTCAAACTAAAAACAATCCCGGATTTTGGCAGAAATTAATTCAAAATACGCCAAAAAACGATAACCCACAGGCCGCTGATGTAGCATCTGGCTCAGATAATACCCAGGATTATGCCACAGCGCACAATGTGCCAAGTTCAAAAACAACCATTGCAGATTTTGAAATGGGAGAAGCTGATTATTTGGATTTAATGGGCTTAATGTTAAGCGTGGCGCAAGGTGATAAAACCCAGCAACAGGATTTTATTCTGACTCATTTAACCGCTCAAAATAGTGGTGAAGTAAAACAGGTGAGTTTGCTATTAATGCATTATTATGCGCAAAAACATCCGCAAGATGCACTCAATATGCTGGCGTTGATGGATTCTGCACAAAGAGCTGAATACGCTGATGAATTGCTGTTAGCGCTGAATGAACATAACTCGGAGCAGGTTTGGCAATGGTTAAAACAAACCGATCTTGATGCGATGGGAAATATGTTTGAGCATACCGATAATTTACGCGCCGTATCGCAGGTATTAAAAAATGCAGCATCAAATCCTGATTTACAGTTAGAAATTTATCAATTTACTCGCCAAAGCGAATTGTTATCGCGTGGTTTTCAGCGTTACAACCAAAAGCAGGTTTCTGAATTAATTGCTAAAAACGATCCGTATCAGGCAATGCAAATGGCATTTTATAGCGATACACCAGATACGGTTTTATTTGAAAGTGCGCTTGAAAATATTGCAGCGGATACTCCAAAAGTGGCTGCTGATTATGTTTTAGAGCATGAGAATATGGCTAATCCGAGAAATTTAGATCTAGTGACCAGTGCGTTTATTGAGCAAAAAGATAATCTTGGGTTAGAAAATTTTTACCGCCAGATTAGTGATATTCGTTTAAAAGATTCGGTGGCACGTAATGCCGCATCTCGGTTGGCGGAAAATGATTTAGAGCAGGCGATTAACTGGTTAAATCAAATCGAAACTGAGCGTGCTAAAAATCAGGCTGGTTTTGGCATAGTTAGAGCGCTACGTCAGCAGGAAAATGCATCGATTGCCCAAGAGCTTAATTTTGTTAATCAAAACTATCAGCAAAACGAGCGTTTAATTATGAATTTTTATTTAAATGCTTACCGCCACTGGGAGAATATCGACTCGCAAGCGAAAGAAAAAGTATTAAACAGTTTGCCAGCTCATTTAGATAAAATCAGAGCTGAATTAAACCGCAGAATTGGGGATTAATGCTATCGTGCACCAAGCTAAAGCCTAATTGTAAAGAGTGAGGCCTAATTGCAATGCCCACCCTATAGTAAAATCAATTTCTCTATAATTCTTTTTGCCAAAACTGCGCAACACCGGCATTTTCTGCCAGTTGGTAAGCTTGATAGCCTTGTTTTACATATAAATTTCTCGCAACTGCATTTTCGGTTAATACCTCAAGCGTGAGTTTGCAAAAATGATTTGTTCTGGCGTAATGTTCAGCCGTTTGCATTAATTGATTGGCTATGCCTTTGCCTCTGAATGATTTTGCCACCGTTAAATCATGAATATTTAACAAAGGCTTGGCGTAAAACGTTGAAAACCCTTCAAATGCGTTTAATAACCCAACGGGTTGTTGCTGCCAATAAGCTAACCAGCCGATATAGTCGTTTCTTAATTTAAGTTGAGCAATTAAATTTTGCTGGCTGTATGGGCTAAGTGCTTCTCCACCGCCCATAGGATCAAGCGCATAATTTTTTAATAAATTAAGCAATGCAGCGGCTTGTATTTCGTCTTCAAGTTGTATTTGTTTTATATTTAGCATTTGTCTAAGCGGGATGATCAAAAACCGCTAAACTACCAGCTTTTGCGTAAATTTTCAGGTAAAGCCGGTAAATCTTGCAATTTTGTCTCAATCTTGGCGAATTTACTCTGGTTGCGCTTTGCTCTGTTAGGTATAATCAGGCTCATTTTCGTTTCACGAAAACGCTAATTTACGTCAACAAATCAGACAAATAACCAGATAAACAATAAGGTACTCACACCCATTATGGCTAAGTACGATATTAAAACATTCCAAGGTCTTATCCTTGCATTACAGGATTATTGGGCGCAACAAGGTTGTGTCATTGTTCAACCATTAGATATGGAAGTGGGCGCTGGTACTTTCCACCCAATGACATTTTTACGCTCTTTAGGTCCTGAGCCTCATAACTGCGCGTATGTGCAACCATGTCGTCGTCCGGCAGATGGCCGTTATGGTGAAAACCCAAACCGTTTACAACATTATTATCAGTTTCAGGTTATTTTAAAGCCATCACCAAGCAATATTCAGGAGCTGTATTTAGGTTCTTTAGAATTATTAGGTTTTGATACTCAAACTCACGATATTCGTTTTGTTGAAGATAACTGGGAATCGCCAACTTTAGGTGCATGGGGTTTAGGTTGGGAAGTTTGGTTAAACGGTATGGAAGTCACTCAGTTTACTTATTTCCAGCAAGTAGGCGGACTTGAATGTAAACCTGTATCGGGCGAAATTACTTATGGTTTAGAACGCTTAGCTATGTATATTCAGGGCGTAGACAGTATTTATGATCTGGTTTGGGCTGACGGCCCTATGGGTAAAGTCACTTATGGTGATGTATTCCATCAAAACGAAGTTGAGCAATCTACTTACAACTTTGAATTTGCCGATGTGGATGCGCTATTTGCTCAGTTTGACCAATGTGAAAAAGAAAGCCAGAAGTTAATTGAAAATAATTTACCTTTACCTGCTTACGAGCAAGTAATGAAAGCATCACACGCTTTTAACCTGCTAGATGCGCGCCATGCGATTTCCGTTACTGAGCGCCAACGTTATATTTTACGTGTACGTGCATTGGCTAAAGCTTGTGCTGAAGCATATTATGCTGCGCGTGAAGAGTTAGGTTTCCCGTTGTTAAAACAGAATGATCAGCAGGCAGGTAAATAATGACAACTGAAAATTTATTAATTGAATTAGGTACAGAAGAGCTGCCACCAAAGTCGTTACGTAAGTTGGCTGAGGCTTTTGCTGAAAATTTTGAAGCAGAGTTAAGTGCGGCCGAGTTAAGTTTTGAGCAAGTGAACTGGTTTGCATCACCACGCCGTTTAGCATTAAAAGTAACGGCATTAGCCGCTCAGCAGGCAGATAAGGTGGTTGAAAAACGCGGCCCTGCTATTCAAGCTGCATTTGATCAAGACGGTAATCCAACTAAAGCGGCATTAGGTTGGGCACGCGGTTGTGGTATTGAAATAGATCAAGCCGAACGCTTAGAAACAGACAAAGGCGCATGGTTGTTACATAAAGCTGAAGTAGCTGGCCAAAAAGTAACTGAGTTAGTGGTTGATATGGCTGCGCGTTCGTTAGCTAAATTGCCGATTCCTAAGCCGATGCGCTGGGGTGCTTCTGATACTCAATTTATTCGCCCAGTGCATACCGCTACTGTGTTATTTGGTGGCGAGTCAATTAACGGTGAATTATTAGGCATTAAAACCGCAACTCAATTACAGGGGCATAGATTCCACAGCAAAGGTTTTGTGAATATTAACCATGCTGATGAGTACGAAGCGGTATTAAAACAAGCTTATGTTGTCGCTGATTTTGAAGCGCGTAAAGCTCAGATTAAATCTCAGGTTGAAGCAAAAGCGGCTGAGTTTGGTTGTGTAGCGGATATTGACGAAGATTTATTAGAAGAAGTGACCGGCTTGGTTGAATGGCCAGTATTATTGGTTGCTTCTTTTGAAGAAAAATTCCTTGAAGTACCGGATGAAGCTTTAATCTATACGATGAAAGGCGATCAGAAGTATTTCCCTGTACTGGACCAGTCAGGCAAGTTAACCAATAAATTTATCTTTATTTCTAATATTGAAAGTAAAGATCCAATTCAGGTGATTAAAGGTAATGAAAAAGTAATTCGTCCGCGTTTATCTGACGCAGAATTCTTCTTCAAAACCGATAAAAAGAAAACCCTAGAAAGCCGTTTAGAAAGCTTAAAAACGGTATTATTTCAGCAAAAATTGGGCTCTTTATATGAAAAGTCTGAGCGAATTGCTGAATTAGCTGAATTTATTGCTGAAAAAATTGGCGGTAATGGTACTGAAGCTAAACGTGCAGGTTTATTGTCAAAAACAGATTTAATGACCGAAATGGTAATGGAATTTACCGATGTACAGGGCGTAATGGGGATGCATTATGCACGTCACGACGGTGAAGCCGAAGCGGTTGCTAATGCATTAAACGAGCAATATATGCCACGTTTTGCCGGTGATGAATTACCTCAGCATCCGGTAAGCTGTGCGGTCGCATTAGCAGATAAATTTGATACCTTAGCCGGTATTTTTGGCATTGGAATGTTACCAAAGGGCGATAAAGACCCGTTTGCCTTACGTCGTGCAGCGATTGGTGCACTACGAATTATTGTTGAAAATGAACTTGAACTGGATATTGCAGAACTAACTCATAAAGCGGTTAGTTTGTTCGGTGATAAGTTAACCAATGATACGGTAGAGCAGGATGTGGTTGAGTTTATTTTTGGCCGTTTCCGTACTTGGTATCAGGATCAGGGTTATCCGGTTGAAATTATTTTAGCTGTACTTGCTCAGCGTCCAACTGCACCGGTTGATTTTGATAAACGTGTTAAAGCCGTATCGGCATTTAAAGCGTTAGATGCCGCAGAAGCTTTAGCCGCTGCTAACAAACGTGTTAGCAATATTTTAGCTAAAAACCCAACTGAGTTAGCTACTCAAGTTGATCAAAGCTTACTGCAAGCCGCAGAAGAAAAAACGCTTTATCAATTAGTTGCCGCAAAACAAGCTGAACTTGAGCCTGTTTTTGCTGCCAAAGATTATCAGCAAGCGTTAGCTGAACTGGCCACTTTACGTGAAGCGGTTGATGCGTTTTTTGATAATGTAATGGTGATGGACGAAAATGAAAGTATCAGAAATAACCGTTTATTATTATTGTCGCAGTTAAGAGATTTATTTTTACAAATTGCAGATATTTCTGTGCTTCAAAAATAAATCGAAATTGAGCCGGATTAATAAATAATCCGGCTTTGTCAGATAAAAGGATTGAAGATGAAATCAACTAAACTTAGTTTACTTTTAGTTTTAAGCAGTACGTTATTTGCCGGTTGTTCAATGACACCAATAGAGCAAACAGCCAGCCTTGAAACTAATCGGGCAGAGTTTCTGTATTTGCGTGGTAACTTTACTTGGTGGGATACCGAGGAACATGCAAAAGTTGAACGAATCGAAGGTCAGCTTTATAAATCAACCGTTGAATTGATTGCCGATGGTCAGCCTTATGAGTTTAAATTTGCAGATGCAAACTGGTCATTAGGCGCTAACTGTGGTTATTTTGATGAAAGTGATCAGTTAGTCACAATCGATAATAAGGTCTCAGCTAATTGTAGTGCTAAATTTGAGCCTTTTAAATTTGTACCGCAAGAAACTGGGGATTATGACTTTTTTATCGACTTTAGTGATGAAGATGAGCCTCAGGTTTGGGTACGACCAACCCCTAAAAATGCTTTATTAGATATGGTATCAAGCTTTTAATTAACGCTGAGAAAGAAAATATATAAAAAAAGCCCCGCTGGTTAATGCCAGCGGGGCTTTTTGTTGTTTGTAATTTGCTTTTGATAATTACTTTGAATTTTTTCTCTATTTATTTTTTCTCTAATAAAAAGTTAATAAGCTTTTTATAATCGTCTTCGCTTTTTAAGCCGCGTGAAAGCACTTTGTATTTACCGTTTACAATTAAAGTTGGCACGCTGCGAATATCATAGGTTTTTTGATCTGAGCTCATTTGATTAGCCTGACCTGCTGCAATAAAGCTATTAAAAGCCGCATCATATTTTTCTGGATCAATTCCGGCTGATACTAAGGTATCGCGTACATTTGTCATAGAACCAAATTGTTTTCTGTCTTTATGAATATGTCTGAAAATGGCTGCTACGCCTTTTTCTTCTTCTTTGATTAATTGAAGTGCAGCTAAACTTTTGCCTAAACCTGTGGCCACTTCTTTATTGTTGCGTGGCATAAAATCGACATGGCTGCGTTTAAAATCAACACCTTCTGGCAAATCTTTTTTAATGTCTTCTGCAATTGGCTCAAATGCAAAGCAATGCGGGCAATAAAAAGAGAAAAACTCTTTAATTTCCGGTTTGCTACTGGCTTGTTTATTTAACACTTCGTAGTGAGTGCCTTCTTTATAGGCTGGTGCTGGCTCTGCGCAAGCGGTAAGTGGAATTGTGCATAAGACAAAGATAAAACTTAATAATTTTTTCATAATGTTATCCAAAGAATAATAATTAATGCTCAAACTTGAAAAGCTAAATTTAGATTAAATTACCGTATCATAGACCTGACATCAAGCTTAATGGTTCCTCAAATAATTCAGCCAGTTGCTCTTTTAGCGATAATATTTGCTGTTCCCAGTATTTATCCTCTGCAAACCAAGCAAAGCTATGAACAAATGCCGGATCGCACCAACGCTTAGCTATCCAACCCATATAATGCACCATGCGCATGGCTCGCAGTGGCTCAATTAATTTCAGCTCTCTGTTATTGAACTCGCAAAACTCTTCGTAACCACTGAGCATGGTATCCAGTTGCAATATTTGCTGTTGCCGGTCGCCGGATAACATCATCCATAAATCCTGAATTGCCGGGCCGGTTCGGGCATCGTCTAAATCAACAAAGTTAGGTCCATCACGCCATAAAATATTGCCGGCATGGCAGTCGCTATGGAGTCGTAACAGGCTAATGCCTTGGGTATTGTATCTGGCTTTAGTTTCGTGAATCAGTTGCTCTAAAATCGACATAAAAGCGGTTTCTAATGTCACGGGTAACATTTTACTGTCGATAATATGTTGTTTGGCTAAATCCAGATATTCTTCGCAGCTTATTTTAGGTCTGTATTGAAAATTTTGTTTTTGGCCAACCAGGTGAATCCGGCCAATAAAACGCCCCATCCATTCAAGGTGATCTAAGTTATCGTTTTCAAATGCGCGGCCACCCACGCTAGGGTATAAACAAAACAAGTAACCCTGATGCTGATGTAAACTGCTGCCATTAATCACCAGCGGGGCAACAATCGGAACTTCGGCTTCATCTAATTGTTTGGCAAACTCATGCTCTTCTAAAATTTGAGCCTGATCCCAGCGAGCCGGACGATAAAACTTAACCACATAACGTTTATTATTCTCGGCAACAAACTGGTAAACCCGGTTTTCATAGCTGTTAAGTGCAATTAAGCCCGATTCTGGGCGAATGCCGATTGACTCAATTGCGTCTAAAATTAAATCTGGAGTTAGAGAAGCAAACGAAAAGTTTTGTAAATTATCAGCTTGCATATAAAACCTTAACCAAAAAAAGTTGATGGTAATAATACACAAGCTAATTTATAAAGCGAATGAAAACAAATATTCAGCTTTATCTGTGGCCTTTGAAAAATCGGCTTTCCTGACGCAGAGTTTCAGTTTCGCCATTGTCTGACTCTGTGGTGATCACAAAATAAAAGTCGTTTCTGGTATCGTCTAATAACTTAGGATCAACAGCTAACGTAACGGGTAAGGTTTCTACTGAACCTGCACTAACCGTTACTTGGGTTTCACCCATCCATTTATACTCTTCAGCCAGTTCAGTTAAAGATAAACGATAAGTTACGGTATTTTGTGATTGGTTCAGCACTTTTAAGGTGTAGCTGTTTTCAATTTCTCCATTAAAATTTTCACGAAATAGCTGGTTTCTGTCGCGGATAATATCTAAATCAAATGCTGTGCGCGAAGCTAAAGTGCTGATAAATATCACTATCATCACCACTAACAACACAGAATAAACCAGTAATTTACCTCTGAATAATTTGGTAAAACCGCCAGATAATGCCCGCTCTGTGGTGTAACTGATAAGCCCTTTTTGATAGCCCATTTTATCCATTACCCCATCGCAGGCATCAATACAGGCTCCGCAGTTAATGCACTCATATTGCAAGCCGTTACGAATATCTATGCCGGTTGGGCAAACCTGCACACATAAATTACAGTCGATACAATCGCCTAACCCTAAAGCTTTGGGATCGGCTTTACGGGGTCTTGGTCCACGGCTTTCACCACGGCTTTTGTCATAAGCTACGGTAAATGTATCTTTGTCGAACATGGCCGACTGCAAACGGGCATAAGGGCAAATATGGGTGCACATAATTTCGCGCATCCAACCTGCATTTCCATAAGTACAAAAGGTGAAAAACAATACCCAAAAACTGACCAGCCAACCGGCTGAAAACGTGAAAAAGTCGATAAATAAATCGCCAATCTCCACAAAATAACCAATAAAAGTTAAACTGGTGAATAAGCTAAAGCCAATCCAGCAGGCATGTTTAGCTATTTTTTTGAGCACTTTATTTTTACTGGTCGGTTGTTCATCCAGTTTCATTCGCTGGTGGCGAGTGCCTTCTATTTTCTCTTCAAACCAGATAAAAATAAACGTCCATACCGTTTGCGGGCACATATATCCGCACCATACCCGGCCAATAAAAGTGGTTACCAAAACCAACGCAAAAGCAGCAATAATAAAAATAAAGGCAAGCAGTAATAAATCTTGCGGCCAGAAGGTTACCGAAAATATTCTGAATTGCTGATGTGCTAAATCAAACAAAATAGCTTGCTGACCGTTATACTGTAACCAAGGTAAAATCATAAAAGACAGCATAGAGACTATGCCCATGCGTTGTCTTACTTTTTGATAAAGACCAGAAACAGCTCGGACATAAATTCGGTTTCTAGCTTGGCCTGCACCGGCTGGGTTACTTTTTACGGGTTGAATTTTGACGGGAGAAGTATCAGACTTTATTTCGATTTTGTCGCTCATTTGATAGCTCTAAACTCAATGACTTAAAGTAGCTTGTCTATAGTATAACGTGTTTGGCAAGTCTGTGGCTAAAGCTAATTTGCACTATTTTGGTTATTTATGTTTTAGATCAATTAAACACTAAGTTTTATTGAGGTTGTTATGCTAAAAAAATTAATAATTTGGGCTGTGATTTTATTGGCTGCTGTTCAATTATCTAAAACCCAACAATTTCAGCAAATTAAAAATGAAAGCTTTGCCAAAATATGGGATATGTTAGAGCACAAAAGTAAAACGAAAACGAGTAATCAGGCTCAGCAGTTTTCTAAAAGCATACAGTTTTGGCTAGAATCTTTTAGCCCGCAGGAAAAACAGTTAATTAAAGATATAACCAGCACAGAGCAAAGTTATTTAAGCTTTATTAATAATTATTGTTATGAGGCAAAACCTTATCATCCAATATTGAGCAATGCTCATTTATTGCTAGTTTGTGATAAAGCCAAGGCGATTCATCAATAGCGGGAATAACTGTGCGACTATTTTCCAGCCATATAATCATTGCAGCCTTAACTGGCTTTTAAGTTATTTTTTTGAGATTGGATACGCGTTATTTTGTCGGCAAACATGACTTTATTGCGGCCAGCTTTTTTAGCCTCATACAAAGCAATATCAGCTCGTTTTAATAACGGCTCAGGCTTTTCATCTGGGCGTCGAATAGCACAGCCTAAACTCACACTTACATGCAAAATTTTTCCAACATTTTGATTTTGTTGATTACGGTTTTGCATTCCGGCTTGATGATCGTGCGGGCGACTGGCTTGTCTAAAAACCAAAGGGTAATTGGCAACACGTGAGCGGATATATTCTAAGCGTTCTGCAATAACTTCGGGATCATTATGATTAAAAACCAAAGTAAATTCTTCACCGCCATACCGGTACGCTTTTACCCCTTTGGTTTTAGATAAAATAGAAGCAATGAGTTTTAATACTTGATCACCCACATCATGCCCCCAAGTGTCATTAAATTTTTTAAAGTGATCAACATCCAGCATAGTGACTGCACTTTGTTTGCTCAACCGGTTTAAATGGCTCATTAAAGCGCGTCTTTGTGGAAGTTGAGTGAGTTCATCTATATAGGCCAGTTTTAACATTTGATTCGATAAACTGACCAGTAGACAGAAACATGCAGCTAATGTCATCCAACCAGAAATACTTGCCTGTTCAATATTTAAATAAAACAGCATTAATGAAAACCAAGCCGCAAATTTACTATATTCCTGACTACTGGCCTGATAATAATACAGCGCAGCTAAACAGCCCAAACTAGAGCAAATAACAAATAGTAATAAAAAGACCGAATATCTGGAATCTGTGCTGATAGCGTCACTAAAAAACGCGGGTAAGGTTTGATTAATAATTAAGTTTTCTAACCCTACCCATTGAAAACAAAGCGGAATTAAAATCAGTCCGGCTAATAATGCAAACCCTTGTTTAGTTGGCAGTTGAGGAATTTTTATAAACTGCAAACCAAGCATAAGTAGGCTAATCACGACAGGCATAAATAAATACATGGCTGCAGCTTCAGGCACAGTTAACGCTTGCTGCAAGGTATTTTGCACAACTAGATAATGGCTAAAAATTAAAGCGAGACTATAAAGCCAACGCCACTGGCGCATAATTGCAGTTAATGAGGCAGCCAAAAACAAAAGGCCATAAACAGCACCCGGAAAAGATTGTGCTAATAATTGACTAAAACCGGGTGTAAGCCACTGTAACCCAATGATTAATATGAGTGGAATGAATACATAAAATTGCACCTTAACCTCACGTTTTAGTTATTTTAATCAGGTTTTTAATTGCAGGTGAAATATACACTTACGCTGAGGTTTTGTGAACCCGTTCATGCTTTTTTTGCAAGTATTAAACTGGATGGAATAAATTGAGTCGCTATTACGTTAACTCTGTGACATTAACTCAAAAGTGAGAGGGTACCAAAATGAAAAACAGAATTTTTAACGTAACAAAAAATGGCTTCTTGTTAACTACTTGCTCTTTAGTCACATTTGTAGCATTAGCTAATAATGATGTTAATACTCAAATGACACTAACATCGAATAATCAATATCAGGCCGATACGACAACGATTAATTTTAATGGCTCAACTCAATCTAGTTCTGCGACTCAGAGCAATAACTCGATTGATGCAGGCCAAACGCAAACACCTGATAATAGCTCATTAACACAAAATGTTGGTTCTACAGGCCAGAATGAGTCAACTACAAATATAGCGACGGTTCGAAACAATTCTATCTCAGGGTTGTTTACCAGTTTTAAGCAGAACTCGGATACCAATCCAGAAGCCAGCCCAGGTCAAACTGACTCCGTACAATCAACATCGACAGAAGGAGGGAGCAATATTAAACAAGTAAGTGTAATCAAAGGCAGTATTCAAGACTCAGTAAATTTACAAACAGAGCAGACATTAGCTACCGCTTCAACTATAGGGCAAACAACTAAACTCCAAGTTGAGAATATAATTGATGCAAGTGTTAACCAAGCTGTTAATACCTCAACAGCTCTTAATGCAACTCAGCAATCAGTTAGTAGTGTGATTACAGATACGGTTGAAAAAAATGTAATGCAAACGGTTGATTTATCTGCAGAGCAAAGTGCAGAACAAAGTGTTAGTGGGCAGTTAAGTTCAACTGTGGATGAAACTGTAAATAATACGATTGAATCAAGCGTTGACACTTCAATTAATAACTCTCTTGAAAATTCATTAAGCAAAACCGGCTTATTATAAAGTTAAACTCAAAAGCGGCTCAAAGAGCCGCTTTACTTGAGTTAGATGAAATATCGTTTTGAGGTTAAATATGAACAAGTTACTCAAATTTAATAGACTTATTGCGTTAGGTTGTTCCTTTGCGATCAGTTGCATACAATTTGTTTATGCTAAAGACTCAACTTTGAAAGCTAATTTTGATTTAGAATCTGGGGTTGAATATGATAGTAAATTAACTGTGGTAGAGTTGGATCAGTTAAAAGAAGAAGCCGATATAGCCTTAAAGTTTGCTGCTAAAGCAAAGTTTAACTGGCAAGCAACTCAGAAGCTAACGGTAAAAGGTGGTTACACCTACTCAAACAAAGATTACAAAATGTATGATGAGTTTGATTTAATAATTCATCAATTATCAGCAGAAGCTAATTATGATTTTTCGGTAATTAAATTAGGAGCGTTACACTATTTATCAAAAGCTGAGTTAGCAGGAGAAGATTTTTTAAATTTAAACCAGTCAAGTTTATTTTTAAGTAAGTTAATGGATAATAAGCATTATTTGCGTTTTTCTATTAATTTTACAGACAAAAAACTAGATGACTTTTCAAGCCGAAATTCTATAGGGAAAGGCTATTCTGCCGATTATTTTTTATTTGAAAATCAGGCAAAAAGCTTTTTTTCAATTAGTATTCATACTGATAAGCAAAGCGCAGATTCGACCCAATTTAATTACTATGAACAAGGCATTAATACCAAAATGTCACACCAATTCGATCGTTTTTCATTACCCCAAAAAATACAGCTATCAGTGAGTTATTGGCACCGGGATTACACCGAAATAACCCCATTGATAGGGAGAAAACGTGATGATAAAAAACAAGGTGCGGAATTGAGTTGGTTTATCAATTTAAATGAATATATTACGTTGCATAATAAACTTGAATATGCGGACTACCATTCAAATTTGAATACTGCTGACTATCATGAATATTTAGCATCTATTCAGGTCAAAGCTGCTTTTTAAACCCTATTAGGCCAAATCCAAATATAGGATCATGGCCTGCTTGTCCCAAATCTTCAGCTTCTTGTTTTAGGCGTTGTAAATAATTTGAGGTTTGCTGCTTAAAGCAGGCTGTATAGGCACTAATGACCGGAGTTGCGATCGAGGTTCCGCTTTCACTACCAAATGAACTTAGAGATTTATTTAACCTTGCCGTTTTTACTGATACACCTAGCGCAGCAAAGTCAATATAGGCACCTTGGTTTGCCCAGCGATAAATTTTCTTATTACTATCGACGGCTGTAACTGCTATCACATCAATATAAGCTGCTGGGTAAAGCGGCTCAGATGTTGGTCCTTCATTTCCGGCAGCTGCAACTATGTCTATTTTTTTTGCTATCACTTTATTAATTGTTTTTTCAAGCAAAGTATTATTAGGGCCAGCTAAACTCATATTAATAACAGTTACATTTTTTTCAACCAACCAATTTATGCCTTTTATTAAGTTAAATAAACTAGCGCCTTGAGTATAATCAGTTTGGTTATGGAAAACGGCAGCTGAATATAAAGTCGCATTTGGCAGTAGTGCTGGAAGCTGCTTATCCTGACTAACTAGCAATGAAGCTATAGCGGTTGCGTGTGCTTTGGGTAACTTTATCGAATCAGGTAAAAAGCTAACTTGATTAATTTTTGCGTTTTTAAAAGCATCATGGGTCAACTCAATTTGTGTATCTAGCATGCCTATTTTTATTTTTTGTGTGCAAACAGGGTTAACTACATTTGTACTAATTAATGCATTAGGTGTAGGAGAAGCGTTCAGGGTTTGTGCCTGGTAAATATAATTTCTCTCAAGTTGTTTAATTATTTGATTGGGAAATAAGCTTCGTAAAGTTTGGTTTTTATCTAGCTCTGGTGGTACTTTGAAACGAATTATTGTCATATCAAGCGCATTAAGAGTTTGCATTTCAAGTAACTGTATATCGTATTTTTGTTTGAGTTGATTGAATTGTTGTAACTCTTGAGTTGAAAGAGTAATTAACCATTCAAACTGAATCGCTCGTAAGCCATTTTCAACTTCAACTTCAATAAATTCTGCTTGTCCTTGCTTATTTAATATTGAAAGTTTTGCCGGTAAATTTTGTATGCTCGGGCTAATTTTGTTGGGGAGTTGTCTATCTTGTATAGACTCAATAATTTTAGGTTGTTCAATTTGAACAACAGCTGGCTGAATCTGTTGTTCAATATTTTGTTCTACGTTATCTGAAATAGAATCAATACTGGAAAGGGTTGAATCTAAAATACCGGCCTGTGTAGTCGTTGATAGGGTTAATAAAGAATACATTATCAAGTTTAAACTACTTTTTTTGATATTCATTTTTATTTGATTCCTGCATAAGACTTTATTTAATAACGTTTATTTGAGTTGATTTATTCCTGCTAAACTAAAATTCAGATAATAAGGAATAAATTTCAGGCTGAGCCGTTAACTTAATACGAAAGCTTAATAATTAAGAGTAAGCATAGCAAAATGAAACAAGAATTAGTGAGATTGATTCCAATGATCCGTCGTTTTGCCTATTCACTAACAGGTAATCAGGCCGACGCAGATGATTTGTTACAAAACACAGTTGAACGCATATTAGCTAAAGGCATACCTGAAAACATTATGTTGGAAAAGTGGATGTTTAGAGTATGTCGAAATTTATGGATTGATGAATATCGCTCACGCAAGGTTAGGCAAAATGCAGCTTTATCACCTGAATTAGCTGAGCATCAGATAGTTGAATGTGTTGAAAATAAGGAAATTGAAGTAAATTTACAGGAATTGAATCAGGCAATGAATATACTACCAGATGAACAGCGCTCTATTATTGCATTAGTTGCTTTGCAAGGTATGTCATACAAAGAGGTTGCTGAAACATTAGCTATTCCTATTGGAACGGTAATGAGTCGTTTAGCTAGAGCAAGAGCCAGCTTACATAAATTTATTCATTTTGAAACTAAACCGCAGGAGTGGATATGAATAAGCCTAATAACACACTGCATCAAGTTATCTCTGATGAGCAGCTTTCCGCATTTTTAGACGCAGAACTCGATGAAAGAGAAATGGATAAAATTCGTCAGTGTATTGAGCAAGATGAAGCATTGGCAGAAAGATTAGCTGAATTAAGTTCGAGTGATGAGATAATTTATTATTATTATGATCAAATTAACCAGCAACCTTTACCACAAAAATTGACAAATTTATTAGAGCAGTTACCGGAGGATATGCAGCACCAACAAGCTAACAAAATAATAGAGTTATCTGTATGGCAAAAAATCAAACGGTTTAATAAGCCCCAGTTTGCAATGGCTGCTAGCATAACTTTAGTTGCGGGTTTAAGCTTGGCACAATTATTTTGGACTAATAATCAAGTTGTAGGACAAAACTTTGCAGAACAAAATTGGCAGGAAGTTGAACAATTTTTAAATTTTGAACTAAGTGGCAAAAGCATTGATCTAGCTGGAAATCAACTACAGGGCAAACTAAGCTTTATGGATAAGCAAGGTCATTATTGCAGGCAATTTGTTATTACCAATGAGCAACAAGCACAACAAAGTATTGCATGTAAAATAAATGAGCAATGGCAGTTATTAGCTCATTTTTACCAATCTAAAACGCAACAGCAAGAGTATCAAACAGCTTCAGTTAGTAGCTCTCTAAAGCAAACAATAGAAGCGATGGCCCAGCAAGGTGCGTTTATGAGCTATCAGGATGAAAAAAACGCAATTAATAAAAATTGGAATAAGTAGAGGTTATTATGAAAAATTGTATTTTTAAACCTATTAGTATGCTTGTTTTATTTACCCTTATATTAGCGGGTTGTGCATCTGCCCCTAAATATAAACAAGCACAAGGAAACGGCTACGGCTATAGCGAAAGTAAAATCACCTCAGATAAATATCGGGTATCTTTTAAAACCCGTGGTGATGATAAGCTAATGGTCATGGATTTTGCTTTATTGCGAGCCGCTGAATTAACTAAACAACAAGGCTATGATTGGTTTGTTGTGGTATCCCGCGATACTTTAATTGACCAAAAATCAGTTCAGCCCCGCTCAAGTGTAGGTGTTAGCGCAGGACGCGATGTATATCAATCTTGCGGTGCTTTAGGTTGCCAAACTCGCTCGCGGCCAAGTACAGGTGTAGGTATTGGTCTGAACTTTGGTGATACTGATAGTGAGATTCAAAGTATTATTGAAATCAATTTGGGTAAAGGCGTCAGACCTGAAAACTTAGATAGCTATCCGGCTGATGAGTTAATTACCAATATCAAATCGAGTTATCAGTTGGAATAAATAAGACTTAAATATTTTCATTTTAGATAACTGAATCATTAAAGTAAGTTGGCATAACGGGTACAAATTATTTTATGTCAACTTACTATCAAATAGGGCTTTACTGTTTGTTAATAGATATCTTTCTACGTAAACCAATAAAGATGAAAAATAAAACAAACAACTCAAAATAACCTGTAGAACCAGCCCCCGTATATCCTGCCTTATGACTGATTTTAGCTTGCTCAGGGTTGTCTTTTAATGATGCTTGAAATTTATCTAACTGTAACTTTAAATTCTCAACCATATTTTGAGCTGCAATTTCAAATCCGGTAAGGCTATCGGTACGTAATTCTTCATTTAAATTGATGGGGGTTGATTTTCCTTTTACAGAGCTCGAACCCGGCGCTCGAAACAACATTTTTTTACTACTAATGTCATAAACTACAGTATCCATTAGGGTGTTAGTATCATTTTTTGAACCAGAGATTAGGTATGCTCCAACAATTGTCCAATAGCTTAAAGATAATGCATTTTCATCGGTAAACTGAACTTGGTCGTAGGATACTAATGCTATAACATCGATACCATACATGGTTTTAATTTGATTTAAGTTAGTAAAACTGCCCTCCGGTGTTAGGTATTCTGATGGAATCACTTCTAATTGCTCTACAAACTCTAAAGTTCTAAAGTTATCTGCGACTTTTTCTAGTAAGTCAGATTTTTGTGCTTCACTAATGTTATTGCTGTAACTTTTTCCTGTCCAAAAATTGAAAGAGTGTGATTGTCCCTTGCTTTCGGGTACAAATGCGATACCTACTTTCAATGGAAGCTGAAGGTGGGGAATTGAGGGGACTATTTTTGTATCTTCGGATGTTGGATAAAGATATTCCATCACACTACTTTTTTTATGTACTGTTTGGGTTGCGCACCCAGATAAGCATAACGTAACAATGGATAAGGGGATAATTATAACTTTAAATAATGAGCGCATGGTTAAACTTCCTTTTATAGAGTTTTTAATGTATTGAGTTTATTTGTTTTTTTATATTTAATCAGAAATCGGTTAGTGTTGTTTTAAGCTATTTCAGTATAAAATTGAGTATAGCGTAAAGATTTGGTTAGTTCGTAGTTAAAAAAAATTCGGTTATAATCTGGTTAAAGTTATTTTTGCAATTTAAGGCTAAATTCCGTTTATGAAACAAGTTATCCGCTTACATCAACAAGATAATGTTGCTATTGCCCTAACGCAGTTAAAGCAAGCACAAACTTATTTATTTGACGGTATAAAAATCACCCCAAATGTGGATATTGAAAAAGGCCATAAAATAGCGCTGACTAACCTGCAAGTGGGCGATGATATTATAAAATATGGCGCACCGATTGGTCATGCTACACAAGCAATCAATGCTGGAGACTGGGTGCATGTTGATAATGTAAAAACCAACTTGCATGATGAATTGGAATATCAATTTTTACCGCAAAATAATACGGCAAGTTTAGTGGCAGACGACTCTCCACAAGTTCAAATTTTTCGTCGAGCCAATGGTGACATTGGGATCCGTAATGAGCTGTGGATTGTGCCAACGGTTGGTTGTGTTAATGGCATGGCTAATCAAATGGTGAAAACTTTTTTACGGAAACATCCTGATTTAGAAATTGATGGCATTCATGTTTTTACTCACCAATTTGGTTGTTCTCAACTGGGTGATGATTTAGAAACAACCAAAGTTTTACTACAAAATATGGCACGTCACCCTAATGCTGGTGGTGTTTTAGTATTAGGTTTGGGTTGTGAAAATAATCAAATATCAGCGTTTGCCCGAGGACTCGGTGAATATGATCAAAACCGGATTAAATTTTTAGTTAGCCAGCAGGTTGAAGATGAAGTTGAAGCCGGACTTGAATTGCTTGAGCAAATTTATCAAATCATGAAAGCGGATAAACGTGAAGCAGGCAGACTATCGGAAGTTAAATTTGGTTTAGAGTGCGGCGGAAGCGATGGTTTATCTGGGATTACTGCTAATCCACTACTCGGTCAATTTTCTGATTATTTAATTGCCCGCGGTGGCACTACGGTTTTAACCGAAGTTCCTGAGATGTTTGGTGCAGAAACTATCTTAATGTCGCGTTGTAAAAATGAGCAGACGTTTGATGACTTAGTGGAAATGGTCAATGGCTTTAAGCGGTATTATAAAAATCATAATCAGCCGGTTTATGAAAACCCATCACCGGGCAATAAAAGTGGTGGCATTACTACTTTGGAAGATAAATCTTTAGGTTGTACCCAAAAGGCAGGGTTAAGTCCGGTGCAAGCGGTATTGGATTATGGTGACAGGTTATCGACCCCTGGACTTAACTTATTAAACGCGCCGGGTAATGACGCTATTGCAACCAGTGCTTTGGCATCAAGTGGTTGTAATATGGTGTTATTTACCACTGGGCGAGGAACCCCTTATGGTGGATTTGTACCAACCCTTAAAATTGCCACTAATACCGAGCTTGCTAATAAAAAACCACACTGGATTGATTTTAATGCTGGCAAGTTAGTGGAAGATACTTCAATGCCTGAGTTATTAGATCAATTTATTGAATTGTTAGTTAAAGCTTGCAGCGGTGAGCCAGTTAAAAATGAAATCAATGAATTTCGCGAAGTGGCTATTTGGAAAAAAGGTGTCACCTTGTAGGCAGATTAAAAGTCTTAAACTGGCTTTGAGCATTAATTTTCTAGGCTAAATAGTTTCATCATTGATTTTAAAAGGCTATGTGGAGCCAGCTAAGCAGGCTCCTTGTAAATAACCCACCACTTTCCCCCCTAAAACTACGGTTTGCTGATTATTTAAGTTAAAGCCGCTTGCTAAACTTAAATCTAAATTTGTTGCTGTCCTTGGGTTAGATTAAAATAATCGGCAATTTCATTATTCAGGTAATTATTATTATGCTTCATGTTGTTTTGCATCAGCCGGATATTCCGCAAAATACAGGTAATATCATTCGTTTATGTGCTAATAGCGGCTTTAAATTACATTTAATTGAACCACTTGGTTTTGAGTGGGACGATAAAAGAGTTAAGCGGGCGGGGCTTGATTATCATGAGTTTGCTGATGTAAAACGCTATCCAAATTTTCAGGCTTGTGTGGATGAGATTAAACCTAAAAATATATATGCCTGCACAACGCATGGAACTCGTTACCATTCTGATGTGTCATATCAGGCTGGCGACATGCTATTGTTTGGATCTGAAACTCGGGGGCTACCGGTTGAGATCCGCGAGGGTATGATCACGCCTGAGAACCGAGTGTTACTCCCTATGATGCCGGACAGCCGCAGTTTAAATTTATCTAACTCTGTGGCTATTTTTGTATACGAGGCTTGGCGTCAGCTTGGGTTTGAGCATGCAAAACCGGCTAATCCGGTAAAGTAATTGGATTAGCAAAAACCTCTTACTAGAAAATTGAAGAAGATAAAGCCAATAATTTAAAGGCCATCGCTAACTTTTATCTAGTGTGAGGTTAAATAAGACGAATGGACATTTCCAAAAGGATATTCAATTGAATAAAAATAAGTTTTCCCCTGCTGTTTATGCTTGCGCTGTTGGCTTGAGCTTTTTTGCTACGTTTGCAAATGCCAATATTCTAATTGGCCAATCTAGCAAACAAATGCGTTCACAAACCCCTCAAAGTGCGTGGCTTAATCAACCGGCACAGCTTAACTGGGTTGCTAGTATTTCTGCTCAGGCGGCTGAAAGTGCCACTTTTTATGATTTGAGTTTAGCCGTTCCTTTATTTAGCGATTTTAATCAAATTAATGATTTAAACCTGCTGTTTATTAATCGTTTGGTATATGGGCAAACAGATGAGCCATTTCAATATTGGGATGGCTCTGAATACGATGATTATTTTGCATTTGAAACCGCAGTTAGAATGAATATACCGCTGACTAATCAGTTTCATTTGTTTGTTGAGGGTGGTATTGACTCTGGGCGTTTGATTTTTGGTGAGATATTAGATGTTGATTCATCCCATGCTCGCCGTAGTAATGGTGATTATGAAATAGATTATACCGGTGCAGTTGGGTTTGGTTATAGCCAAGTTAACTGGGGTATTAATTTAAGTTTCCGCCATAGAAGTTTGCATTTTAATCAGGATTATTCGCAAAATTTAGTTGGATTAGAACTGGCTTATGGTTTTTAACGGGGTTGATTGAATTCTAATCATCCCTGTTAAAAACTACCGACAACGTTAAGGGTTATTTGTAATTACAATTTTCCCAAAATGTTTAGCCGATTTCTGATACAGATAGGCGTCGTCAGCTTGTTCAAACTCAAACGTTTTACTGATGACAGGTATAATCTGGTGCTCAGTTAAAGCTTGATGAAAACGACTTTGCATCGCTTTACTGGCAACATAAATACCAAATACTCGCAAGCTTTTAGTTAAAATTGGGAAAGGGTTAATTTTGCCTTCTATACCGGTTAAAATGCCGATTAGGCTAATAACCCCATTCACTTTTAAGGCATTGAGCGATTTTTCTAATGTGCCTGCGCCACCCACTTCTAGTACAATGTCAACGCCAATGCCATTGGTGATAGCTAAAGCGGCTTGATCCCAATCTGGGGTTTCAACATAGTTTATTGTATGAGTCGCGCCAAGCGCTTTTGCTTGCTCTAGCTTTTCATCCGAGCTTGAGATAACAATGCTGTTTAAGCCAAATGCAGCTGCTAATTGAATGGCAAAAACCGATACACCGCCAGTTCCCTGAATTAAAACCGTTTGGCCTTTTTTAGTAGGTTGAGGGATTTCAAACAGCGCGTGCCAAGCTGTCACTCCGGCACAGGGTAAAGTAGATGCTTGTTGATAATTTAAATACTCCGGAAATTTAATAAAGCCGTCTGCGTTCCCGGTTATTTGCTGGCTTAACATACCATCACAATTACCAGCTCCACGTGAATTACTAAACAATTTGGCATTAAGTGAGCCATCCATCCAATCTGGAAAAAACAAACCTATCACTTTATCGCCAACTTTAAAATCACTGACATTTGCTCCAACTTCAATTACTTTTCCTGAGCCATCTGAAAAGGGTACAACTGATTGTTTTGTAACTTGTCGGGTTACTAAATCTCGGTAATTAATGGATGCGGCTTTTAACTCAACTCTAATTTCATCGGCTGCGAGTGTTTGGGGTGTAAAATCAACAAGTTCAATTGCATCTTGTCTTGGTTTAATTTGGTATTGTTTCATTTTTTAACTCCTCTAAAAGCCTTCCAGTACTATTTTTCCAATAGTATGACCGTTTTCTAAAATAGCGTGTGCTTGAATCAAATTTTTTGCATTAATTTTCCCTAAGTTTTGCCCAAGCGTTGTTTTAATTTTGTTTTGATCAATTAACTCTGCAACCTGATTTAATAAATAATTTTGCTCAATCATATCCTCAGTTTGAAACATAGATCGGGTAAACATAAATTCCCAGTGAAGTGAAATACTTTTAGGTTTTAATTTTTTTACATCAAGCGACTCAGGATCGTCAATTAAGGCAAGTTTGCCAAATGGGACAAGCAGCTCTACAAAGTCATCTAATAATGCTTGAGTGCCGTTTAAACTCGCAATATGAGTAATGTTACCAAGGTTTAACTGCGAAACCTGGGGGGCAAGCGGTTTGGTGTGATCAATTATATAATCCGCACCCAGCTCTGCAACCCACTGGCGAGATGCTTCTCTTGAAGCTGTGGCAATAATTGTTGCATGAGTTAATTGTTTAGCAAGTTGAATAAATATAGAGCCGACACCACCTGCCGCACCGGTAACTAAAATGATTTCTTTTGAGTCTATATTTTGCGTTTTGGTATTAATTTTTAAATGTTTAAACAATAATTCCCAAGCGGTAATGCTGGTTAGTGGTAGGGCGGCAGCTTGCGCATTAGATAAACTTTTAGGTTTATAACCTACAATGCGCTCATCAACTAACTGATACTCTGCATTGCTGCCTTGTCGAGTTAAATCTCCTGCATAATAAACAAAATCTCCCAGTTGAAAATTTTTCACTGAGTCACCGGTTGCAACAACCTCGCCAACGGCGTCCCAGCCTAATACCTTATATTGATTTGTGTTTGTATTAAGCGAATCGTTTACACTGACATTTTGGCGAATTTTAAAATCAACCGGGTTGACGGAAATCGCAGCCACTTTAACTAATAAGTCATGCCCTGTTGCAACAGGTTGAGCTATTTCTATATCTGTGAAAGATATTGAATCATTTAGTTGGTGTGCTTGTTGGTAGCCGATTGCTTTCATTTTATTACGCTCCTGTTTAATAGTTTCAATACTATAAAGCTTGCTTTATGGTTAATAAATAGGCTAATTTTTGAATTATTATCAAAAAAATATTGAGAATATTGTGCAAATACAGGATCTACAGGTTGTTTTAAAAGTTGCTGAATTTAAGAGTATTACTCTAGCCGCAACTAGTTTGGAGATGAGTGCCGCAACAGCTAGCGCAGCCGTTAAACGAGTAGAAAAGTCTCTTGGGATTGATTTATTTATACGCTCAACTAGGCGTTTACGTTTATCTGTAGCTGGAGAGCGCTATGTTTCTCAATGCGGGCAAGCATTGAATTTACTTGACCTAGCAAAGCAAAATATTCAAACAGATGCAGAAAGCATTGAAGGTGAAATTAGGCTATCGTTATCGTCTGATTTAGGTCGCAATTTAGTATTACCTTGGTTAGATGAGTTTATTGAGCTGTATCCTAAAATTAGCCTTAAAGTAAATATTAGTGATAGTAATGTTGATTTTTATAGGGATTCTATCGATTTAGCGCTTCGATATGGCTTTGTACAAGATGCAGCTTTATATGGCTTTAAAATTTGTAATGTCCCAGGTGTGTTGTGTGCATCACCAAACTATTTGGCTCATCATCAGAAACCTCTTCATCCGCAAGATCTAGTATCGCATAATGGATTGTTTTATCAATTGCATGATGTGACCCATAACATTTGGACTTTTAGAAAAAATCAGGAAGAATTTAAAATAAAAATGAGCGGTAATCGCGCTTCTAATGATGGCGATTTAGTTCGACGTTGGTGCGTTGCTGGTAAAGGTGTTGCGGTGAAATCTTACTTAGATATGTCTCAAGATCTACTAAACGGTCAAGTGGTTCCTATAATACCTGAATTTACATCCAGAATGACAGAATTATGGCTGATTTGCCCTTCTAAGCAGACAATTACACCAGCCGTTAGATTATTAAGGGATATGTTACAACTGAAAACTAAAGCGGTATTTAAACAATTAATTGATGCCGGGTTTATGAATCCAGACTTTAAAATTGAATAGGGCGGCGTTTAGGTTTTTTAGCCGTTTGAGTGGTAGGTTCTGCCGGTTCAATTTGACGAAGTTGTTTTATCCGTTCTACTTCCGCTAAATCATCAGCCGTTAATTCAGTATCGGGCGCTAGTTCAACCTGAAAAGATTCGCCATTAAACTCAATTATATCGCCAGCTAAGATTTTTTTTCTTTTTTGAGTTTCGGTACGGCCATTTAATTTGACTAAACCGTCAGCAATCACCATTTTGGCTTCACCGCCACCGTATACCAGCGCTTCTAATTTTAATAATTTATATAATTCAATAGGTTGCTGCTTAATTACAATAATATTCATATACGGCTTTAAATTTATTAAGAAAAAAGAAAAATATTTTAAATTGCTTTGAACTTAATGCAAAGCCCTGAGTCTTATATTTTACTTAGGTTGCTTAAAGTGAAGCTTTAAGTAGTTTAGGTAAGTGTGTTAAATGTTATCCTTGTTGTATCTCCCTTGTGCCGCTGTTTGAAATTTTCATTCAGCGGTTTTTTTTTGCCCATTTATTATATTCCTATTTACCTCCGCAACTAAGCTGTTAATTTAAAATAAATTTTTGACTGTTAAAAACTGCTGGGCTTTTTGCATTTTTTATCGTTAAAATAAAATAAACCACTGAATTATAATAAGGATTAGTTTATGGCTTATGATTTTGGTGCCAATACCTTAGGCATTAAAAACCCTTTTAAAACCGAGGGCTTGATAAAAACCATCGCTGGTTTGGCAATTTGTATTATGGGGATATTCCCACTGCTCGACGTGGCGGAAGCTTTACAGGTTGATATGGTTAAAGCTTGGCTAAATGCTGCGTTGGGTTTAATTTTATTAACTTGGGGTTTTAGACATTTAGGCATTGGTTTATTCCAGCTATTTAAATATTTTGTTGGTCGTTCCGTGCCAACGTCTCTGGCTTATAATTTTAATCCAAGCGAAAAAGAAAACGCTCAAGCTGAAAAAAACTCAACCGCTTATGATAACGAAGAGCTAGAGTCGATGTTAATGGGCCGCAAAAACACCACATTTGTTGAGCCAATTGGTTGGGTTTCAAGATTAATCCATTCGGTGTTACCTAAACTCGTATTTTTGCCTTATCCAATGCGAAATTTTGTGCAAGAGCTCGGTGGATTAGTTTTATCCTCATTTACTGCGTTAATTGCTTTTGCCATTGCCTATTTTATTTCTTTATCTGGTTTGGTTGGGCAAAGTGGCCAATATATAGTGCCCATTTTATCTTTATTATTATTAATTTATTTAACGGTCTTGTGGCGCTCAACGGCAAACTCGTTAACTAATTATAAAAACCGAAGCTTACATGCCAAAGGGGCAGCTAGTTTAGCTAAATTAATTACGATTGCGATTTTAGTACCGGTGGCGATTGGTTATCTATTTAGTCAAATTGATCCGCGTAACTTACAGGATATTACCGCTTTATTTGATGGTGCGGCTGCTTTTAGCGCCTGGTTTAACCTGATTTTGTTTTTATTATTAAGTGGTGGGGTTATTGGGATCTCAGCTATTTTATTAAAAGAAAGATTTAAATTAGTCACTCCAGTTACTGAAGTCTCTGAGTATCGTGAAAACTTACAAGAGTCGGTTCACCCTAACGAAATTTTTATCAATATTGAAAATATTGTATTGGCAAACCGCCGTTATAAAGAAATACCGAATCGGGTTTATCAAGATTTTGACCCTAAATTACAGGAACAAAGTCAGGGTAAAGGCAGCTTTAAAGGTAAGTTATTAATTGAAACTCAACCAGAATTAGCTGACATTAATTACTCAAAAAGTTTTAAAACAACTCGTTTACTGGCCAGCATTGCAGCGCAGGTTTTAGTGGTGATCGCCGCTTTATTGGTGATTAGATTATTTGGCACAGGTTATGATTTATATGCATCTGCCCAAGAGTTATTGCCTAAACTGGAATATGCGAATGATGAAACTGTCGGTACCATTTTTTATCAGCTAAGTGATTTGCTTGCTTCATTTTTAGTGACTTTATTTAGCTGGCAGGCTGTTTCGGCGGCCGGTAAAATTTTGGCTAATGGGAGTCGCTTATTTTGGGCAGAAATCCACTTTAGTAGTTTGTTAATGTGGATGAAAACCGAAGGGACTTACACCGAAAGTAAAATCTCGACCGGTATGTCGATTCACGACTCGACCCGCTCTGAAAACGTTGTGGTGCGTAGTTCAATTACACCGTGGATTTTAAGCAGCCGGATTAGAACCAGTACCTTTGCAACTTCCGGTACTCAAAACCTTGAAATGCCTCGTTATATTTTAGAGCTAACTAAAAATAGCGGAGAGCTAAATACCATTATTGATGAAATTAAGGGTTTCTTGAAAAACCGTGAAGCGATTGCCTCGATTCAAAATGAGGGTGATTTAAAAAATGCAGAAACTATTTATCAGGTTAATCAGCAATCCCGTGTCCAGTTTAATGAAGTGAATCCGGCGCAACAGGAAAAATTAACCGAAGAAGCCGCAGGCTATTTACGTCAGCAGGAAGCGCTTGAGCAAAACGAAAGCAGAGCAAATAACCAAGCTGATAATAGCAATAATTCAAATGAAGAAAAAAGTGGAGAAAAAAACAGAGAAAATAAATCAAATTAATTTGAACTTATTTATTTAACCCCAGTCTATTAGGTTGTGTGTTAAGTAAAACCTTTGTTGTATCTCCCTATGTTGCCGCTGCATGAGAAATCATCCAGCGGTTTTTTTTATCTTAAATCGGCCATTTAATTGCTAAAAACTCGAATTAGGTTGTTTTAAAAATTCAAGTTCAGCTTGGCTCGATTCCCGCCCTAAAATTTTGTTTCTGTGTGGATAGCGGCCAAATCTATCAATAATTTTTTTGTGTTGAATCTCAAAATCTAAATTGTATTGATTGCCCAGCTCAGTAAATAATTTAAGCGCTTGCTGGTGGATTAGTTTAGATTCGCTGTGCATAAATGGCATATATAAAAATGCACACTCGGTTTGAGATAATCGTTTATCAAACCCTTTTTGAATTGCTTCCTGCGCTAAGATTAGGGCGACATTATCAAATGCAAATGCTGCAGGTGTATCGCGGTACATATTGCGTGAAAACTGATCCAATAAAATAATTTCGGCTAATGAACCCAAAGCAGAATTTCGCCATAAATATAATTCACCTTGTGCCGCTTGTTTATGCAAAGCTTCAAATTGGGTTGAGATTTGCTGATCCAGTTCTAAACTTTTAGTAAACCAGTCTTTAAGGGTTAATTGATTAAACCAAAAATCAATGACTTGCTGATACATTTTTCTACCTGCCGGGGTTTATTGGATAACGAATAAGCAGACTGTTAAAACGGCAGTCTGCTTATTCATAATGTGATTATTGACTTAAAATGGTGCTGGAAAATCTCTTAATACATCAGAAACTTGAGTTAATGCCTCTTCTGATAACTCAATTTCAAACGCGGCAATATCCTCTTTTAATTGTGCCATTGAGGTTGCGCCAATAATAGTTGAAGTAACGCCATCAACTTGTTTGCACCAAGCTAAAGCGAGCTGACTTGAGGTGATATTAAATTCTTTGGCGATTTGCATATAACGGCTTACCGCTTGATGAGTGCATTCGGTATCGCGGAATAATCCATTACGCTGAGCATGACACCAGCGGCTCCCGGCAGGGCGGGCACCGTTTAAATATTTGCCTGATAAAACCCCTCCGGCAAGCGGCGACCACGGCAAATAAGCAACATTTTGGTGGACACAGTTTTCAATTAAATAAGGCCAGTCTTTGGTATGTAGCAGGTTAAATTCATTTTGAATTGAGGTCACTCTGGCGAGGTTATGTTCTTCACTTAATTTAATATATTGATTAATGCCCCACGGGGTATCGTCAGATAAACCAAAATGACGGATCTTACCTTGTTTTATGGCGTTATCTATGGCCTGTAAAATATCTAACATGCCTGCGGTATGCTCTTCTGCATTTACATCGCTAAACGAAATAAAGTTAGGGTGATGTTTGCCAAAATGTGGAGAGGTGCGGTTTGGCCAGTGCAGTTGGTATAAATCAATATAATCGGTTTGCAAACGTTTGAGCGAAGCATCAATTGCCTCTGTTACAGTTTGGCCGGTAATATCGCCGCCATTTCTGACATAAGGTAGGCCATTACCGGCTATTTTGCTGGCTAGGATAAAGTCTTCGCGTCGGTGGGTATTATCTTTTAACCAGTTACCGATAATGGTTTCTGTGCCGCCATAGGTTTTTTCACTTGGTGGCACAGGGTACATTTCAGCGGTATCAATAAAATTAATGTTTTGATCTAATGCATATTCAATTTGTTCGTTGGCCTCTTGCTGGGTATTTTGATTGCCCCAAGTCATAGTCCCTAAACAGATTTCTGAAACGGATAAACCGCTTGCACCGAGAGTTTTAAATTTCATGCGATTACCTTTTAAATTAACTGCTTTTTAATTTGAATACCTAAACGTTTTGCTAACCTTACCAGATTAGCTCTGTCGGTGGACAGTTGTTTTGCGGCCGAAC
>NZ_JAOPFU010000042.1 GCF_025515275.1 Catenovulum sp. 2E275
TCTCAGAAAAAATCCCTCACTAGAAAAAGAACTTAAACTAAAAACCAATAAATTTAAGGCTTTAGCTAACTTCTTATCCTGAGTTGAGGTTAAATACCGTTTTAGTGCTACCTAGTTGAGTAAATATATGCGATAAGTAAAAATAAGCCGGAAAAATATCCGGCTTATTTTAAGTTTTCTATAACTAGAGTCGGTGGACTTTTGTATATAGTTTTTTGTAGTTAAATACTTCTTGCTTGCTTATTTTATGAGTTTTGCGATTTGAGTGCTTGCCATAATAAATGGACCGGTGCCTTTTGGATCGTCATTTAACACAGGTTCATTCATATAATAAGCATAGCTACCGTCGCGGCCAAACCCTAAACCAGCAACAAAGCATAAGTTAGTTAAACTGACGCTGCCATCTGGATGAGTTTCAATAAACTCGTTCACTAAACCCTGATAAGCTTTTAATGCCACTGGGGTATAGTCTTTGCTGATGTAACCTTTGTTAATACCTTTGGCATAAAAATAGGTAAACATGCTGCTGGCAGATGACTCTAAATAGTTACCAACTGCGTCTGGTTTATTTGGAATTTGATACCAAGTACCAGTTTCGTCTTGATAGTTTTTCAGAGTCACCGCTAACTCATCAATTACGGTTTGTACTTTTTTACGTAAATCAGAGCGAGATTCTGGGATGTAGTCCAAAATATCAACCGCTGCCATAGCTAACCAGCCCATGCCGCGCGCCCAGAACTCTTGCGATAAACCTGTTTGTGGGTTCGCCCAGAAGATACTTTTTGATTCATCCCAGCCATGGAAATAAAGGCCAGTTTGAGGATCGCGTAAATAGTCACGGGTCACTTCAAACTCGTGTACCGCTTCTTCAAGTGATGCACCATCTTCAAACATACTTGAGTATTGCGCTAAAAATGGCATACCCATATAAACCCCATCTAACCATAATTGATGTGGGTAGATTTTTTTATGCCAGAATGCGCCTTGGCTGGTTTTTGGGTGATTTTTAAGTTGAGTTCTTAACTGAGCAGCTGCAACTCGGTATTTATCGTCACCAGTTTGGTTATATAAACGCAGTAACATTTTACCTGAGTTTATTTTATCAATATTGTAGTCAGACTCTTTGTAAGTAATGATTTGACCTTCTGGGGTGATAAAAGAACCAATAATCGCTTCTGCCGCCTGACGGTATCTTGGTACATCAGTGGCCTGATTTAAATCATCAAAAGATTGTGCCAATAAGCCAGTTGTATATGTGTATTTTGATTCACGAAAACGCATTTTATCAAAACCACCATATACATAATCATACGCTTTACGGCGTAGTTCTGAATCGGCTAAACGTTTTGCCCAGTCCAGTGCATAATCCGCGGTTAACGGCTTTTGTTTTTCTGCCTGACCTAATTTAGTGGTTTTATTAACACGTACAGTGCGGGTTAAACGCTCAGCTGTTTGCTCTAAATACTGAACAAAATCGGCTTGGTTAGTGATGCCGTTTTCTTCTTTTTCCCATGCCGCGGTAAAATAGTATTCTAACTCGTTATGGTTACTTTGAGTGACAACGACATAGTTATGTTCATCTTGCGTAACTTCTTTAATATTGGTTTTACGCACAAAAATAGCCATACCTAAATTGTCGTCATTTAAGCTTTGTTTACCGTAAGAGGCAAAATAAACCCAGCCAGTACCTTGAATGTCCATTTCACCTTGTAACCAAGTGGTGTTAGGCCACTTAACAATACCTAGTGCGATATCATCCAGTTTTTCGCTGGTTTCAAGCTCAACATGAACCAAGCGGCTGCCAGCTGTCATTGACATGTGGCTGGTTAAATCTAAATGTTGATTATTAACATGCCAGCCTTTGTAATCTATTTCTAATGATGAATATACCGGACCATTTTCTACAATTTCGGTATGCCAGCCATCCACTTTTGAAACACGTTCAATTGCTTGACCATTCCAGTGGCCGTAACCACCAACCCCAACGGCTTTACCTACTTTTAGAACATCCATGCCCCAATCTTGCATTTCGTGGTAACTTGCGTAACCGTCTTGGCCTACTTTATGAAGCGCAATTTCATTTTTTACTTTACCAAAAATATCAAAGCCGTTACGCCAGTCTAAATAAAAACGATAGCCCACTTTATCAGACTCTAACCCTGGGCCTTCGTAGCGAATATACTCTGAATGATCTGTATATTGTTCTGGCGCTGTTAGCTCATCAACATTTTTAAATGTGCCGCCAATGTATTTTTTACCATCCCAGTGGCCACCTACTTTATGTGATACCTCGGCTTGGGTTCTTTTTTCAAAGTTAGGTTTAAAGTTTCGGTCTGCTTCAATCATTAATTCAATTGACTGACCAGAATCAAATTGGTTTAAAATTGCAAGCTGATCTACAAAACCATCGTTGTCGGTATCTATATTCTGGCTTGGGATAACCTGAGTACCGTTTTTAACTACGATATTGGCCACTCTGGGATCGTTGGCATTTAACCCTAAAGAATCAAAAGTAAAGAAAGTGGTCTCGTCTTTTCTGGCAAAGTTAGACGGGTTGGCCAATTTTAATTTTGCAATTTGATTAGTGGCTAACTGGTTTTTGGTTTGTGGCTTGGTATCTATATTTACTGTGTCTTGAGTGGCAGTACACCCCAGTATGATAGTTGATATACCTAAAACACCGATTTTTTTCATGTTACCCCCATCAGCTTTATTATGCTGCGTTAAAAATTAACAGTAATTGTTATAAACTTTGACTTGCTGAACAAGTTAATTTGGTCAATAACGTAAATAATTTAATTTCAGCTTGTTAATATAAACTTATTTTTTATAAAATGCCACCGGTAGCATTTATTTTCTTTTAAGCATTGTGTCTGCCTGTTAAAAAGGTTAACATTCCTGCAACCTGTTATGCGGGCTATTAACCAAAATGTAGGTGGCGTAGTGTAAAAAATGCTACCGGTGGCTGTTTTATTAACTTATTTAATTTAAAGGTTATTTACTAAAATGGCTGATCTTGGTTTATATATTAAGTGTCGCGGGGCATAAAAAATCTAACTTTTGCTAACAACTAAAGCATAATTTAAAGCATATATTAACTAGTAAAATGCAAATTATTTAACCTTGTGTCGCCATATTTTAGCAAGGTTAGAACAGAGGTAATTTATGGGTGGAATGATAAAAAAAATCATACTGGCATCCAGCTTAGTAATATTTTTAACGAGCTGTAGCCAAAAAGATGACAAGGTTATCTTACGAATGGGACATACCTTAGACACTGAGCACAGTGTACATAAAGGCATGGTCTACATGGCAAAAAAACTGGATGAATATTCCGGCGGCACAATGGAAATTAAAATTTATCCAAACGGCCAGCTTGGTAGTGAGCGTGAAATGGTTGAGCTACTACAAATTGGTAGTTTGGCAATGGCAAAAATATCTGCCGCAACGGTAGAAGGTTTTGTGCCGGCAATGCGGGTTTATGGTGTGCCTTATTTATTTGAAAATCGTGAACACAAATGGAAAGTATTACAAGGTAAAGTGGGGCAAGAGTTATTAGATGCGACTCAAGCCGCCCATTTTGTTGGTTTAGGATATTACGACTCAGGTAGCCGCAGCTTTTATATGACAGATACTAAAGTTGAAAAGCCTGCTGATTTAACCGGTAAAAAAATTCGCGTATTAGAAAGCCAAATGGCGATTAAAATGGTCAGCACATTTGGTGGTGCTGCTACGCCTATCTCGTTTGGTGAGCTGTATGCTGCATTGCAACAAGGTGTGGTTGACGGCGCTGAAAATAACCCACCTTCGTTTTACTTATCAAGACATTACGAAATTTGTAAATACTATATTTTAGATGAGCATACCTCTGTGCCGGATGTGGTTTTAAGCAGCAAACACGTTTATGACAACTTAACAGAGCAGCAGCAAGCGTGGTTGCAAAAAGCAATTGATGATTCAGTTGAGTATCAAAAAGAGTTATGGCTTGCCAGTGAACAAGAAGCTTTAGACGCTGTAAAAGCTGCTGGTGTGCAAGTGATTTATCCGGATAAAACACCGTTTATCAATGCCGTATCCGGTTTACATGCCAGTTTTGAAGGGACTTTAGTTGGCGAATATCTGCAAAAAATTAAAGCGGAGGCCGAATAATGGGTGGTTTAATGCGTTTAATTGAAAAAGTGTTGGCTTATTTATTAATTTGCCTGACAACTTTAATTGTTGCTGGTGTAACTTGGCAGGTTTTTTCCCGCTACATTTTACAAGACCCCAGCTCTGTTACAGAAGAATTATCAAGATTTTTATTAATTTGGATTGGTTTATTTGGTGCAGCTTACGCATACAGAACCGGCTCCCATTTAGGTTTAGATATTATCTCTAACCGAATGAAAGGGGTGGCGCTTAAATTAAACCGTATTTTTATTCATTTAAGCGTGATGACATTTGCGGTCGTTGTAATGGTGATTGGTGGTATTTCACTGGTTTCGTTAACTATGACACCGGCTCAAATTTCAGCATCGTTAGAAATCAAAATGGGTTTTATCTATTTAGCAGTGCCAGCGTCTGGCGTGTTAATTACTTTGTTTGCTATTGATAATTTAATCAAAACTTTAACTAACCAAGAACCTGCGGGAGAATAATGATGGAATACACAGGTTTAATTTTAGTTGGCGTATTTTTTTTACTGCTTGCGTTTAATATTCCAATTTCTTTTAGCATTGGTTTAGCCACTTTAGTGACTATGTTATGCAGCATAGACTTTGTTCCGGCTGCAACCACCATTGCTCAGCGTTTAGCGGGTGGTATTAATAGTTTTGCATTATTAGCGATTCCGTTTTTTGTATTGTCCGGTTTAATTATGGGGCGTGGTGGTATTGCCAAGCGCTTAATTGAATGTGCAATGGCGCTCATTGGTATGTTACCGGGCGGGTTAGCTCTGGTTAATGTTTTATCTTGTACTTTATTTGGTGCTATTTCAGGTTCAGCCGTTGCGGCAACCAGCGCTATTGGTAGCTTTATGATCCCGCAAATGGAACAAAAAGGCTATGACAAAAACTTCAGTGCGGCATTAACTGGTGCGGCGGCTACCACGGGGATGCTAATTCCACCTAGTAATATCTTAATTATTTATGCAATCGCCAGTGGCGGGGTGTCTATTGCCGCGTTGTTTGTTGCGGGTTATTTACCAGGTATTTTAGTGGCACTGGCATTAATGTTAGTGTGTGCTGGTTATGCAAAAATAAAAGGGTATCCAACCGAAGCAAGATTGCCATTTAACATTGTTGTGCAAAAAGTGGTGGCGGCGTTACCGAGTTTATTATTAATTATTATTGTTATTGGCGGCATTATCGCGGGTGTGTTTACCGCAACCGAAGCCGGAGCAATTGCGGTATTGTACTCGTTAATTCTATCTGTCGTGGTATATAAAGAAGTATTACCAAAACAACTGCCAGAGATTTTATTAAAAGCGGCTGAAACAACCGCGATTGTTATGTTGTTAATTGGCGCATCATCAGCCATGTCGTGGATTTTATCTTACGAGAATATTCCACAAACCATCAGCGACTTTTTATTGGCATTAAGTGAAAATCCATTTTTAATTTTATTAATTATTAACTTGGCCTTAATTATTGTGGGTGCCTTTATGGATATGACTCCTGCGGTACTTATTTTTACGCCAATATTTTTACCAGTTGCAGTTGAGCTGGGTATGTCGCCATTGCACTTTGGTATTATGATCGTTTTAAACTTATCTATTGGTTTATGTTCACCGCCAGTAGGTTCGGTATTATTTGTATCTTGTGCGGTTGCTAAAACGTCGATTGAAAAAATTATTCGTCCACTTATGCCACTTTATTTAGCTATGTTTGCAGTGCTAATGTTAGTGACATACGTGCCAGCAATCAGTGAGTTTTTACCAAGCTTGTTTGGTTTAATTTAATTTTATATCTACACTTTTTAAAACGCGGGCAACCGCGTTTTAAAATAAATAAGCTGCTACCGGTGGCAATAAATAAACTTAAAAGTTTCATGCATTACAAAGGTATATAAAGATGATGGATTTAAATAAACGTAAGTTAATTAAAAATGTAGGTTTTGGCGTAGCTGGTGCTAGTGCGCTTAATCTGGTTGGTTGTGGTTCAACCCAAGTTTTAGAATCTGTTGCAGAGAATGCTGGCCCAACAAAAGCAGAATGGGATGCGAATGTTGAACGTATTCGTAACCGTATTAAATTACCTAATATTCCAAACCGTGAATTTGTATTAACCGATTTTGGCGGTAAAGGCGATGGCCAGTTTGATAATACCCAAGCTTTTAAAGATGCAATTGCCGCAGCTAAAAAATTAGGTGGCGGTAAAGTTATTGTGCCTGCCGGTCACTTTATGACAGGTCCTATTCATTTAGAATCTAAAACAGAATTACATATTAGCGAAGGCGCAACAGTTGCGTTTTACGCCGAGCCTGAGCGTTATAAGCCTTATGTTTTCACCCGTTGGGAAGGGATGGAATTAATTGGTTATTCACCGTTAATTTATGCATTTAAAAAGACAGATATTGCGATTACCGGTAAAGGCACATTAGAAGGTGGCGGTAGCAACCAAGATTGGTGGCCGTGGAAAGGTAAATGGAAAAAAACAGCATGGCCAATCAGCGATGTTGAAAACCAAAAACATACCCGTGATGCATTAGGGGAAATGGTTGAAGCAGGTGTGCCAGTTGAGCAGCGTGTTTTTGAAGAAAACTATTTACGTCCACCATTTATTCAGCCGTACTTATGTACCAATGTATTAATTGAAGATGTCACTGTTAAAAACTCACCATTTTGGTTATTAAACCCTGTGTTGTGTACCAGTGTAACGATTCGTGGTGTGCATTGTGACAGCTACGGCCCTAACTCAGATGGTTGTGATCCTGAATCTTGTAAAGATGTACTGATTCAAAACTGTATTTTTGATACAGGGGATGACTGTATTGCAATTAAATCTGGCCGAAATGCCGATGGTCGCCGTGTGGGTGTACCTTGTCAAAACTTAATTATTGAAGATTGCCAGATGAAAGCAGGCCACGGTGGTGTGGTGATCGGCAGTGAAATTTCTGGTGGTGTTCGTAACTTATTTGCCCAAAACTGTGAAATGAGCAGCCCAGATTTAGATCGTGGTATTCGGATTAAAACCAACTCAGTACGTGGTGGTTTATTAGAAAACTTATATTATCGCGATATTAAAATTGGCCATGTAAAAGATGCGATTGTGGTGAATTATTATTATGAAGAAGGGGATGGTGGCAAATTCCAGCCAGAATTAAGAAACATCAATATTCATAATCTTGAAGTAAACGAAGCTAATCGTGCCTTTAATATTCGTGGTTTCCCTCATAACCACATCACAGGTATTTCACTTAAAAATGTCAATATCAAGTCAGTTAAAGAAGACAGCGTGCTTGAAAATGTCAGCAATGTGAAACTTGAAAATGTCATGATCGCTGGTAAAGAGCTTAAATCTATTTAAGCTGCAACTTGCATGATTAAAACGACGATTTGTTATTTAACCGTTTGAGGTTATTGAATGAAAGCCTTTTTTTCTGGCACTTTACAGGCTGCTTTATGCAGCCTGTTAATTACATCGCAAGTGGCATTTGCCCAAGCTCAAAGTTTAGCCTTTCCTGAAGCTAAAGGATTTGGCCGCTATACCCAGGGAGGGTATGGTGGTCAAATATACGTTGTTGATTCGCTAGCAGACAATGCACAAAACCCAGCTAAAGGAAGCTTGCGCTACGCTGTTGAACAAAAAGGCCCAAGAATCGTTGTTTTTAATGTATCTGGGGTGATCCATCTACAAGCCCCGCTTAAATTTAATAACCCTTATATTACAATTGCCGGGCAAACTTCGCCCGGCGGTATTGTGATCAGCGGAAATACCACTGGTATTTCAACCGATCAGGTAATTATCCGTTATCTGCGTTTTCGGTTAGGCAGCTCAGTTGCCGATGAAGATGCAATCACAGCGCGTAATACCCGTGATGTGATTATCGACCACTGCTCATTTAGCTGGGGTGTAGATGAAACGGCTACTTTTTATAACAATTACAACTTTACCCTGCAAAACAGCATTATATCCGAGAGCTTAAATAATGCAGGCCATGCTAAAGGTGAGCATGGTTATGGCGGCATTTGGGGCGGTGCCGGAGCCAGCTTTATCAACAATGTGATTGCACATCACACTAGCCGCTTGCCCAGAATTAACGGTCACAGATTAAAACCAACTTATCCGCAATCAGACAGTTATGCAGAATTAATTAATAACGTGATTTATAACTGGCAGGATAAAAGTACCTATGGCGGTGAAAACGGCCGTTTTAACTTAATTGGTAATTATTACAAACAAGGGCCAGCGGGTGGCGCAAAACGGATTTTTGAGTTTTTTCCGGTCAAAGTGGGTGACAATAAAACCCAAGCCTTTATTGCTGAAAATTATTTTGATCAGCAAATTAAATTAACTCAAGACAATAGCAAAGCGCTTAAATTTCCTAAAGGGACAACTCAAACTGAAATCCAATCAGTTTTGCAAAATAAACCGGTTGTGCCTAACCAGCAAGCTGAGCTGGCTTATTATCAGGACGCTGTTTCAGCCAAAGCTGCGTTTCAGACACTGATTTATCAAAAAGAAGTGGGTGCAAACCGTAATCAAAGCGGATTTTATCTTGATTCAGTTGATGAACGTGTATTGGCTGAAATTAAACTTGGGCAAGCTAATAAAGGTAAAAATGGCATTATTGATACAGAGCTAGACTCGATAACCAGTTGGGCTAATTATCAGCAAGATTTTAGCCAGTTTAAAGCTTACCCTGATACTAATCAAGATGGCATCTCTGATTTATGGATGGCTAAATTTGCGGATAAATTAAATCAAAATCAACCCGCTATCCAGCAATATATCAACACATTAGGAGCATTTTAATGAATAGAAAAATCTCATTGTTAGCTGTATTTGCTTTGGTGTTTGCCTGCGTTTCTTGCGCAACTGCACCAGTCACTAAACCCAGTGTTTATATTGTTGGGGACTCTACCGCCAGCGAATATAAAGCTGACCGATACCCAAGAACAGGTTGGGGTATGCGTTTACAAAACCAATTGGCTGATGGGGTAAAAGTGGTTAATGCGGCGGTATCAGGCAGAAGCTCACGCAGTTTTATTAACGAAGGCCATTTTGATAAGGTTAAAGCGAATATTAAAGCGGGCGATTATTTGATTATTCAGTTTGGACATAATGATCAAAAAGACACAAATAACCGTTATACCGATCCGGCGACCAGTTATAAAACTTATTTAACTCAATATATTGAAGCTGCTAGAACGGTAGGTGCTAAACCGATTTTAATTACCTCAATCAACCGTTATAAATTTGATGATAATGATCAAATTATTGAAAGTTTGAGGGATTATCCATCAGCTATGCATGAGTTGGGAAAAAGTTTAAACGTACCTGTCATTGGTTTAAATAAAAAAACAAAAGCCTTATTTGAGCAATTAGGCCCTGTTAAAACAAAAGCTTTATTTTTATTTTATCAACCAGGTGAATATCCGTCTTATCCAGATGGTGTTTCAGATGGCACGCATTTATCTGTGTGGGGAGCCGATGAAATTGTTCAGCTTGTGGTTGAAGATTTAAAAGAAATTGCACCAGATTTATTTTAATCAGCATCAATAAAGGCTTCTTATGACTAAACAACTTTTAGCGCTATGCACCGGATTGATTTTGCTTTGCGCCTGCGCTGCAAATCAAGTTAAAACCGATGGCTTAAAGGTCGATTTTGATGTGGTTGTTGCTCAGCAAGCTAACGATTTAGCGCATTGGCAAAAACAGAACTATCCGGTTTATAAAAGTGTGCAAGCTGCGTTAGATGCAGGCCCTAAAGATAACTCAGATTATAAAGTGTTTATTGCACCGGGGCGTTATTACGAGCGGGTTATTGTGGTGCATGACAATGTAAGTTTTTATGGTGCGGGTGAAGATAAAACCATTATTACTTACGATATTTATGCAGGTAAAAAAATTCCCGGTACAGATAAAAACTATGGTACATCTGGCTCAACCACTTTCCGTTTAGACGGTAAATCTTTTTATGCTGAGCATTTAACCATAGAAAACGGATTTGATTATCCGGCTAACGAAAAGTTGGATAATACAGATGAAAACAAAGTCGGTGGTGAGCAGGCGGTAGCCTTAAAAATTATGCCAACCTCTGATAAAAATATTTTCAAAAATGTCACCTTTAAAGGTTATCAGGATACGTTATATGTTGATGGCGGGCGTAATTACTTTTATCAGAATAAAGTTTATGGTCATATAGACTTTATTTTTGGCAGAGGGATTGCGGTATTTGATAAGTCCGATATTATTTCACAACCAAGATTTAAAGATGTGAAATACACGGGTTATATTACAGCGCCGAGCACCCAAATATCACAGCCTTATGGTTTTACCTTTATTGATTGCCGGTTATTAAAAGCCAATGGGGTGACAGATGGTTCTGTACCGCTTGGGCGGCCTTGGCATCCGACCACCACCTTTCATGATGGTCGTTATGCCGATCCATTTGCTATTGCTAAAACCGTATTTATCAATACTTATATGGATACTCATATTAGTGATGAAGGATGGGCATCTATGAGTGGTACTAGTAAAGTTGGGGGTGAAAAAGTGATTTTTACCCCTCAAAGCTCAAGGTTTTTTGAATATAAAAGTTATGGGCCAGGTGCAAAAATAAATCCGGAGCGTCGTCAGCTATCTGATTTTGAAGTAGACAATTTTTACCAAATTAAACAAGTTTTAGGCGGATGGCAGCCAAAACTGTAAATAACTAGCGAATTAGTACGTGAGATAAGCGAGATTGTTATGAGATTAAACCAACAAAACTTAACTGAATTACAGCAAAAAGGTGCAGCTGGTGTCACTTTACCAAGCTACGACCGTGAGAATACTAAAATTGGTATTGTGCATATTGGCTTAGGTGCATTCCACCGCTCGCATCAGGCATTTTTTACTGAAAAAGTGATGAATAAACAAGGTGGAAATTGGGGCATTTGTGGTGTTTCAATGCGTAATGTTGAGTTACAAAAAAGCCTTGAAGAACAAGATTGTTTATATACGTTAGCGATTGCAGACAAGCAGGATGAATTTCAGGTTATTTCAGCATTAAAAGAAGTGTTAGTTGCTGCAAATCAAGCTGAACAAGTGATTGCCCGTTTAGCCAACCCAGATACGAAACTAGTCTCGTTAACTGTAACTGAAAAAGGCTACTGTTTAAATGCTTCTGGTAATTTAGATACCGAATTAGCAGGCATTAAACACGATATTGAAAACCCAACCCAGCCAAATACTGCGCTTGGCTTTTTAGTGGCTGGTTTAGCACAACGTTTTGAGCAAGGCACAGCCGCATTTAATGTGATTGCTTGTGATAACTTACCGGATAACGGTAAAAAATTACGCCGCGGTGTGATCCAACTTGCTCAGGCAAACTCGGCTGAATTAGCTGCATGGATTGAAAGCAATGTTGATTTTCCAAATACAATGGTGGATTGCATTACGCCAGCAACCGAAGATAAAACACTTGAAATGGTTAAATCTGCGTTAGGACTTGATGATTTAGCACCGGTTCAGCGTGAAGGGTTTGATCAATGGGTTATTGAAGATTGTTTAACGGGTGAACGTCCGGATTGGGAAAGCGTTGGGGTGATTTTCACATCTAACGTTGGAGGCTTTGAGCATACTAAATTACGTATTTTAAATGGTTTGCATTCTACCCTAGCTTATTTAGGCCGTTTATGTGGACATGAATCTGTATTTGAAGCTGTTTCTGACCAAGCGTTAAAAGCGTTTTTACTTAAATTAGTAGATGAAGAAATTATTCCAACCATTGAAGCGCCTCAAGGATTAGATTTAACCGAATATTCACGTCAGATTATTGCGCGTTTTGAAAATCCTAAAATTCGCCATTTGTTAGAGCAAATCGCGTGTGACGGTTCAATTAAAGTACCAGTGCGCACATTAGAGCCAATCAACGATAATTTAAATGCGGGTCGCAGCAATAATAATGCACTTTATTATGTTGTTGCAGGTTGGATTAAATTTGTAGCTAACAAAGTAAAAACGGGCGAGCAATTAAATGATCCTAAAGCTGATTTAATGATAGCTAAAGTTAATCAGTTTAACGGTGATGCTGCACATGACGTTAAATTGTTCTTAACAGCTGATGGTTTAATTGATACCAAGTTAATTAGTCATCCGCAAATTGTTGAATCTGTGATCAGTGCTTACAGCCAAATTATAGACACAGCCGATCTTCGCACTGTGTTACCAAAATAATCTCGGTTTTACTCAGTTATATCCTAAAGGGCTCGTTTAAATATAATAATTTAAGCGAACCCTGCTTTAAATCTTATATTTAACCACTCTGTGAACTAAATTATTTATTACAAATTTATCATTTAATAACTGTTGTATTTTTATTTTTATTTATATAAAACAATAAATTAAATTTAATCCTGCCTTATTGTTTACAAAAAGTTTTCATTTTTTATTAATATTGATTTGTTGTATTAAATATAATGATTTAGTATTTAATCATCATTAAAACTTATTTTGAGCAACCAGCAGAGATATTAAAATGATAAAGCAAACAAAGAAATATTTCGGGTTTGTTTTTAGTACATTACTGATAACGTTTACATCTTCAGTTTTCGCTAAAAATATTGACGAGCAAGTCAGCAGCCTGCTGAAAGATCAGGCGGCTTTAGCATCTGGTGAAAAAAACTATGGCATTTATTGTGCCGCTTGCCATAAAAAAGATTTATCCGGCGCAGTTGGATTTAATTTAAAAGACAGCGAATGGGTGCACGGTGATTCTGCCGAGGCTGTATTTAATAACATTTCTAACGGCTTTGCCCAAGCCGGCATGCCAGGTTTTGGCACTATGTTAAGTGAAGAACAGCGCAAAGAAATTGTTGCGTTTATCTTTTCAAAACGCGAAGGCATGGCAAATATTGAATATAAAATTTATCAGCCAAGCCAATATCCTAATTATTCATTTGCCGATTTAGCAAAAGCAACTCCGACCAAACAAGGTAAATCAACTGATAACCTGATTCATTTTGAGCTAGCAGAAACCAAAGAATATGCCATTGTGGTCACCGCCGATGTTTATGCCCCCAATGATAAAGACGCTATGTTATTTGCTAAACCAGGGCCATTTAGCCAGTTTGAAGTATTAGTTGATGGTGAGCCGGTTAAAATGCAAGGCGGCTGGGATCGATTCTGGCAACTGAAAAAAGGCTATCAGCACCTTACATTTAAAATGATGTTGCCTAAAGCACCTTATAATGAGCTAACCCAAACGAATTTGGATTTACGGGTGATGACGCCGGATGAAGCAATTAATTTTTTCCCAGTGTCTAAAAAAGCTGAAACCATTATTAATCAGTTAGAATTTAATATTATCGCAGATAAAAAAGTTGTGGTGCAGCGTAAAAAAGTGGCTGACTTACCGGCTTATAGCATTTCAGTTGGTTTTCCGAGCAAGCTCAATTATGCATTTAATACTAAAACCTGTAGCGTGGTTGGGGTATGGAAAGGTGACTTTTTAAATGTAGGGCCAAATATTATTGAGCGCGGTAAATCAAGCAGCTTGCCAATTGGCAGTTGGGTATTTAAATCACCACAAGTGATTGGTTCACAGCAAGCCGAAGACTGCTTATTTACTAAGTATCATAAAACTGATCAGCCTACCTTTTATTTTAATTTAAATGGTGTTGATTTGAGCCTAACAGTTAAAACCGTTAATGCGGGTTTAATCGAGTTTGAATATCAGGTGATTAATGCGCATGGCAATGCTTTATTAGCGTTAGATTTACCTGAACTAGCAAACAGTAAAGTTGCAGTATCAGCCAATAATCAGTCAATTGCTGCGGATAAAATTAACTTGGCTAAAACCAAAACCTTTACTGTGACAATTTCCGGGATTTAAGGGGAATTTATAATGAAAAAAACATTACTGGCAGCCAGCTTAATAACGGCGTTAACACCTGCTTTGGCAGAACAAGTGATCCCTTTAGGTTATCATCTGCAAACTATTACCACACCCGCTGAGATGGAGTTTCACGTAACAGGCTTAGATGTGGATTCTGACAATAATATTTATGCAGCTACGCGTTTTGGTGATGTATGGCGCTATACCGCAACAGGTCAGTGGCTAAAATTTGCTGAAGGTTTACATGAGCCAACCGGTTTATTGGTGGAAGATAAGCAAAATATTGTGATTGCACAAAAACCAGAATTAACCCGCTTAACAGACACAGACAAAGACGGCGTTGCGGACGATTATATTAAACTGGCCGACGGTTGGAAATTTCATGATAACTATCATGAATATCATTTTGGTCCGGTAAAAGATAAGCAGGGAAATTTTTACGGCACATTAAACTTAAGTCATGGCGATCCTAACGCGTTTGACATGGGCACTATGGGTAGCTCTGGCGGGTATCGTGGCTGGGCTTATCAGGTGAATACAAAAGGTGAATTTGTGCCTTATGCGTTTGGTTTACGCTCGCCAGCCGGAATTGGCATTAGCCCAGATAATGAAGTATTTTTTACCGATAATCAGGGCGACTGGGTAGCTACTTCTACGTTACAGCTATTACAAAAAGATAAGTTTTATGGGCATCCGGTTTCGTTAATTGATCATCCTGATTTCAGCAAAGACAAAATCCGTAATACATCAGTTGAAGATTATGATAAGTGGCGACAAAAGCCAGTGGTGCATATTCCGCATGTTGAAATTGCTAATTCTCCCGGCAACCCAGAATGGGATACAACCAAAGGTAAATTTGGCCCGTTTAGCGGACAAATTTTTGTTGGCGACCAAACTCAGTCTAACGTATTTCGGATTATTCTCGAAGAAGTGGATGGGGTAAGACAAGGCGCTGTTATTAACTTTATTGATGGCTTTCAAAGCGGTAATATCAGAATTAAATTTGATCATAAAGGCCAGTTATGGGTTGGCCAAACCGCACGCGGCTGGGGCGCAAAAGGGCCTAAACCTTATGGTTTGCAAAAAGTAGTTTGGGATGGCACAACACCGTTTGAAGTATTAGATATTAAAGCCAAACCAGATGGTTTTAGAGTCAGCTTTACTCAGCCGGTGAATGCTGAGTCGGTAAATAAAAAATCGATCACGGCTGAGCAGTGGCACTATACTTACAGCGCTAACTATGGCTCGCCTAAAGTTGATTTAACCAAATTGGAAATCAAATCAATTAAGCAGGTTGATGCCAAAACGCTAGATTTAAAATTGGATGCAACAGAAGATCATGTTGTTATGATTGACTTTGCAGGCGTTACTAATGCGAAACAACAGCATCCAAGCAGCACCAAAGTGTATTACACACTCAATAAAAAACCGGAATAAATGAAAGGCTTAATTATGAAAAAACAAACAACATTACTTGCAATCACGCTAGTTGGATTATTTAGTTTATCTGCGCATGCAAAAACCGAAGAAATGAAGCCGGAACATACAGAATTATGGAAAACCGTTAAAAAAGTAAATCCAGATCCTGTCCCGTCAGATGCGATTGTTTTATTTGACGGCACTAATATGGATCAGTGGACACACGAAGATGGCAGCAAAGTTGAGTGGAAAATTGAAGACGGTGTGGTCACGATTGTAAACGGAACACAAAGCATTATCACCAAAGAAAAATTTTGTGATGTGCAGCTTCATATAGAATTTAGAGCACCCAAACCAGAAGGCAAACCTTTAGGTCAAAGTCAGGGTAATAGTGGGCTTTATTTCCAAAAACGATATGAAGTACAAATCTTAGACTCTTACGATAACCCAACTTATGCCAATGGTCAGGCGGCGGCTGTATATAAACAAAATCCACCTTTAGTTAACGCCAGCCGAGCGCCAATGAACTGGCAAACTTACGATATTATTTACCATGCGCCAATTTTTAATGAGCAAGGTGTATTAAAAAAACGGGCAGATGTGACCGTATTACACAATGGGGTATTAGCGCAGGATCATTATGTTTTACAGGGTGATACCCGTTATATTGGATTCCCGCAATATAATGCACATACTTGCGATCATTTATTGCTGCAAAATCATGGACAAATTGTGAGTTTCCGTAATATCTGGATCAGAAAATTATAATGTGATTGTTAGCTTCAAACCGCTACCTTATGGTGGCGGTTTTTAGGATTCTTGCGTTTCATTCCAACTATTTTTTTACTTAATTTGCCAACTGTTTTACAATTCGATCACAGTTAAATTTAACATGGCCTGATATGGGTTCAGGTTATATCCTCAAGCGCAAATTAAGATGAAATTTTTCAAAAATATTAGAAATATAAGCCTTTTCGTTGTCGTTTTTACAATAGTTTGTCCGGCGGTGGCAGAAAACTATCCTTACCGTAGTGATATCAATTGGGTAACCACGCCCAGCCATGATAATTGGTTATATACAGTTAACGAAGAAGCCAGTGTAACGGTTAATTTATATCATTATGGTATTCGCCAAAATCACCTTGAAATTGAATATGAAATTGGTCCTGAGTTATTACCGGCCGATACCCAAGGTGCGGTTACTTTAGTAAACGGGCAAGCCAGAATAACGGTTGGCACTATGCTGGAACCTGGGTTTCGTGATTTAAGGTTAACGGCAAAAATAGATGGTGAAACTTATAAACATCATATCAAACTTGGCTTCTCACCAGAAAAATTAACCCCTTATACCCAAATGCCGGATGATTTTACTCAATTTTGGCAAACACAATTAAAAGCGGCATCAAAAGTACCGGTGAGCATTGAAAAAACCTTTGTTGCCGAGTTTTCAGATGACCAAGTTGATTGTTATTTAGTTAAAATTCAAGCTTATCAAAAAGGTCAGTATGTTTATGGCTATTTAACTGTACCTAAACAAAAAGGGAAATATCCGGTTGTTATTTCGCCGCCGGGCGCGGGGATTAAACCGATGACACCGGAAAAGCATTTATTTTATGCGCAAAATGGTGTGATCCGCTTTGATATGGAAATTCATGGCATTCGGCCAAATTTAGACAAAGCAACTTATAATGAGATCAGCGCAGCGTTTGGCAAAAATAATAATAGTTATTTGGTCAATGGGTTGGATGATCCGGATAATTATTATTTGAAAAAAGCTTATTTATCTATGCCGAGAGTCGTAGACTTTTTAACCAGTTTAACCGAATGGGACGGTAAAAATGTGATTGCGCAAGGCGGTAGTCAGGGCGGCGCTTTGGCTTTAGTATTGGCCGGATTAGATAAACGAATTACAGCAGTTTCGGCCAATCACCCGGCATTAAGTGATATGGCGGGCTATAAAGCAGGCCGTGCCGGTGGTTACCCGCATTTATTTAATAAATTCAGTGGGATGGATACGACTGATAAACTCAAAACCTTGCAATATTACGATGTGGTTAATTTTGCCCGCCAAATTAAAGTACCGGTATTTATGACCTGGGGATATAACGACGACGTTTGCCCACCAACCACCAGTTATATTGTTTACAATACCATTACCAGTGAAAAAACGGCTTTAATTACGCCAGTGAACGAACATTGGGTATCAACTAAAACCCGACATAAAATTTTAGACTGGATTAAAGCAGGACTAAAATAACCACCTCAAAACTGAACAGCCGGTTTTTAATCGGTTGTTCATTTCCATATTTTTTGCACATTTTGTCGATATTATTTGCTGGATTATTCGCTAGATTAAAGCCACATCAGGTAACAACCTGAGTTAAGGTTAATTTGCAATCTACGGAGAAAATGATGGCTAAATTTGATTTAAATCGTCGCAAAGTATTAAAAACCGCAGGTTTAGTATCTGTCAGCTTACCTTTTATTTATTTATCAGGCTGCGGCTCCGACGGTCGCAGTTCAGTTGATTTATCGGATAATACCGATACTGACAGTAATACCGACACAGACAACTCAACTGATAATTCAACCGATTATACTGGTGATTGGGCGCAAGGCGGTACAGCCAATATGACAGCTAATTTTCCGGATGATGAATTATTTGCACTGGCTTCAAGCTGTACTATAAATTTAACCAAAAGCCAGACGGAAGGTCCGTGTTATTTTCAGGCTGATGTGTTAGACGATATTTCGGAAGAGCAAACCGGTTTGCCAATGCAGCTTTGTTTACGTTTAGTTGATAGCGATTGCCAGCCGTTAAGTGGCTACGAAATTGAAGTATGGCATTGTGACGTAAACGGTTTATATTCTGGCGATACCTCTGACAGTGCTGACAGCAGCCGCTTTGCCGGTGGGTTTTGTACCGACAATGATAGCAAAGCTGTTGCAGCAAAATGGTTTAGAGGAACGCAGGTGACCGATGCCAATGGGCGGGTTAATTTTAAAACCTGTTTTCCGGGGTGGTACTCAGGCCGAACCATTCATGTGCATTTTAGAGTGAAAAACAATAATAATGATCAGGTGATTTCACAGTTTTGTTTTGCTGACAGCTTTACCAAAGAGATTTGTACGACACATCCAGACTATGCAGCCAGAGGTGAGCAGGATACACCGGTTGAAGGTGGTCGGGATAATGTATTTGGTAGTAATTATCAGGCATTTTTGTTTGATTATTCACAAAATGAAGATGGTTCATTATTAGCTTATAAAACCATCCAAATTGCTTGAGTGACGTTCACGGATGAACTTTTTTACCTTGATAATTTGATTTAACCAGCGGATTTTTATGCATTTAAAACTCAGATCTAAACTGCTATTGTCATTTATATTTGCGACCGTCTCTTTGATTGTCGCTTTGTTTTTTTTAATGCATTGGAGCTTTAATAAAGGCGCTGAATCTTTTATTGAACAGCAAGATCAAAGGCAATTAACCCAGCTTAGTGAAAAGCTGGCGGTTTTTTATCAGAGTCATAAAAACTGGGATAAATTTAAAAAATCGCCGGAGTTGTGGCAGCAATGGTTATTAGCGCATGCCAGCCAAATGCCGCCTTTTGCCGATGGTGGATTTAACAATATGCCACCGCCCGCCAATATGGCAGGTATACCTGATCAAATGCCGCCTAAACCGGATAATAAACCGCCGCCTGCGCGTAACGAGTTTAATCATACTGCTGAATTTCCGCCGCGAGCTAAGCCATTTTATTTATTAACTGAACATAAACAGCCGGTTGCCGGACCTGTCAGTGAAAAGGGTAAACGCATGGCGATTATCAGTTTGACTAACCCAAATCAAATTATTGGTTATTTGGGAATTCCGCCGCAGCCAAACTCATTAATGATGCACTTTAAAAAAAGCTCACTGCGTTCAGAGCAAATGCAACTGATCGTTTATTTATTAATTGGTGCATTTGTGCTGTCGGTTTTAGTGGCTGTGCCATTATCGGCTTTATTAACCAAGCGAATTGGAAAAATTCATCAATTTGTTAGTCATTTAACTCAAGGCGATTATCAGCGTGAATTAATCCTAAAAGGTAAAGACGAAATTAGTTTATTGGCAGAGCATTTAAATGCATTGGCTGGCACACTTGATAAAGCTGAGGTGCAACGCAAACAATTAACTGCGGATATTTCACACGAGCTACGTACTCCGGTTGCAATTATGCAAGCGAATATTGAAGCGATGCAGGACAATATAGTACCGCTCAATGCAGAATCGGTTGACCGTTTGCATGCTCAGATTTTACGTTTGGCTAAACTAATTGACGATTTATATCAGTTGTCGCTGGCCGATATTGGCGAACTTAAATATCAGCTAACCCAGCTTGAACTTAATCAGTTGGTGGACGATGTTGTTAAAGAGTATCAGCCGGTTTTTAATAAACACGGCTTAGCATTGGATTTTGTCGATAAAAGTAAAACGCAGCTTTATGTTAATGCCGATTATTTTAGGTTAAAACAGGCTTTAGCTAATATTTTAGATAACAGCTTAAAATATACAGATGCCCCCGGTCAGGCTGTGGTACGGTTAAGTTGTGATGCAAATCTTGCCCGCATTAGCGTTTATGATAGTGCGCCGGGTGTTGATGCTAATTTACATGCCAGATTATCTGAGCGTTTATTCAGAGCTGAAAAATCACGCAACCGTAATCAGGGTGGGGCAGGGCTAGGGCTTAATTTGGTTGCCAGCATTATTGAGTATCATCAGGGTAAACTAAATTTTAGTCACAGCGAATTAGGTGGGTTAAATCTGGAGATTTGCCTGCCGCTAAATAACCAGAATGGCAAAGATGATTAATAAAATATTATTGGTTGAAGATGAAACTGAGCTGGCTGACATGCTGGCGGCTTACCTTAAAAATGCCGGATTTAGTGTTAAATTAGAAACCAACGGCGCAAATGTTATGTCGGTATTTAAACAGTATCAGCCGGATTTTGTTTTGCTGGATTTAATGTTACCTAATGTAGACGGCCTTACTTTATGTAACCAAATTAGGCAGGTGAGTCAGGTGCCAATTATTATGCTCACCGCCAGAGTGGATGAAATCGACCGTTTATTAGGGTTAGAGATAGGTGCAGACGATTATATTTGCAAACCTTATAGCCCACGAGAAGTTGTTGCAAGGGTAAAGGCGGTGTCGCGCCGTTATCTGGCCGATGTGAATCCACAGCCTGAGCCAAACGGTTTAATCCTTAATGAAAACGAGTTAGAAGCATATTGGCAAGGGCAAGCGCTTAATTTAACTTTAATTGAATTTAGATTATTGCAGGCGATGGTAAAAGCGCCGCGACAGGTATTTACCCGTGAGCAATTAATGGAAAAAATTTATCCCGACGAGCGCATTGTTAGCGACAGAACCATTGATTCGCATATCACCAAACTGCGTAAAAAACTTAATTCAGCTAATCAAAATCAGGATATGATCCAGTCGGTTTATGGCGCAGGTTATAGGTTACAACTTGTGTAAACTTGGGCTCTAACAGAGCCCTATTAAGTGGGTGTATCTATAGTAGTATTTAAACAGCAAGCTAGTTTAATAACAATTTATTTACCTTTCACCTATTGTAAACCAGAGTTTTTTGTTATCCAAAGGTGTCTTTTCAGGGATATTGGGGTTATCAATTCGAATCACTGTTCTGGTATCTAAATGTGCTTGCTCAAGCGACTTGGATACTAGAGGGTGGTTGTAGAAAAATTCATCGAATGAACCATCATCTATCATTTTAAGTAAACCAGATTCAATGACTTGAGCTAATTGTTGGTTATCTTTAGCAACAAAAAAATAAGCCGCTAATGGATAAACTAATAAAAGGTTTTTTTCTACCATTAAATCTAGTTTGGGCCTAGCCTCTACTTCAGCAAACGGTTCATGTACTCCACGTGGGAACATATCAAAGCGTTCTCCATCAAGCATATAAAATAAGCTGTTATATTTTAATGCAGTGACTACATCTAATCCTGCAGCTTGTAAAACTTGAGTATCAGCCCATTGACGACCTTGGCCTACTTTGAATTGTTTTAGGTCGGATAAAGAATTGACAGAATTAAATTTATCTTGATTGCCTTGTTTAATAATAAATAACCTATGTCCTAATAATCCTTTAAATAGAGGGATACGAATGGGCAATAAAATTTTCTCATATTCTTTATTCGTACCGCTCCACATGATATCTAAATTTCCAGAGTTTAGATAATTAATCATTTGGCCTTGGTTTAACTCGATTTTACTGGGTTTGACTGTATAAGTATTATTTGGATCTCGTTTGAGTGCTTCTTTGAGTAACGCAAGTTGGTACTGATTATTAATTGAGTCAGCATTATTGACTTTTAATTCTATGGTAGCGGCAGTAAGGGGTAAGCTGAGACTTGCAAATAAAACAAACAGTAACTTCTTCATAAAATTCATCTCTTTTAGAAAATTAGCGCGTCTGTTTTCAATCTGGCATTGGTCTAAATACAATCGATAAACGTATTTATCGTTAGCCTTCCGTTAGCAGGGTTTAGATCGGGAACAAACGAATTTGGAATGTTGCCAGAATGTAAAACATTTTTAGGATAAACCAAAATTCGATTAAATACAGCAGTTTGTTTGAAAATTCTTTGAAAAAGTGGTGTATCACCATTGATATATCCATCTTGCTTTTTAGGCATATTAGCTGTGCCATTTTCAGCTTCGAGCGATTTTAGATAAGCCGTGAGTCTTTGTTCTGTTATTCGCTCAAAACCGGTCTTTTTATGTCGGTAAAAACCAGTGCCACCTTGTTCAGTTTTAGATAAATAATGCACAGTTGCAAGTGATTGTGATTGAGTAGAATCAAAATGGGGGATGCGTTGTAACAAATGCAAATTGTGTGGCGGTTGGGTAACAAGCGAAAACTGAGACTGGGAAATTTTTATATTAGTGGAAGAAAAATTAAATATATCAGTTAAATAGGGCGCTATGGTGGTTAATAATATCGTTTGGTAATGAGCGGGCGCGGGCGCTCTGACCCCCGGATAAAATTGTGATTGACGGCTAAAAGTTTGTTTGCAGGCAAAACGAACCAGTTCATGCGATTGCTGAATAAAATTATCAATAATTAATATCGGTGTTTGTTCATCACCAAATTGTTCAATCTGGATATTAATAGTGTCGCTTAAAGTTAACTGCATAATGGCTCGCGAATATCCAATTAAGCAAAATGCTGATTTAAAAAGCTTTGATGGCTGGGCAAAGAGCTAACGGCTTTTTCAATATTCATTTGCATGCCTTTAAATAAATGTTTTAGCTCGGCTTCCGGCATACTGTTGACTACTTTATGGTATTGCTTAGGCATAATTCCCTGACCAAGCATAACCTGAGTCCATGAATCAACTCTGAATAATTCGTTATTGTGCTGAAAAGCCAGCGCATTTTCACGGAACATATTTATTCTGTGAGTTAAACTAGGTGGTACTTCCATACTTTTACAATAACGCCAAAATGCGGTATCGGTTCTGTCGGTAACATGGTAATGTAAGATAATGAAATCTCTTATTTTTTCTATTTCATCTAAAGCCTGTTGATTGTATTCATCAATAATACTTTGATTGATATTTTCAAATGAAAATAACTGAATTAAGCGGGTAATACCCATCATAATTAAATGCAAACTGGTTGATTCAAGCGGTTCAACAAAACCCGAAGCCAATCCTAAAGCGACACAATTTTTATTCCAGTTTTTTAAGCGTCTGCCGGTTTTGTATTTTATGACTCTGGGCGTATTTATAGTTGCAGATTCCAGATTATTTAATAACGTTTGGCTAGCGGCTTCATCATTTAAATATTTACTGCAATAAACCAAACCATTGCCAATCCGGTTTTGTAGCGGAATTTGCCACTGCCAGCCAAAATCACGGGCAATTGAGCGAGTGTAGGGCAGTGCATCACTCGTTTTTTCGGTTTGTACGGCAATTGCGCTATCGCACGGTAGCCAGTGTGACCAGTCTTGATAACCAGTATGTAAAGTCTGCTCAATTAACAGGCCTCGAAAACCGGTACAATCGATAAACAAATCTCCGCTAACTATATGACCATTATCCAATTCTAACGATTCAATATAGCCAGTTTCATTATTTTGGTTGACCTGTTTTATTTTTCCTTGAGTGCGTTTTGCGCCGTTATTTTCACTAAATTTGCGTAAAAATTGCGCGTATAAACCGGCATCTAAATGATAAGCATAATTCAGCTCTGGCTTTTGGGTGAGCGCAAATTTATGAGCTTGGGCGGCCTGATGTTCTATGCAGTATGTGCCAAAATCAGCCGCAATTCCTAATTTTTGGGCTCTTAACCAAAAGTGAATAAAATCGGCAATCCAAGTTTGCTGACCAGTTTGGCCAAATGAGTGGAAATAGTTTTTTTCAATATCCTGCCAGTTTTCAAACGAGATCCCCAATTTAAAACTGGCATTGGTTGCAGCAACAAATGCTTTTTCATCAATCCCTAATAATTTATGAAAAGCGCGAATTGGAGGAATAGTCGCTTCGCCAACCCCAACTGTACCAATCTCATCCGATTCAACTAGCTCAATTTGTACTGTGGATGATAATTTTTTTGATAAAGCGGCTGCAGCCATCCAACCCGCGCTGCCGCCACCTGCAATAACAATTTTATTAACAGATTGATTATTCATAATTTTTTACCGGTTTAATTTATTTAGTAACATGGCGCGAAGCTGTCGGCTTTGTAAATTATCTATCTCGCCTAATACGCCTCGGCTGGATTCAGCTAAATGTTGAGCCGCTAAGTTATCCTCACCAAAAATGTAATAATCGAACAAATGTTTCCAAGCCTGCTTTTCAGCTTTAGGTCGGTCACGCAAACTTAAAAAAGCATGTTGGAGTACATTGATGGCTTGCCCGCGGGATTTAGCAAAGCTATTCCACCAATAATTTATCAGGATATTAAAGGTATCTTGTGTTTCAACTTGATGCCACCACATACAAGGAATAAAAATGGCGTCTCCGGGTTCTAATTCTGCAATTTGTCCGTGCTCTATAGCATTGGCAAATTTAGGAAATCGTTCAAAATCTGGATTATCAAAGTCGACTAAGGTGATTGGCTGGCCTCCCGGAGTGAGTTCAAGTGGGCCGGGATATAGGTTTTCCACCTGATCAGGTGGAAATAAAGTGAATTTACGTTTTCCAGCGACACAACAGGCGATATTACTTTGCGCATCCCAGTGACAAGGAGAAAGTGTTTGATTACCAATCCAAATACCTGTGAGTGGGTCTGCTCCTTCTAGTGGGTTTTGCTGAAAATAAGGATAATCAAACGATAAATGATTTTGCTGGTGAATATCCGGAAAATGAATTTGTAAAATGTTAGACGCTATATAACGCACCGGATAATCAGGGTTGGCTAAATTATCCATTAATTCGGTTAAAATCTGAGTTAAGTTGGTTTGTTTAATATCAAAATTAAGTTTGGAGCAGTCATGATTATAACCAAGTCTGCGAGTTTGTTTATTGTGACCAAAATAAACTGGCGCTGGTTTTTGGGTATCGCTTTGTATTAACGTTTTAATTGCCGATTGAGTATTGTTAAGTGCGGTTTGAACCAGTGGCCAATGTTTGATTAGCCCTTTTAAAATAATCGGTTGCTCAGAGTTGAAAATGGCCTCGGGAATATAATCGGCAGTGATGTCTGAGATTGACTGAACGTTTTTTGTTATTGTTTTCATCATTAAATACAAAGGTTTATTCGGTTTTATTAAGTCGTTTTAACTAAAGCTTAGCTGATTTTGTGATTTTTATAATCAATTAGCCTTTGAATATTATTTAACGAGTTTGCGATTAAATAAGCGCCTTCTAATAAACCTTGGCTATTGAGCTGGTAAAGTGCATCTGGGCTTAAGTGAGATAGCTTGTCTCGGTTAATGGTATAAAAATGATTAATTTTATAAGTATCACCATTGTTTAAGCTGATTTCTAATGTAAGCGGCTCAATTAATTCAAATTCTTGGTATACGGGGTACATAAATTTAGCTTGCTCTACACCTTGTAAAATCGCATTTAAAATATGATTGATGTGCTCTAAATATTCACTATTGCCGCCAAATTCTTTAAAAATTCGCTGACCGGTTTGCTGATTAACCGACTTATCACTGCTATTTATCATGACAACCGGATTCGGTTTTTGAGATGGATCATTAGGATTGTTTTGCAAGCCGATAGAAAAAGGCCCTTTGGCTATTGAAGCCGGAATGTATCTGGCGTCCCATTGATGATGATTTAAATATAAGTTTTCGCCGTTCTCTAATCCTAATAAAACCACAGCCTGATAAGTATTTGCTTGAGGGTTAAATTGCAACAAAATTGGATATTCACGTTGTAATTCTGCAAATTCGGTTGGGAAAGCCAGAATACAGTTTTCAGTGTGTTGTTGTAAATAAATGCTTTGATCGACCCGTAAATCAGCATGGTTAATATTATTTAATAATTCTGCTTTACCCATGATTGCTCCTTTATATGTTGAGTAAAAAGCCGCCTGTTGGCGGCTTTTATCCAGTTTTTAATGCTGTTTTATACAACAAACAGCTTATTTATCAGAAAGTATAGCGTGCACCAACCTGATAACGAGGGCCTAAATCAAGCAAGTATTCAATTTGTGATTTTGAGCGGCCATGATCGCGTCTGTCTTCGCCGGTAATATTTAAACCTTCAGCAAAAACAGTAAAGTGATCATTAATATCGTAACTTACATTAACATCGATTTGTGAATAGGCTTCAACATAAACAGGGTTTCTTGAGCTACCTTGGCTAGAACTACGTAAGTATTCATCTCGCCAGTTATAAGCTATACGTGCTTGCAGCCCATCTTTGTCGTAAATTGCAACTAAGTTGGCGGTATCACTTAACCCTAATAACGCAAACTGCGAGACACTTGGATCTGCATAATCATCAAATTTTACATCACCCCTAACAATGGTGTAGTTAGCTTGTACACCAAAACCCGAATCGCCAAAGAAATGAGTTGAAGCGATTTCTAAACCGTGAATTTTTGCACTACGGTTATTAATTGGACGACTTACTCTAAATACATTAAGAGGACTGTTGGCATCTGGTATAACGTCATAAGCGGTTGCTACTTCTTGAGCTTGAGTTAGAGTTCCGTCATAATCTGCTGCCCCTCCAGGGAATGCCCCCGGATTTTGCAAAATCGCAAGCATAGTAAATAATGAAGTATCATCAATCGAATACCCATTATCAGCTAACGCTTGTGCGGCAGCTTCAACTGATGGACCACTGGAAGCATCTGGAATATCAAATAAGGTTTGATCAACTTGTTCTGTACCTATAAAGTTGCTAACCCGTTTTTCCCACAAGCCAATAGATGCATAGCTATCATCAGAGTAATACCATTCTAAAGACATATCAAAATTATCTGATTCTAATGGTAATAATGCTGGGTTGCCTGCATCTGCAGTTGGAATTGCACCGTTATAAGTAGAGCCGCCACCCGCACTATATGTGCCAATTGCAGAACTTAAGTCTGAGAATTTAGCTCGGGCTATTGTTTTACTGTAAGATACACGACCTTTGATATCGTCAGTAAAGGCAATATCAAAATCAAAACTCGGCAAGAAGTTATCATAGTCGGCTTTTAAGCCAAAAATTTCTGGCTCATTGTCACCATATTCAATTAAGAAATCGTTATTATCCTGCCAGGTTAAATAAGCTGGAATTGTGATTAACGCTGATGAGTTAACTTCGGTTGTTTCATAACGCATACCTAATACTAAATTAGTATCTAAACCGGCGAGTGTGCCCATTAAATTAACTTGAGCGTAAGCCGCTTGGATTTTTTCAGATATTGTATTATTAGCTGAGAAGGTTGGGTTATAGCATACACAATAACCATTTTCTTCAGTGCCGTAAGTATCAACCAATGAAGCAGCTATGTCTTCAGCATTACCTCTAAATCCGCCCTGGAAGGAGCCAGAAGCATCATAATCATCAAAATCTGCTAAATTAAAATCTTCAAATAATTCAGCCGGAATATCACCTACGTTGGCAATTGCCCAGTCACCCATCGCCATATAGCGGTCAGATTGTTTGGCATTCATTTGCATTTCACGACTTTCAATACCAAAGTCAAACGAACCTTCATCAAATTCATAACTACCATCAAATTTGAACTGATCTATATCCATGGTTTGATCTGCATAAAATACACGGACAACTTGAGAACCTATGTCTCCTGCATCATGAATTCCATTATTATTACCGCGATCACTATCATCTAAAGTCATGCCAAATAAAGGTAAATCACCGCTGTAATCAATCCAGTGAGACATTTGAGTCGGTGCACCAATACTGGCAGCTATTTCACCACTTTTTCCTGGGCCAGTTGGTAAACTATCCATAGATGATGAATGATAGTCCAGCTTCACATGTAAATTATCTGTTACTTGTAAATCTAAATTGAATCCTAATGATTTTAGCGTATTGGTTTGTTGACGTAACTGTTGTTCATAACCCTGATCGCGAGGACCACTAACTTCTTCAATATATAAAGGCGAAGCTAGTCTAGGGTTTGTATCAAATACCACCTTAGTGATAGAAGAACTATTGGCAAGCCAACTGGTTGATTCACCCCGTCGCTCTAAAATTTCATTTTCTGCAAAAGTATAATCTAACGTGGCAACAATATGTTCTGTCGGCGCCCATTGCATAGTTAATTGAGCATTGGTTCGCTCACGTTGTATATCTGAAAAGGTATAGCGGACATCATTCGGGCGAGAATATAAAGTACCATCTTCAGGCGCATTCTCGATGACGGCATTATCTGCAAATGAATAAAGCTCGTCTTGCCCCCAAATTCCTTGATTCCAAGTATTTACAGCAATACCTTGTGTGCCAGAATCGCGCTTTTGATAACTACTAGTTAAGCTAATACCAAACTCAGAGTTATCGTCTGTCCAACTTAATAATCCTGATAATTCTGGGGTGATATCATCACCGGTCCGGTTAGTCGTATCATGCATGGCTTTCGCACCAACAGATGCTCTGAAACCTGGGTTCTGCAATGGTTTTGCTGTTTCTATATTGATGGTTGCGCCAATCCCGCCGCTTGCAATACTTGCGCGTCCGGTTTTATAAACTTGTACCCCATTTACACTTTCAGATGCTAGACTGGCAAAATCAAACGCTCGGGTAGAACCGCCAAATGTCCCCCCTGCACCAGAGCCACCACCATACACGCCCCCAGCGGGCATGGTGCGACCATTTAATGTGATCATATTATATTCAGCGCCAAAACCACGCACTGTTACTTTCGAGCCTTCTCCATTTTCTCGGCTGATCGAAACACCTGTTATACGTTGCAGTGATTCAGCTAAGTTTGTATCTGGGAATTTACCCATATCTTCTGCTGAAATTGCGTCTACAACCCCGACAGCATCACGTTTGATTGATTGAGCGGCTACTATACTTCCTCTAATCCCTTTGACTTGAATGACTTCTGTGTCATCTGCATCAGCCGCAATACTTGTTGTAGTACAAAGTGCCGCTGCAATACCTAAAGCCAGCGATGACTTGGTAAAATTTCCTTTGTTAGCTTTCATTATTCGCCTCTATATTTGAGTGATTATTGTTAATTAATCTTATCTCCAGCTTATGGTCTTATAGTAAGTTTCATATAGACCATAAGTTTATGGTATACACTTTTTCAATCGTTTTATATAGTACATTTAACGATTTTTTAATGTAAACGATTTCAAATATAAATCATTTTTTACAATTTTCAAACTAAAATAGCTAAAAAATAATCAATTTGTTTGTTTTTTAACTAGGGCTTTATTTGTATTATTTTAAGTGTATGTTTTTAAAGTTCTTTTTATGTAATTTAGTTATGGTAAGAGTGGTTAAAGCACGATCAATTATTTTATCTATACGAAATCACCTCTAAAAAATTTAACTTTTATTCTTGTTTATTAACAAATATGTTAAAACTTAAAACAATAAAATGAAATGTTATTATATTTTTTAGTTTTAATAGAAAACGTTTACTGATATTTTATTATGTATGAAAAATAGAAATTATCGTTATCGCTGACAAGGCTTTCATTATGTTAAATCAATCATTCAAGTTATCGGTATTATCATTGCCGATTGTTTTAGCGGCATGCTCTGAGCAAACTCATCAACCACAGATCCCGGATGTAACAAAAGTGACTAAACAAAACTCTCAAACCCAAGCACAGGCTGAAACCATTCATTGGCCTAACGCAAATACCAGACTTAAACGTGATCCGGCTGTAGAACAAAAAGTAGCTGAGATTTTAGCCAACATGACACTTGAGCAAAAAGTAGCGCAAATGGTTCAACCAGAAATTGGCTACTTAACGGTTGAGCAAATGCGTAAATATGGGTTTGGCTCGTATTTAAACGGCGGTAATACGGCGCCGTATGGTAATAAAACGGCGACCCCGCAAGAGTGGCTTAAATACGCTGATGAAATGTATGAAGCGTCAATTGATGATTCGCTTGATGGGGTAAAAATCCCGACGATTTGGGGAACAGATGCAATGCATGGGCATAGTAATGTATCTGGTACGACTTTGTTTCCTCATAATATAGGCCTCGGCGCAATGAATAACCCAGAACTCATTCGCAAAATTGGTGAAGCGACGGCTAAAGAAGTTGCGATTACCGGTATTGAATGGAGCTTTGCACCAACGGTTGCGGTTGTTCAGGATGACAGATGGGGTAGAACTTATGAAAGTTATTCTGAAAACCCTGAAATAGTTGCTGCATACGCTAAAGAAATGGTGGCAGGTTTGCAGGGCGAAATAGGTAAAAACTTTTTAACCGGTTATCACCGAATTGCCACAGCAAAACACTTTGTTGGTGATGGCGGCACGGTAAATGGCATTGATCGTGGTGATACTTTAGCTTCTGAACAAGAAATGCGAGATATTCATGCTGCTGGTTATTTCACCGCAATTGAAGCGGGTGTTCAGTCTGTTATGGCATCATTTAATTCATGGAAAGGCGAGCGTTTACATGGTCATAAATATTTATTGACTGACGTATTAAAAGGGCAAATGGGGTTTGATGGCTTTGTTGTGTCTGACTGGAATGGGCATAAATTTGTTGATGGTTGTGATTTAGAGCAATGTGCAAATGCGATTAATGCCGGTATTGATGTGATTATGGTACCTGAGCATTTTGAAGCTTTTTATCATAATACTATCGCACAAGTGAAAAGCGGCGAAATACCTATGTCAAGGATTGATGATGCTGTGACTCGCTTTTTAAGAGCAAAAGTGCGTTGGGGTTTATTTGAACGCGGCAAACCGTCGGAGCGGGAAATGTCGAATGATTTAACTCAGTTTGGCGCTACAGCGCATCGTGAAATTGCTCGTCAGGCGGTACGTGAATCTTTGGTTTTACTTAAAAATAATCAACAATTATTACCACTTAACCCTAAAGCAAATATTTTAATTGCGGGTGATGCGGCTGACAGCATGGCAAAACAAGCGGGTGGTTGGAGTGTATCGTGGCAAGGTACGGATAATACCAATGCTGATTTCCCGGGGGCAACCACTATTTATCAAGGGTTAAAAACGGCAATTGAAACCGCAGGTGGCTCGGTTCAATATAGTGTTGATGGTGAATATTCAAGCAAGCCGGATGTTGCTATTGTGGTGATAGGTGAAGATCCTTATGCTGAGTGGTTTGGTGATATTCAATATATTGAATATCAAAAAGAAGAAAAAACCGATTTAGCTTTGCTTAAAAAGTTAAAAGCGCAGGGCATTCCTGTTGTTACCGTATTTATTAGCGGTCGCCCATTATGGGTTAATAAAGAAATTAATGCATCGGATGCTTTTGTTGCAGCTTGGTTACCCGGCTCGGAAGGTCAGGGGGTTGCAGATGTATTGTTAACACAGACCAATGGACAAGTTAATTTTGATTTTAAAGGTAAATTATCATTCTCGTGGCCTAAATATGATACTCAAGTCGTGCTTAATTCACGTGATGAAAATTACGATCCACTCTTTGCGTATGGATTTGGTTTAACTTATCAGGATAAAGTTGAACTGGCAGAGTTAGATGAAACGGTTAGGGTAAAAGAGCAAAAAGCAACTGATGTGGGTTATGCCTTATTTTATCGTCAATTAGGTCAAGGTTTAAATTGGTCTTTGGGTGATAAAAACGACTGGAGTTTAATTATTGAAGGTCCGTCTGGCACAACTAAAAACAGTGAAAACTTAACCATTCAAGCTATTAATCTTGCGTATCAGGAAGATGCCCGTAAGTTTGTTTGGTCAGGTCAAAGTGAGGCTGCTGCTCAGTTAATTTATTCTAAACCAAAAAATATGGCAGAGATTGTTAACCAGCAAAGTGTGGTTAATTTTGAGTTAAGGGTCGATACTTTACCGACAGAAAAAGTGAGTTTAGCGCTATTTTGTACTCAGAACTGCCAGCCGCAGGTGGATATTACTGACTTATTAAAGCAGCAAACAACAGGCGAATGGATCAAAGTATCGGTTGATGTTAGTTGTTTGGCGGATAAAGCAGAGTTACAAGCTGTGACTATTCCGTGGCAAATTAAAACTACTGGCCAGTTAGGTTTAGCGGTATCTAACTTAGCGATTCAAAATAAAGACGATGATCAGGTTTCGTTAAGCCTTTGCCAATAATAATGGTTTCACTCGTTATGGTTTAAACGGGTAAATATAAACGGATAAATAAAAGAGCAAATAAAAAGCCAGCTTAAAATTTAAGCTGGCTTTTTTGTTAGGTTTGAGTCGGGAGCGACAGGTACTTACCGTATTTATATTGATTTAGTTCTAGCTCTATCTGCTTAATAGCTATCACAAATATTTCAGCCAAACATACTGATGTTTGCGTTTATATTGGCTAAACCAAGCAACCGGTTTATAAAGTGCTGCGATTAATAACAAGGTGATTAGCCAGATCCAACTAATATGGTTGACGCCAAAATAAATGCCTTGATTATTGCCCCATATTAATTGGCCAAGCATATATAAGATAAGTAAAACATATAGATGCAGAATATAAACAAACATGGGTACTGACCCAAAAGTTTGAATAAAACGGTGCCAATTTGCCGGAAAACGCTCAAATAAATACAAACCTGCAAACATCATACTGCCGGTAATTAATAAAAAATTGAGTGAGGGTGGATACTTAGTTAGGTTAAATATATCCATTAGAGTTTGATAACAATGAGCTTGAATTTGCCAGTCAAGCGTTTCACCATAAAGGTTAAACCCGCGTAAAACTGCAAACGTGGATAAACAAAACAGTGCCAGTTTAAGCAAGTTCTTTTGTCTTAAAGCTGCTGTTTGCTGATATAAAGGCCCAGCCAAATAGCCTAAAATAATTACGCCAATCCACGGCAGTACCGGATAGCTGACTTTTACATTAACGACAGAATTAGTTATTAAATAACCTCTGTCGTGTAAAATGGTCCATAAACTGTAACCAATCTCTTCGGGATTAAAATGAATCTGTGTTAGCAGGTTATGCCCAAAAACGATAGCTAGCCCAATCATTAATAATAAATATTTAGGCAGTTTAATCAGCACTGCCAGCGCGATCATACTTAATCCAATCGCCCAGATCACTTGTAAATAAAGGGTGCTGAGTGTGCCTAGCCACGAAAAACAAATAAGTGTTATTTCTAATACAATTAAAAATATTCCGCGTTTAAATAAAAAAGCAGATGCATCTCTGGGTTTGCCTTGCCTTGGCTGACTATATAAATACGCGGATAATCCGGTTAAAAAGATAAAAGTGGGTGCGCAAAGATGAGCTGCAAACCGACTCCAGAATAAGGCCGGATCTGTGGTGGTTAAATCCATTGGATCACTGACTTGATGATGCAGAAAAAAGCGCTCACGGACATGATCTAAAATCATGATCAGGATCACCAGACCACGCATTATGTCTATACTGTGGATCCGCTTTTTTATCTCAATGGATTGGCTATGCTGCAAAATATCAGAATTCATAACTTAACGCTGCTTTAACCATTCTAGGTGCACCCGGATAAGCCCATAATGCATTGTAACTGCTTTCAATATAGCGTTCGTTAAATAGATTATTAATGGTGATCGATACTCTGGTTTGCCCGGTTAAATTTAAATGAGCAAACACATTCACAACTTGATAATCCGGTAATCTAAAGCTTAAATCGGCAGCATCCCCTAATCTTTCATCTATATATTCGTAGCGGGCACCAAAATTGGCTGATTTGTGAAATAACTCAGCAGTTTGGTTAATTAATAGACTTATTTTTTGTTCAGGCACATTCACCAGCGGACTGCCTTTAGGAATAGGCGTATTCCAGTCTGGATTATTTACATCATTGCTGGTTTTGGCATCTATGTAAGCATAAGATAATTTAACTTGCGTATTTTCAAACAAATAAGTATCAATATCTAACTCTAGCCCTTGGCTATTCGCTTTGCCAAGCGGAGACAAAAAGCCGATATTAGCAGGATCAGCGACAAGAATATTATCTTTACTGGCCTCAAATATTGCAGCGCTTAGATTAAATGCTGCATTTGAATATTTAACACCAAATTCTAATGAGTCGCTGTGTTCAAAGCCAAAAGGATTACCTTGGGCATCCGTGCTTGATAAAGGCACAAACCCTTCGGAATAGCTTGAATACAAAGTCATTTGGGGCGTTAGGTTATAAACCAAACCTAATCTTGGGCTAAGTTGTTGCTCGGTATCAACAGAGCTTACCTGAGCCACTTTTTCTTGAATCGTTTGCTCAATTTCATCAAACCTTAAGCCCAGTAATACTTTGAATTTATGAGTAATATCAATTTGATCCTGCACATATAAACCATACGCTTGCTGATTTTCTATATTATGGTTTAACAGGGAAACCTCTGGCCCAGCTTGTTGAACAGCATTATCAAAAATATTAATGCTGTAGCTGCCTTTGCCACCGCGAAAACGAGACAATGCCGTGTTTAAATCATAATCGTAACTGTCTAAACCAATTAACAAATGATGTATCCAATCGCCTGTTATTAAATGGCCGCTGAGTTCAACGCGAGCCGATAAATCTTCGGCGCTGTAATTTCTGTATCTGTGTTGGCGAGTTAAAGTTTCTCCGTCATCAAATACTGACTGTCGGCTGGTTGCTAATTCCGCGTCGGATGAAAATCCTTTTAAGGTTGAGGTGCGATAATTTAAGCCGGTTAATAATGACCAGCTTGAATTTAACTCTAAATGATAAGTGAGTTGATGCCCTAACGAGTGAACATTCATGGGTTTATCATTTGGGTTACCCAAAAAACGATCTGCCGGTAGAGTATTAAAATCATTATTTAAAACAATAATACCACGATCAAAATGTTGTTTTAAATCAACATATTCAAACTCATAAGTCAGACTAGAATCTTGGTTAATTTGATAATACAAAGAAGGAGTGAATACTTGTTTTTGTAAGGTTACTTGATCGCGAAAACTGTCGCTATCTTGCCATGCACCATTAATTCTGACCGCAAGTTTATCCGTTAACCCGTTGGTGTAATCTGCGGAAATTCGCTGATGATTGTAATCGCCAATTTCCAAATTAATTTGTCCGGCTTCGATAAATTGGGGTTTTTTAGTCACAATATTAATTGTGCCGCCCGGCTCTGAACGGCCGTATAAAGCAGAGCCAGGACCTTTTAATACCTCAACATATTCAATATTGGAAACATCTCTTGGGCCACTGAACCCACGGCCGCCACTAAAGCCGTTAATTAAATAGCCAGACGGCATGTTTTCATTACCGGAAAATCCACGAATTGAAAAGCTGTCCCATAATGCTCCGCTGTTATTTTTGCGTGAAATACTGGCCGATAAATCTAATGTATCCTGAAAATCAGTTAAGCCTAAATCCACTAATAAACTTTTGTCTATTGTACTAATTGACTGAGGTAAATCTTTGTTGGCAATATCACCACGATAAGCTTGTTTATGGATAATTTTAATTTGTTCTATGTCAGCGTTAGTATCAGCGTAAACACAAGCACTGGCTAAGGTGCTTAGATAAAAAAGAGGAATGATATTTTTCATTTTAAATTAACTTGGATTCTAATTATGTTATATCATAACATAAAGTTATAAAGTAACAATTTTTTTATCGGTTTTAATTAGGCTAATTAGGTGATTTAGCTCTATTATGCAGTTGAAGTTAAAAGCCGAGAATAGTTAGGTTTTAATTTATTGATTTAAATAACCTGAGCTACACATAAGAAAATTTGCCCAACGGGCTATTTTTCCGCCTCTCATCGTTATTTTTCTGACTAATAGCTCGCTATTAGGTACAGAAAAATGCCTTGA
>NZ_JAOPFU010000043.1 GCF_025515275.1 Catenovulum sp. 2E275
GTCATATTCCATTCAGACCAAGGTTGCCAATATACCAGTGAGAGCTTTCAAAAAACATTGGTTGAGCATGGTGTAGAATCGAGCATGAGTCGTGCTGGAAATTGTTTAGACAATGCAGTAACCGAGCGGTTCTTTAGAAGCTTAAAGTCCGAACGTGTTAACTACCGACGTTATTTAACTCGCCATCAGGCAATAGCTGATATTATTGATTACATAGAGCCGTTTTATAATCAAAAACGTAAGCACTATAAACTGGGAAATATTTCACCTGTTCAATATGAGCAGAAATTACTAAAAAGTGCCTGAACATGTCTCCAATTTTAGTTGACCGTTACAGAAGCCGTACAGAAAGCATTGCGGCTACATTATCTGACTTCTGTGAAGAGAAAATTGTACCGAATGAATTTTTTCCTCACCATGGTTCGCTATCTAAAGATCTTCGAGAAAGCTTAGAAAAGCGATTGCAACAGGAGCATTATCCTACCACAGCGATTTGCACAATGACTCTTGAACTAGGCATTGATATCGGCAAGGTAAACTCCGTAATTCAAGTAACAGCCCCCCACTCTATTTCAAGTTTACGTCAAAGAATGGGACGCTCAGGAAGACGCGGTGGAGCCTCAATATTGCGAATGCTAATCGCTGAAGCTGAATTGACAAAAGACTCTAGCGTCATCGACAAGCTGAGATTGGAGCTTATTCAATCTCTGGCCATGATCAGACTTCTTATCGGCAGTAAATGGTATGAACCAGCTGATACATCACTTTACCACTTCTCAACACTCCTTCACCAAGTACTTGCGGTTACTGCACAATGGGGAGGAATTAGAGCCGAGCAATTATTTAGTTTGCTCTGTAAAGATGGCCCTTTTCAAAACGTTAATGTTGAAAACTTTAAAGCACTACTTGTCCACATGGGCAAAACAGAACTCATAACTCAGTTAGGAAGTGGTGAATTGGTTCTTGGCCTTTTGGGAGAAAAGCTGACAAGCCATTACTCGTTCTATGCTGTTTTCAAAACGCCTGAAGAGTTTCGGATTGTATGTGGAACAAAATCACTCGGAACGCTGCCTGTAGATTCATTGGTATTGGAAGGTCAGCATATTGTTTTCGGTGGAAAACGTTGGAAAGTAAACGACATAGATAGCGAAAAGAAAGTCATTTATGTGGAGCATGCAAAAGGTGGCAAGCCGCCTAAATTTGGTGGTGCTGGCTTGAACATACATGATGTTGTCCGGCAAGAGATGTTCCAAATATTAAAAGACGGTGACTACAGAATTTCTGTGGGGGATCAGAAAGTCGACTTCGCTGATTCAGCTGCACGAGAACTGTTTGGTGAAAGCGTACGATATTTCGAAGATGCAAAGCTCTCTAGAGAACCACTGCTCCAGGTTGGCAATACTACTTATATATTCCCATGGCTTGGCGACAAAGTGGTAAATACAATTGTCGCCTTGCTAATCCAACATGGGTTTGAAGCTGGCGCATATGCAGGAGTCATAGAAGTAGAAAAAGCGTCATTAGAAAGCGTTCGCTCGATATTGCTCAAACTTGCTTCAACGGAACTCCCAACAGAAACAGAACTAGCACAACAAGTACAGGAAAAACGTATCGAGAAGTTCGATGAGTTCTTACCGGAAAGTATTCTATCCACAGGGTATGGAGCCAGGGCATTTGAAATTAGCAATTCACAGAATTGGTTGAGAAATAAGATAACATGACTTGGTTATCAAAAGACCACACGCTTCCATGCCACCTATGAGTGAAGTAAATTTTAGCCTCACTAGCTTTTCAAGGAATAATTAAAGCAAATGATATTAGAAAGTTATAAGGAAAGTACTAATGGCGCTTGAAGAAAATCTCGTAGCTCTAAATATTACAGACTTTCCGATTGATGATGATTGTATAGGGTCAAAATGGAAAGTAGAAAATGAAGAGCAGTTAGCTCGCCTTATCGCTATAGTCGTTATGGGACAAGCAGCACAAGCAGCCCATATTATTGATGAGCTTCTGCCAGCAGCACCTGCATTTACTGACCATGAGCTTAAAAATGAAGCAAAAATAAAATTTACAGTTCAAGAGGGGAAACAAAATCCGCGCACTGGCTATCCGAGAATTCAGAGGGATGGCTTGATATTTGAAATTATTTCTTGGATAGCTGCCAAACAGGTATCCGGTGACAAATGTTTTCTTAAAGACCCGCACACGAGTTCTACATCTCAAGGATTAGACGGGATAATGATAGAGCTTAATGAAGATGGTAGTGAAATACTAAAATCCACCATTTTTGAAGATAAGTGTACAGACAACCCGCGAGATACATTTACGCAGAAAGTAATACCTGGGTTCTTAGACCGGCATGGAAACACAAGAAATGCAGAGCTGATTGCTGCCGCTGCAAGCCTTATCCAGTTAAGTGGGGTTAGTAATGTTCAGGCCATGTCTATGGTTCGAAAAGTTATTGATAACTCAAGCAGGCAGTATCGAGCAGGTTTTGCCTTAACCAAGGATTTCGATACTGAGGAAGCCCAGAAGGCATTGTTTAAAGGATATAACAAAATAAAAGATATAAAAAAGGAGCAAAGGATTGGTGCCAGCCTCATTGTAGATAGAAAATTAAGAGATTGGTTTGATGCGTTGGCAACGAAAATCATTGATTACATAGAACAATTAGATGTGGAGCAAGATTAATGTTTGACCCAGAAACAGCTTCACTCCTTCGAGCTGCTCCCGAATTTCCTGATTTAGCCCCTAATGACCTGCCACAAATGTTAACTAGCCACTATGCACGGATTGTGTCTATGCGACTTGGTGGAGAAGAACACCCAAACCAGGATGGTGATTGGACATTAGATCGTATCGCGGACACCTATGAGCTAGTAGTGTCTATCAACCAAGATCCATCTATTAGACGATCTTCTGCATTTGTTGCAGCGAGTGCCCAGCAGTTGATAGCAAGGAGAGAGGAATTACTAGAAGAAGGAATCGCTGAAAGGGAAAATGTCAGCAGGGATCGTTTAGCACCTGAAATTGCGGCTGTTCTCCTATTTCTTGCGGCTGAACAATATGCAGATGCCCTTGAAGCAGCATCTAAGGTAAAAATTGAAAGGGAGGGGCAACATTACCTTGTTACTGAGTTAGTTAGACATATTGTAGATTTAGCTAAAGGTCGGCTAATAGATATAGTTAATAGAGGAAACGAAAGAGAAGGATTTGTTGTTGAGCAGGGAGGTAATATTGAATTCTCTGCCTTTATCGCATTGGTTCAATCCTTAGTTTTTGGGATAGAAAAACTATCAAAGTTGATCTTAAGAATTGGTATTGGCGATGGCCAAATCCAGTCTCCCAAAGTGATGTTTGAACATGCGAAATCACTAGCTAGTTCAATCAGTAAAGATGCTCTGGCTTGTGGAGTAGAAGTAACGTTTCCCGGAATTGCTCATCTTGCGTCATTACTCATTGCAACGTATGACGGTATATATGAATCTGCGCTAACGAGACTAGAACCACCCCAGGGCTCTGATATTGAATTTTGGAATAATTGGATAGCGTTCCGAGCAAAAAAATTCCCTTTCATTTGGCCTAATCACAAAAAAGCTCTCTCAGAAGGTTTCCACCACAACGGAACGTCTGCTGTAATAGTTTTGCCAACAGGAGCCGGAAAAACTACTATTTCCTCAATAAAAATCGCTAGTGCTTTATCGCAGGGGAAAAAAGTAATTTTTCTTGCACCAACTCACGCACTTGTTGAACAACTTACTGTCGACCTACAAGAGATGTTCCCTCAAGATATTTTGGGTTCTACTGTATCAAGTGATTTTGATCTTCTATTCCAAGTTGGTGCAGTTCTTCCGGAAATTGAGGTAATGACACCTGAAAGATGTTTAGCAATGCTTTCCTTCTCCCCCGAATCCTTTGCCGATGTTGGCTTATTGGTATTTGATGAATGTCATTTGCTCAGCCCACAATCAGGAAAGATACGTAGGTCGCTAGATAGTATGCTTTGCCTTCTTGCATTTAATAGAATTGCCCCAGAAGCGGACACTCTTTTTCTCTCTGCAATGGTACAAAACGGGGAAGAGTTTGCGAAATGGATTAACCAATTGACCGGTAGAGGTTGCATCAGTATTGATCTGTTATGGAAGCCAAGCAGGCAGGCTCGCGGAGTTGTAATTTACTCAGAAAAGGATGTTCAATCCATAAAAGAAATGGCAAATAATGTGCAAGCGAATCTTGATAAGCAAGCAGGGAGACGCGCGGCAAATTTAAGAGCCGCTTCTGCTAGAGAGTTGGTTATAAATCCGTATGCCATTTGGGGCTTGCAGCACAATTGGTTGGATTTAGAAAACCAAAACGCAATCTGTACTTTCACAAAGCTAACACAGGATAAAGTTTTACTTAGTGGAAAACTCTACCCCAATTATTTATCCATTTCTCCAAACGTAAATAGTGTAGCCTCAAAATTAGCCGTAACCAGTGCTATTAATAGACTTAAAACGATTGTATTTGTTAATCAAAAATCTCATGCCATATCTACTGCAAAAAGTATCTCTGTTGAGCTTGGTGGAAACATTGCTCCTACTGAAGATGAAAATCGTAGATGGGATGCATTAGAGCTAGAGCTTGGGGGGCTGGAGCACTCATTGCTTACAAAAGGAAGCGCCGCAGTCCCACATAATGCATCCATGCTTCGGATTGAAAGAGATCTGTCTGAACGTATGTATAAACGTGCAGATGGGGCAATGGTTATCGTTGCTACCCCAACGTTAGCTCAAGGTCTTAACCTCCCCGCACAAATGGCAATTTTGGCAGGTGATAAGCGTGCTGAAAATGATGGTCGTCAACTTTTGGAGGCACATGAATTATTGAATGCTGCTGCGCGAGCAGGTAGAGCCGGACATCTGGCAAATGGAATTGTATTGCTCGTACCAGAGCCTATTCTGACTTTTCCCGAAAACCAGAGTTTAAATCAGAATGTAGTAAGTAAATTACAATCAATAATTCCAGAGGATGACAGATGTGTAGAAATTTCAGACCCAATATCTAGAGTTTTAGATGAAATTTCCGATGGCAATACGGTTAATCGTGAAGTGATGTACCTAGTTAATCGCCTCGCAACCCTGAATGATACTGAAAACAATGAAAGATCACTGTTTAACCTTAAATCTTCTTTTGCTGCATTCAGATCTAGGGCAAATAATGAAGAGCAGAGATTCAACTCCCAACTAGTTGAGTTGGAAAATCTTGTGAAACTTAAAGACGGCGATGAAATTGATCAGTCTCTTTCAATTCTAGCTTCACAAAGTGGATTGCCACCACTTGTACTTTCACGTTTGAGGTCTGCGATTACTAAAAATATTGGAGCTTTACCAACGTCAATTAATGAGTGGTCTATTTGGCTATTCAATTGGTTTAAGACTGATCCAGAAGCTAAAGAACTGTTACTCTTTGATGTAAAAATGTCAATTCTCGGGGCAACTGGACGAAATAAAAATGGAGAACTCTCTGATGACGTTCTAGATGCCCTATCTCCGGGGGTATGTGCGTGGCTAAGTGGCTTTCCACTAAGAGACGTAGAGATTGCTTTGGGGGGCAATCCAGATTCAGATAATGCAACCGCAAAAGCCTGTCCACGAGCTAGAGAGTTGGTCGGAACAGTTTTACCAAGAGGCCTTTCTTTTATTATGGGTTTGGTGACACGTATTGTTACTGAAATAAGTCCGTACGACAACCAAGAGAGTCTATCTTCCGAAGTAGTTGAAGCACTGAGTACAGCAATCCGTTTGGGTTATGACAGTCCTGAAAAACTAGCATTCTCTTTTTCAAATTCAGCGATTTTATCTCGTGTTGGGGTTCATCAGGCCTTCAATCAAGAGAAAGAGTAAATCTAAGGAACAAGTAAAAGGCGAACCATTTCTGGTTCGCCTTCTATACTTAGTTAGTTTCCAACTTCAATTTCAGTTTCCAACTTCGATTACGAGGTTTCCAACTTCCATTGTTGTTATCACTATAATAATTAGTCTATATAGCTTTCCACACTCGGACAGCTGCATATTAAATTACGGTCACCAAATACATCATCAATTCGGTTTACCGTTGGCCAGAATTTATTGGCAGCTGCAGCTGGGCTTGGGAATACAGCTAATTCACGGCTGTATGCGCGGTTCCAGTTTTCATCCACTAAATCAGCCATAGTATGCGGTGCATAAACTAATGGGTTATTGTCTAGTGCCCATACGCCTTTTTCAACCTGTTCAATTTCTTCACGAATAGAGATCATCGCATCGATAAAACGGTCGACTTCACATAAAGGCTCTGATTCGGTTGGCTCAACCATTAATGTACCGGCAACTGGGAATGACATTGTTGGTGCGTGAAAACCATAGTCCATTAAGCGTTTTGCTACGTCCATTTCGCTAATGCCAGAAGCGGCTTTTAGCGGGCGCAAATCAATAATACATTCGTGTGCAACTCGGCCATTTTGACCGCGGTATAAAATTGGGTAATGCTCAGACAATTTTGTCGCAATATAGTTTGCATTTAAAATGGCCACTTCGGTCGCTTTGCGTAAGCCTTTACCGCCCATTAATGCAATGTAAACCCATGAAATAGGTAAAATACTGGCGCTTCCCCAAGGTGCTGCCGAAACTGCACCATTGCTTGCGTTTTCTTTTATTACATTTACAACTGGGTGATCCGGTAAAAACGGAGCTAAATGCGCTTTTACGCCAATTGGTCCCATACCTGGGCCACCACCACCGTGTGGAATACAAAAAGTTTTATGTAAGTTTAAGTGTGATACGTCAGAGCCAATAAAACCGGGTGAAGTCACGCCAACTTGCGCATTCATATTTGCGCCATCCATGTATACCTGACCACCATGCTGATGAACAATATCGCAAATTTCACGAATAGTTTGTTCATAAACCCCGTGGGTAGACGGGTATGTGATCATAATACAGGATAAGTTTTCAGCGACTTCTGCGGCTTTTTGTTTTAAGTCCTGCATATCGATATTACCTTTATCGTCACAAGCAACCACAACAACTTTCATGCTTGCCATTTGTGCCGATGCGGGGTTAGTACCATGTGCAGAACTTGGAATTAAACAAATATTTCGGTGCGAATCACCACGGCTTTCATGATATTTACGAATCGCTAATAAACCGGCATATTCACCCTGAGCACCTGAGTTTGGCTGCATACACATGGCATCATAGCCTGTAGCTTGCAGTAACCAGTTTTCAAGCTGGGTAATCATTTGTTTGTAGCCTTGCGCCTGCTCAACCGGAGCAAATGGATGTAAATTAGCAAACTCAGGCCAACTTACCGGAATCATTTCAGCTGTTGCATTTAATTTCATTGTGCATGAGCCTAATGAAATCATTGAGTGATTTAAGGCTAAATCTTTATTTTCTAAAGATTTAATATAGCGCAACATTTCGGTTTCTGAGTGATGTGTATTAAATACCGGATGATTTAAATAATCAGATTCGCGTTGTAGATCCTGCGGAATAGAATTAACTTGAGCAGCTTGTGTGTCTAGCTCGCTTAAATCTAACCCATTGTTTTCGCCTAAAATAATCGCAAAAAGCTGAGCTAAATCCGCTTGTGTTTTGGTTTCATCAAAACTAACTGAAATTTGGTTGTTTAAATCGCTACGTAAATTAATTTCAGCCGCTTGCGCTGCGCTAATAATCTCTGCTTTATGCTCGGTATTAAAACAAACTGTATCAAAAAAGGTTTCAGACACTAATGTAATACCTTTCGCTTTTAAGCCTAGCGCAAACATAGTCGCTAATCTTTGAGTGCGTTTTGCAATGGTATCTAACCCTTTAGGGCCATGATAAATGGCATAAAATGCAGCCATGTTAGCTAATAAAACCTGAGCGGTACAAATATTGGAGTTGGCTTTTTCACGGCGAATATGCTGCTCGCGCGTTTGTAGTGCCATTCTCAGAGCCAGTTTGCCTCGGGTATCTTTTGAAACCCCGATAATGCGCCCCGGTAATGAGCGTTTAAAACTATCTTTAGTTGCAAAAAATGCAGCGTGTGGTCCACCATATCCCATTGGTACACCAAAACGCTGGGCACAGCCTAAAGCAATATCGGCACCTAATTCTGCCGGTGTTTTTAACTGAGTTAATGCTAATAAATCAGTTGCCACCGCGGTGATACCTTTTTTATCGCTCACCGCTTTAATTAAATCGGCTAACGGGTAAACACCACCTGTGGTATTTGGGTATTGAAATAACGCGCCAAAAACATCGTGATTCATCACGTCATCTGCCGGTGCAACAACCACTTCAAAACCAAATAATTCTGCGCGAGTCGCGGTAACATTAATGGTTTGAGGGTGAACATCATCAGCAATAAAATACAAATTCGACTTTTTATTTTTGCTCATGCGTTTCGCCATTGCCATCGCTTCAGCGGCAGCAGTTGCTTCATCTAATAATGACGCATTGGCGATTTCCATGCCGGTTAAGTCAATCACCATTTGCTGGTAATTTAATAATGATTCTAAACGGCCTTGGGCAATTTCCGGTTGATAAGGTGTATAAGCAGTATACCAACCTGGGTTTTCTAGTACGTTACGTAAAATCACATTAGGTGTGTGGTTTGGGTAATACCCCATCCCAATATACGAGTTAAAAACCTTGTTTTGACCGGCAATTTTTTTAAGTTGAGCTAGCGTTTCAACTTCGGTTTGTGGCTCGCCAATTTGCATGGCTTGTTCCAACAAAATGTTTTTTGGCACGGTTTGGGTAATTAACTCATCCAGCGAGGTTAAACCTAAAGTCGCCAGCATGTGTTGTTGTTCAGCTTCGTCAGGGCCAATGTGGCGCTGGATAAAATCATCTCTTTGTTCTAATTGAGATAAAGTTAGTTGTTCACTCATCAACTAGGTATCCTAATTAAATTGGTCTAATGTGTTTAAGGGCGTATTAATCAACCCGAATGCAAAATAGTTTTTAGAAGCTGGGCTATCGGTAATTGCGCCTGCATTGCTCTAATATCAACGTCTAGCAGGCAAAGCCCGACCTACAGTATTAATATTTCTGTAGGGCAAAAAAAAACCACTTTGCATTCGAGTTTATAAAATAAAAAACCCCGAACGATTACATTCGAGGTTTAGCAATAACTAATTCAATAACGACTTATTCGTCATCTAAAGATTGTTCGTAACCTTCAGCATCTAATAAAGATTCAACTTCGCCTTCATCTTCAATTTTCAGCTTAAATAACCAGCCATCGCCATAAGGGTCTGTGTTGACAAGCTCAGGTGAATCTTCTAATTCTTCGTTTACTTCAATGACTTCACCAGCTACTGGGCAATATACGTCAGATGCCGCTTTTACTGATTCTACTACCGCAATTTCGTCGCCTGCGGTAAAACCGTCGCCAACATCCGGTAAATCAACATGAACTAAATCACCTAATAAGTCTTGCGCGTGGTCACTAATACCAACTGTTACTGTGCCGTTGCCTTCGTTTCTAACCCACTCATGGCTAGAGGTAAATCTTAATTCAGCAGGAATATTGCTCATCTTAGAGTTCCTTAACAATCAATCATTTAAAAATTTATACTTGGATAACCTGTGTTACAGCACAGATTGACCATTGCGAACAAATGTAGGTTTAACCACTTTTACTTTAACCCACTTTTTACGCATTTCAACTTCTGCGCTGTCACCAATTTCAAGTGGCACACGGGCAAATGCAATACTAAAACCTAAAGTAGGTGAAAAAGTGCCGCTGGTAATAACGCCCTCGCCTGCTTCACAGCGAACTTTACAACCAGCGCGTAATACGCCTTTTTCTTCCATCACCAAACCAATCATTTTTTCGGTTTGCTCAGCTTTGGCTTGAGTTAATGCGTCACGACCAATAAATTGGCGATCTTCTGGCTGCCACGCAATTGTCCAGCCCATATTTGCAGCCAGTGGCGAGGTTTGCTCGTCCATATCCTGACCATAAAGATTCATACCGGCTTCTAAACGTAAAGTATCACGCGCACCTAAACCACAAGGCTCAACGCCTTTATCCAACAATTGCTGCCAAAAATCAGCCGCTTTCTCATTGGCTAATAAAATTTCGTATCCAGCTTCACCGGTATAACCTGTGGTCGCAATAAATAAATCGCCAGCTTGAACACCATTAAAATATTTCATGCCAGCAATCGCCGCATTTTGCTCTGCGGTAAATAATGATTCGGCAATCGCTTTCGCTTTTGGCCCTTGCACCGCAATCATGGCTAAATCGTCGCGCTCGGTTAAAGTTACCTTAAAATCTGCGGCAACTTGATTTAACCAAGCTAAATCTTTTTCACGGGTTGCAGAGTTAACCACTAAGCGATAATCATCACAGGCAAAATAATAAACAATTAAATCGTCAATCACGCCGCCTTGCTCATTTAACATTGCCGAATATAAAGCTTTGCCTTTTTCGGTTAATTTAGCCACGTCGTTGGCTAATAAATATTGTAAATAAGCCTGCGCCTGTTCACCTTTTACATCAACAACTGTCATGTGCGATACATCAAACATACCAGCAGAGGTACGTACCGCCTGATGTTCCTCGATTTGAGAACCATAACGGATCGGCATTTCCCAACCATGGAAATCAACCATTTTAGCGCCAGCTTCTAAATGTTTGGCATGCAATACAGTTTTATTTGTCATAGGTATTTTGCTTACTATTTTTGTCGTGAATTTTTAGAGCGCGGATTATACCCAAGATAACCCCTGCTGAATAGATTAAAAAACTAATAATTGAACTTAAAACGGTTTAACACTCAGTTAATTTGCCGGGTAGCTTTTATAGCACTGATTATTGAGCGATTCGGCAAGCAGGTCTAATTTTGCCTGCTCGATATGAATCCCAATAGAGCGGGCTAAGCGCTGATTATAATGATAAGACTGATAACAAACATAATCAGATCTAGGCCAGTCTTGCAAAGGCATGGATAAAAAATGTCTGGCACTCAATAGTGCTTGTGTATAATTTGCAAAACTAGAGACGACACTACCAGCCACGTGTGTTGCATTTGAATAACCAATTGCCGGAATCCGTTTACGATACAAATATTGTAAAATTGTACGAATCGAAGTGTTATTGACTAAGTTTTCATCCGCTGGCAATACAAACACATCTGCTTTATTTACAGCCTTTTCAACAACTTTAAATGCTTTAACGTCTTTATTACTAATTTGCCAATACATATCGGGCATTATATTTTGCCATACACTAACCAATGGCCAGTTAATTGCCGCAGATGAAAATTTTTTATTTTTGAAAAACGTATTTTTGAGAGCTAGTATCCGTGATGGGGATGCGTGGCTATTTAAATATAACCATTTTGTACAATTTTTAAATTGGGCACATCTCATTTCATCTAGACGACTTTGTTCTTGCGAAGAAACGCCAATGATAATAGCCGGATTAATATGTTTCTCAGCAACAAATTGATAAGCTCGATCAAATCCAACAACAATCACAATTACATTGTCAGCAGTTTCAGGGGTTAGCGTGATAAGAGGATATTCTGGTTGTAACATAATTTCAGTAAACTCAAACATGCTCTTTGAGAACTGATAAGCAGGAAAATACAAAGCAATCTCTTTTTTATCAGGATGTTGTTTAGCCTGTATTTTTTCATCAGCAATCACCTTGCTAATGTCATTTAATAAAATCTGTGGTTGTGCAAATAATGGTTTGCACACAAAAAACAGCGCAACCGACAAAACTAAGCAGTATTGTCGGTAATAAGCCTTCCATAGCCTATGCGCTTTTTTCATTACCAAATAAGCTCCGCTTTAAGGGATATTAGCCATCGGCTTTCAAATTCAGATAACTGATAGCGTTTTTTACTCTGCCCTGTCTGATAATAAGTATTTAATCCTAAAATAAGCTTGTGGTTATATAAAGAAACGGGCTTACGTAAATAGGCTTGTAGCTGAGTTAGCGTTCCTGCTTCTTTAACATCTGAATATAAACCACCTAATCCCGTTTGCCAGTTTTGAGCCTGATGCGAATAAAATAAAGCAACACTCGAAGCTGGACTATAAAGCCCTTGATTCGTTAATTTAGCTTGTTTTAATTGCCAATTTAGTTGTGTCCAATTAAATTTAACAAAATTAGCCTGATTAATTTGCCAATTTAATTCTGTTTCTAATCCCGTCAAATCAACATTGAGATCATTTTCGTAAATGAATTCCTCAATCCTGATGCCTTGATTGATTAAATCAGTCATTTGCTGATGGAACAAGTTTACGTCTAAATCTATACCCGTTGACCAACTATTAAAATGGTAGCCTAATTCAACTGCCTTCATTTTTTCTGATGTAAGTTGATTTTGAGCTGATGAAGATAAAAAATAATAGCCTTGCTCAATTTGATAAGGGTTAGCTTCTATGTCTTTTATAAAGTATCGGAACTGTCCATTTTGTTCAAACTCACCGGGTTTGCGCTCAGTATAGGAATAATTCAACCTTAGTGAACAATTATCACAAGCTTGATAATTCACTGCCACTCTAGGCGATAAGCTATCAGAGCTTTTTTCGTGAGATTCATTCATCACAGCCAAATCAAATACCCATTTATCTGTTGCTCTGTATTCAATATTGGCAAAACTAACAAAAGAATCAAAACTTTCCCAATTATCAGGCTTTAAATATACATTAGAATTTAATTCATCCTGTCGCCAGTAACCACCAACAACTAACTTTAGCTGGTCACTGGCAATCCAGCTGGCTTGTAATTCAATTTGTTTGCGGATTTGATCAACAAAATTTTCACTTGCTCCACAAATTGAGGTTGCCTGGACGCCCCCATAACTTAAAAAGTTCATAATAGCAGCTTGGGCAACTGGTGATAGTTGAGTTACTTGCTCAATACTAATTTGGCCAGATAATAAAGCCGCAATTAATGTCGGATCTTCTTGGTAAAGCAATCCAAATTCCGTTGATAAAAAGCTCGGATGAAAACACGCTTGCCAATTATCCTGAGTATGCTTTTTATAATAATATTGGTTAAGTTTTAATTCTAGATTATTGTTTATTTGCCAGTTGGACTGATTTTGTATGTAGACATCCTGACTTTCAGATGAAGACAAATCAACTTCATCTGGGTGATCGCCGCCAAAGTCATCTTCAACATAAGAAACTTGCGTATTTGATTGCCAGTTTTCACCTGTCACATAATGCTGAAGCTTCACTCTATGCTGCTGAGAGTTGTCATCATAGTTTTTAAACCCATGTTCAGCCTGATATTGATAATGAACTGAAAATACATGCTCTTTGAGCTCAAATTTCATAGCCATAGCCAATTTTGTCGTTTCGTCAGTCGAACGATACGCACTCATAACGGCTTTATCCTGCTCGCTTACTTTACGGCTAATAAAATTAATAATGCCGCTAAAACTATTGGCACCATAAACCGCTGCGCTTGGGCTACGGGTAATTTCGATGCGCTCTATTTGATCAACCGTAAGTGGAATATGCCGCCAGTCAACTTTTGATAAACCAGCTTCATAAACAGACATACCATCAATTAAAACCTGCATCCTTTTAGGATTAACAGAGCTTAACCCGTGGTAAGCTAAACTTTGTTCCCGATTAGCTCTAAATCCTCTGGCCATACCAGGAACAAAAGCTAATAGTTCGGCAATCTCGTTTGCACCGGTAGATTGAATAAAGTCGCGGTCTAATACAGTCACTGCAACAGGTTGTTCTAAAGCTGATTTTTGTATTCGAGTAGGGGTAATAGCTGTAATAAGGGGTTTATTTTCAAGGTTAAACCAATCGTCTTGCAGAAACGTTTCAGCAGTAGCCACTCTAGCCATAAATAAATAACTTACGACCAAAATACCCGAGGCCACAGGTAAAGGTTTTAATATAAACATAGGTATGAGCAGTAATCTTTTAAAATTTATTATTGGTTATGCTAAATATAAGGGCGGATATTAAAACATATTTATTCAATTTTTGCTCCAATCCGGCAAAGATTTTGCGTCAGCCATTTTTAAAGTCACCGATTTACGCTATAGTCGGGCGGTAAATACAAAATCAAGAACAATTATAATATGTTTAAGCCCAGTATTTTATTTAATGCGATTGTCTATGCCATTATCCCGAGTATTTTAATGACGGTAGGGATATCTACATTTATTGTACACATGACCACTAAAGAACGTAATGAATTAATTCAGGAACAATCCAAAACCCTTATAGAGTCAATCGCTTATGCCAGTGAATTTAACTTGGTTAGTTTAAATAAGTTGGGATTGCAAAATAAACTTAGAGATATTCACACGACTTCATCTTTGTCGATTAAAAATATTATTATTTATGATGATGCTGCAGAAGTATTTGCTGCATCAAATTACCAAGACATTGATTATAAATTTAGAGAGTTCGCAACAAATGGTGTCAGTATAATTAATAAAGATTCCAGTAATATGGTTCTACTCGCCCCTATTTATGCTTTTGATAATAGCTTTAGTCAATCATCACAGTGGGCTACTAGTCAAAGCTTACAAAAACCAATTGGCCAAGTATTATTGGTTGTTAATTTATCAACCGACTCATATCAAAGGTTTTTAACTAATTTTACCTTAACATTATTAATAGGCCTGTCAGCGTTAGTTTCTGCTATTTTGATGCTGGCTTTAGTTAATAGAATTGTTCGTCCTGTTCAGGCCTTTGTAGATGCTGTAAAACGTATAGGTAGTGGAGATTTAAAATACAGGCTCAAAATTCCAGTACAGTATGAATTTAATGATTTAAAAGACGGTATAAATGTGATGGCCGAGCAGCTTCAGCATCATCAAGCCAAGCTAGAATCTGAAATTGAAGTAGCGACCCAAGACTTACAGCAAAACCTACTTCTAGTTGAAGAAAAAAATGCCGAACTAGATATAGCTCGTAAAGAAGCTCTCGAAGCCAGTAAAATTAAGTCTCAGTTTTTAGCGACCATGAGTCACGAAGTTAGAACGCCGCTCAACGCGATTGTTGGCTTTACCAAAGAATTAAGTAAAGCAAAACTACCTAACCCTTATCAGGATTATGTGACAACTATTAATGCTTCCGCAGATAACTTAATTGCCATTGTTAATGATGTGCTGGATTTTTCAAAAATTGAGGCTGGTAAAATTGAACTGGATTATTCTGCTTTTAATTTAAATCAAATGATTGAAGACGTAATTAAGCTGATGTCACGTGAAGCTTTTTCTAAAGGATTAGAGTTTTCACTAGAGTCCGATATTTTGCCTATTGCAGCCATAGGCGATCAACACAGATTTAAACAGATTATTACTAATTTATTATCTAATGCGATAAAATTTACGCCTGATGGCTATATTATTTTAAGAATATCTATTACTTCAATCTCTGAAACTCAGCATCAATTAAATATAGATATTGAAGATAGTGGTATTGGTATCAGCAAAGAAAAGCAAAGCAAGTTATTTAATGCTTTTCATCAGGCAGATGCCAGTACAACACGCCGCTATGGTGGTACAGGTTTAGGGCTTGCTATTACACATGGTTTAGTACAAAAAATGAATGGTACTATAAGTTTAAAAAGTGAGCTGGGACGTGGTTCTACCTTTAGCTTAAAACTACCTATCACCACTTCTAAACCAAATAGAATCGAAAAACCTAAACATATCGAAAAAGTATTAGTACTAGATAGTAAAACAATTACTCACAGAGCCTACCACAGATTATTCCATCCACTGGGTATTTTGGCTGATATTTGCCAGTCAACTGAGCAATGGGAAGCTAAGCTACATCAGAGTAGTGATTATGATTTAATTATTATCGCTAGTGAAAATGATGAAGAATCTCTTGAATTATTGCCATTACAAGCTGCATTTGCAGCTAAACAACAAGTTAATTGCAGCATTGTGTTATGTCTTCCTTTATATGCTTGCCTAGGCAAAAATCAACAAAACTTATTAGGCGACTGGCCTGTTATAGAAAAACCCTTTACCTATAAAAAATTGGAACAGATTTGTTTACAAAAGCAAGAAGCTGAGTGGTATGCTCAAACAAATCCTGTACATCAAATCACGGCAGATACTGCTAATAGCTCAATTAATATATTAGCAGTGGATGATAACGAAACTAACTTAAAACTACTTACTGCTATATTACAAGATCAGAAAGTCCAGTTGACTTGCTGTGGTAGCGGAGAGAATGCTTGTATAGAAGCTGAAAAAACTTCGTTTGATATTATTTTAATGGACGTTCAAATGCCTGTAATGGATGGTATTCAAACTACTCAAAAAATTCGTTCTGGCCAATTAAATAAAGATACCCCAATTATTGCGTTTACTGCACACGCTTTTAAAGAAGAACGAGAAAAATTATTAAAAAGTGGTATGGACGACTATTTGGCTAAGCCCATCGACATGAAAAAATTTAATAGACTAGTCAATAAATGGGTATTTTCTAGCTCTAAGCGCAAATTAATTAATCAAGTAGAAGAAATATCAATAAAAGAAAATAGCATCAAACATGGTATTGACTGGGAACTCGCACTAAGTAGGGCTGGAAACCAGCATAATATTGCTGTTGAAATGCTACACATGCTGGTAGATACCTTTGTAGACGTTAAAAAAGAAATTCAGCAGATTCAAGCAACTGATAACTTCCAAGCATTACTCGCTGCCATTCATAAGTTTCATGGTGCAACCTGTTATTCAGGTGTGCCCTATTTAAATTATTTAGCTAACAATATTGAGCTGCAACTTAAAAAATCCGTCAATATTAACTTAGATGAACAAATTGAAGCATTATTTAAAGAAATGGATTTAGTTGCTGAATTAGCCAAAAACTATGAGTAAAGCTATAACTTAAAGTTATGTTAGGATGAACTCAGCTTATAGCTAAATGGTATAGATAAAAAATATTTATGCCATTTAGTTATTAATATTCCTTATTAGTATAAAAAATGAGGATTTAATCTTTCCAGTTTGCGTAATCCCCCATAAAATACCCAACCTGAAAATATGTTTAGGATAATGTGGGATTATGTCTTCGCAAAAAACAGAACTTACCAGCCCACTGGCGAATGAGCAATTAAGCCAGTTAAATCAGATTACAGCATCAATGTCTGCTAACCAATTAGCTTGGGTGAGCGGATATTTATACGGTTTGTCGCAAGCAGGCAGCCCAGCTGGTGCAGTTGCACCGGTAGCTGGCTCAACAGCCACTGCGCCAGCACAAACTTTAACAATATTATTTGGTTCTCAAACCGGTAATGCAAAAGGCGTTGCTCAGCAAGCAACTGCTGCTGCCCAAGCCGCCGGTTTACAGGTTCGTTGTATTTCAATGGCCGACTACAAACCAAAAGAGTTAAAGTCTGAAACCCATTTATTAATCACCAGTTGTACTCAAGGTGAAGGTGATCCACCAGATGATGCAATTGAGTTCCATGAGTTTTTAGCGAGCAAAAAAGCCCCTAAACTATCAGACGTGAAATATTCTGTATTGTCATTAGGTGATTCGTCTTACGAATTCTTTTGCCAAACAGGTAAAGATTTTGATGAGCGTTTAGCTAAATTAGGTGCAACAGCAATAGAACCTCGTGTTGATTGTGACGTTGAATACGAAGCTGACGCCAGTGCGTGGATTGAACGCGCGGTTGCTGCCATGGCAAAAGAAATGCAAACAGGTGCTGCACAGGTTTCAGTGTCTGCTGCAAGCGTGCCAACTGCAAGCGCATCCGCTTACAACAAAAAGAACCCATTTACGGCAACTTTAGAAACCAACCAAAAAATTACGGGTCGTGATTCTTCTAAAGATATTCGTCACTTTGAGATCTCACTTGAAGGTTCGGGCTTAACTTATCAGCCGGGCGACTCTTTAGGTATTTGGTTCCGTAACGATGAAAAAATGGTTGATGAGATCATCAGCAAATTAGGCTTAGATGCTAACGCCAGCATTAAAGTTGACGAAAATGAAGTGAGCTTAAAAGAAGCTTTAATTCGTCATTACGAATTAACATTAAGTCATCCGGGTTTTGTTGCTAAATTTGCCGAATTAACTGCTAACGAAACATTAACTAAATTAACTGAAGATAGAGACGCACTACGTCAGTACATTGATGGTCGTCAGTTAATCGACATTATCCGTGAACATGCAGCTAAATTAACGGCTGAGCAGTTTGTGACTTGTTTACGTCGTTTAACACCTCGGCTTTATTCTATCGCTTCATCGCAAGCTGAAGTAGACGAAGAAGTTCATTTAACTGTAGGTGTTGTTCGTTACGATGCATTTGGTGAAGAACACTTTGGTGGCGCTTCTGGCTTTTTAGCTGAACGTTTAGAAGAAGGCGGCGAAGTTGATGTTTTTGTTGAGCATAGCCACTTCCGTTTACCTGAAGATAATTCACCAGTCATTATGGTTGGTCCGGGTACAGGTGTTGCGCCTTTCCGTGCATTTATTCAGGAAATTGATGCAGCCGAGCGCGAAAACGATACTTGGTTATTCTTTGGTAACCCTAATTTCACTGAAGATTTCTTATATCAGGTTGAATGGCAAAGCTATTTAAAAGATGGCGTATTAAACAAAATCGACTTAGCTTTCTCTCGTGATCAGGCTGAAAAAGTTTATGTTCAAGACAAAATGTTAGAACAAGCTGAAACTTTATGGCAATGGTTAGAAAACGGTGCTTATTTCTATGTGTGTGGTGACGCCAGCCGTATGGCCAAAGACGTTCACGAAGCCCTAGTAACAATTGCTGAAAAGCAAGGCGGCAAAACACGTGAAGAAGCAGAAGCTTATGTAAATGAGCTACGTAAAAACAAACGCTACCAGAGAGATGTTTACTAATGAGCGAAAAGAAACTAGCAGCCAACGAATACATTAAAGTTAACAGTAACTATCTGCGCGGTACGCTTGAAGAAAGTTTGGCGAATCAGGTAACAGGTGCCGTTGCTGATGACGATACGCAGTTAACAAAATTCCACGGTTTTTATATGCAGGATGACCGTGATATTCGTAACGAGCGTAAAAAACAAAAGTTAGAACCTAAGCATACATTTATGTTACGTGCCCGTGTTCCGGGTGGGGTAATTGATATGCAACAATGGTTAGCAATTGACGAAATTGCACACGACTTAACAGATTACAACTCAATTCGTTTAACCACGCGTCAAACGTTCCAATACCACGGTATTTTAAAGCGTAATTTAAAGCCGTTAATTAAAGGTTTGTATCAGGTTAAGTTAGACTCAATTGCCGCTTGTGGTGACGTAAACCGTAACGTAATGGCAACCACTAACCCGATTCAAACACAACTTCAAAAAGAAGTTCATGAATGGTCAGTTAAAATTTCTGAGCATTTATTACCAAAAACTCGCGCGTACTACGAGTTATGGTTAGATGAAGAAAAAGTTGAAGTGGGTGCAGACGTTGAGCAAGAGCCAGTTTATGGCCGCACTTATTTACCACGTAAATTTAAAATCGCCGTTGCTGTACCACCGTATAACGACGTTGATATCAGCGCAAACGATTTAAGCTTTATCGCAATTGAAGACGAAAATGGCGGTTTAGCTGGATTTAACGTTGCAGCTGGTGGCGGTATGGGTTCAACTCATGGTGATGTAAATACATATCCTCAGTTAACTCGCGTATTAGGTTTCTGTAAAGTTGAAGATACGTTAGCCTTTGCTCAAGCAGTTATGTTAACTCAACGTGATAATGGTAACCGCTACGACAGAAAACGTGCGCGTACTAAATACACTGTTGATGATATGGGCGTGGATGCGTTTCGCGCTGCAACCGAAGTTCACGCAGGCATTAAATTTGAACCGGCTCGCCCGTACGAATTTACCAGTCAGGCGGACCGTTTTGGTTGGGTTGAAGACATTAATGGCAACTGGCATTTAACTGTGTTTTTAGAAGCTGGCCGTATTGTTGATGACGAAGGCCGCACAGTAAAAACCGGTTTACGTGAAATTGCGAAAGTTCACAAAGGTGAATATCGCATGACAGCCAACCAAAACATTATGATTGCTAATGTTGCACCAGCAGACAAAGCTGAAATTGAAGGCATGGCTCGTAAATTTGGTTTATTAGGTAAAGTATTATCACCTATTATGCTAAACAGCATTGCCTGTGTTGCGCTACCAACTTGTGCATTAGCGATGGCTGAGTCAGAACGTTATTTGCCACGTTTAATTGAAAAAATTGACGTATTAGCACAAAAACATAATGTGGGCGATCAAGAAATTGTAACCCGTATGACAGGTTGTCCAAACGGTTGTGGCCGTCCTTTCCTAGCTGAAATCGGCTTTGTTGGTAAAGGTCCGGGTAAATACAACATGTATCTTGGTGCAGATGGTAAAGGCACACGCTTAAACCAAATGTATAAAGAAAACATTGGTGAAGAAGAAATTTTAACAGAGCTTGACGGCTTACTAGGTCGCTACAGCAAAGAGCGCGAATCTAACGAACGATTTGGTGACTTTGTTGTGCGCATTGGTGCGGTTAAAGCAGTTTATGACGGTCGAGAGTTTCATGCCTGATATTGATTATCGAGCCTTATTAACAGCAGATAAATCAGAGCAAGACGAAATTTTAGCTAAGGTAAATGCTGAGCTTGAAACATTGAATGCGCAACAGCGTGTTCAATGGGCTGCTAAGCATTTGCCCGGCAATCAAATATTATCGTCCAGCTTTGGTATTCAAGCTGCGGTAATGTTAAATCTGGTAAACAGCGAAATAAAAGATATTCCGGTCGTATTAACCGATACCGGTTATTTATTTCCTGAAACTTATGAATTTATTGATCAGTTAACCGAAAGACTGAAGCTAAATTTAAAAGTGTATCAGGCAAACATTAGCGCCGCATGGCAAGAGCAACGTTTTGGCAAACTTTGGGAACAAGGTATTGAAGGTATTGAAAAATACAATCAAATCAACAAAGTTGAACCAATGAAACGTGCGCTTGAAGAGTTGCAAACTGAGGTTTGGTACACGGGTTTGCGCCGCGACCAAGCCAGCAGCCGCGCTAACTTACCGGTTTTACAAATTAGTGCCGGACGTTATAAATTTTATCCAATTATTGACTGGACAAACAAAGACGTCCATTACTATTTAAAAGATCATAACCTGCCTTACCATCCACTTTGGGATATGGGTTATGTTTCAGTAGGTGACTGGCATACCTCTCGCCCACTTGAACTGGGTATGACCGAAGAAGAAACTCGCTTTTTTGGTTTAAAACGCGAGTGTGGTCTGCACGAAGGTGGCAGTGGTATTTAACCTGCCCTTTTAGCCAAAATTAAAAAACGCCCGCGCCACAAGCCCGGGCGTTTTTATTTGTAAAGCCATTAATTTCTTTGGTCTGTCGGGAACAAAAACCTGTCGTGCGAAACAAAACACCCGTTCGGTTACTATTCGAGCTTTAGCTCGATTCTCAAAATAAAAAACCAAACCACCAAAATCATTATTTCTGATATACTGACTTCGCTTATCTGCTTGATTGTAAAAGGGTTCACCAATGGAACAATTTCCAATATTTTTAAACTTAACCAATTTTCCTTGTGCTGTAATTGGTGGCGGTGATGTCGCCTACAGAAAAGCCAGCGCCTTAATCAAAGCTCAGGCTGAGTTAACAATTATTGCGCCAAAAATATGTGATGAATTGGTGGAATTAGTTCAGCAGCATAATATTAATTTAATTCAAAAAAACTATGATTCAAACTTGATAAAAGACATGCGTTTGGTCGTTGCTGCAACAGATGATGAAACCGTAAATGCAGAGATTTATCAGTATTGTGAAGCCAACAAAATTTTAATTAACACGGTAGACTCACCAGCTTATTGTCGTTATACCACACCATCCATTGTTGACCGTTCACCCATTTTAATTGCGATCTCATCTGCCGGTATGAGTCCGGTTTTAGCTCGACGAATTCGCGCAACAATTGAATCTAGCTTACCACAAGCATTAGGAGAAATAGCTCAATATGCAGGTTCGTTACGCAGTCGGGTAAAGCAAAAATTTAAAACAATTGAACAGCGCCGTATGTTTTGGGAAAACTTTTTTTCAAGCTCAATTGTCAGTCGTTTTCGTCAACTCAAAACTGAACAAAAAGAACAAATAGTGGCCGACTTAATGAATGGTGAAACAGCGCAAGGCGAAGTTTGGTTAGTTGGTGCAGGCCCGGGGGATGAAGAACTATTAACCATCAAAGCACTTCAAAAAATGCAGCTTGCCGATGTTATTGTTTACGATCGCCTGATTTCACAAAAAACTTTAGATTTAGCACGTAAAGATGCTGACTTTATCTGTGTTGGTAAACAAAAAAATTACCATTTAAAGCAACAAGAAGAGATCAACGACTTATTGGTTAGGCTAGCCAAAGCCGGTAAAAAAGTATGCCGCTTAAAAGGTGGTGATCCGTTTATATTTGGCAGAGGCGGTGAAGAACTCGAAACTTTAGTTCAGCACCAAATTCCATTCCAAGTGATTCCTGCAGTTACCGCAGCCGCGGGTTGTGCAAGTTATGCTGGCATACCTTTAACGCATAGAGATTATGCACGTAAAGTGGTGTTTGTGACCGGCCAAAACAGTAAAGAAGGCGATCATCCTGATTGGCAAGCTTTGGTTCGCCCTTATCAAACTTTAGTCATTTACATGGGATTAACCCGCGCAGATTTAATTAAAACTGAGCTAATTAATCATGGTATGGACAAAAATATGCCGGTCGCCATTGTAGAAAAAGGGACAACCCCGGAGCAAAAAGTACATATCACTGATTTAAATGGCCTGCCACAATTGGCAGAGCAAAATAAAGTAGGCTCACCTGCCCTATTAATTATTGGCGATGTCGTAAAACTGGCTGGTAAATTAAACTGGTTTAACCCAGATGAAGTAGAAGAAGGCTCAAGCACTTTTAATACTTATATCAAACCCTAAACTGATGTTTTAATCGCTAACTTCAGCTCTGGATAAGAAATAATTGGATAAAAAATTAGCTACCGTTTTCATTTAATTTTGAATGGTTAATTATTTGGAGTTCTCCATTTATGGCGTTCAAAGCGGCAGGTGTAAAACGGGCTAAAGCCCGCTTTACAATGTGATCTCAACCACTCAGAGATTTATAGAAACGATATTAGTACCATTTCAATAACTGAACTTTCACTTTAGAGCCTTCAGTCACTAATCGCTTAAATTTATCTACATCACTAAACCCATCCGTGCCACGGTAATGGTACGGAAAAACCATTTTAGGCTTCATTTGAATCACAGCATCAGCCGCTTGCTCAACTGTCATGGTGTAAGGTAAGTTCATGCAAATAAATGCATAATCAATTTTTTTAAGTGCGCGCATTTCAGGAACATCTTCTGTATCACCCGAAATATAAATTCGCTTACCCTGTGTATGAATCACATAACCGTTACCACGCCCTTTTTCATGATATTTAAGGCGATCTTCGGTCAGGTTATACATAGCCACAGCTTCAATGGTCAGTGATTTAAAATCAGTTTTTTCTTTATTATTAAGCACAGTAACATCTAAGCCAGTTAACTTTTCAGCAACTGCTTTAGGGGCAACGATTTGCGTTTTTTTACCTGCGAGTGATTTAACTAACTCTGGCTTTAAATGATCATAATGAATATCGGTGATTAAAATTAAATCGGGTTTAGGGAATTTTTCAAAGTCTGATTTTTTCCCAACCGGATCAATATAAATGGTCAGGTTTTTAATTTGAGCAACAAACGTTGCATGAGATATAGCACTAAATTGTATATCATCCTGCTTAAAAACAGCGTCTGCCGCATAAGCAGATGAGCATAATAAAATACTCGCAAAGCTGATATAAGATAAATACTGCCGGCATGTTTTAACTAGCTGATTCATAAAATGCTCCTTGTTGTGGTGGGCTTATCCCAAGCAAAAATTTGGGGTCACACTAAATTATAACCAGTTGAAAATAAATTCAATTGCTTTGTATCGCATTTTTACCAAAGCTGGTTAACTTTTGTGATTTTAGTTCAATAAACCAGCAATAATATCGGCTCCCTTAGTTTGGCAGGCTAAAGGCTTGCCTTTATTTGGCTGATAATTAAAAATATCCGAGTGATTGATTAAGAGTAATAATAAATGTGTGAATTATTGGGGATGTCGGCCAATGTGCCAACCGATATTTGTTTTAGCTTTTCTGGTTTAATTGAACGAGGCGGCAATACTGGCCCGCATAAAGATGGCTGGGGCATTACCTTTTACGAAGGCAAAGGCTGTCGCACATTTAAAGATCCACTCCCGAGTTGTAAATCAGAAATTGCGAAATTAGTTAAAGCCTACCCAATAAAAAGTGTCTCGGTGATCAGTCATATCCGGCAGGGAAATCGTGGACGGGTTTGTTTGGAAAATACTCATCCGTTTACCCGTGAACTCTGGGGCAAAGAAATCACATTTGCCCACAATGGTCAGCTTTCTAATTATCAGGATTTAAAACCCGAGTTTTATCGTCCGGTTGGTAATACCGACAGTGAACTCGCTTTTTGCTGGCTGCTGGATAAAATTCGCCAAAAATACCCAACCAAACCGACAAGCATGGCCAGTGTGTTTCGTTATGCAGCTAAACTTGCCAAAACCTTGCGGGAAAAAGGGGTATTTAATATGTTGCTCACCGATGGTGTTTATTTGCTAGCCTATTGCAGTAATAATTTACATTGGCTTACCCGACGTGCACCTTTTGGTAAAGCCACCTTAATTGATGCCGAAATGGTGGTGGATTTTCAACAAGAAACCACCCCAAATGACATAGTCACTGTCATTGCAACCCGCCCGCTAACACATGATGAAAGCTGGCACAAAATGCAGCCGGGCGAATCTGTATTGTTTAAACTGGGTGAAAAAGTTTAGCTTGCCATTCAAGCTAAGCCAGTTCTGTTTTAAACCATTGCCAATCTTCAATCACCTGCTGAGCATAATCATGAGCGGTTTGAATTAAGTCATCCTTTATTTGAGTTAAACTTTCAGCGACTTGTTGCTCAAAATAATGCGAACGGCGATCAGCTCTGGCATGTGCAAGCGCTAATACTTGTCCGCAAGCCTGAGCGTATTGACTAAAATGAGCCGCCACATTGCCGGTTAATAAATCTTCAGGATCAATCCCCACTTTAGCATGATGGCGTGAGCGAATTAGCCAGTCTGCATTTTTCCAATATAATCTGTCTAATACTAAATCTGGATTACGCTGCATGCGTTGCTGGCAAATTAATGTTAAATGCGCCGGAGTTAATGCATTTCGGCCACTTAAATTTGGAAAATAAAACAATGGTGCGGCGGCTCTTTGCTGCTTAACCTCAACAATATGATACAAATGATGATTGTCGTAACGGTTAGTTTTACCCGGCCCAACTAATAAATAATAACGCGCCATATTGTTAGAGCCAGTGCCTGCCCCTAAACGCAAAACAATGTCCACAATTACATCATCCACATAAGCCGATAATTTTTGTTTTACTTGCTGATAATCATCCATACTCAGCTTGGCAAATTTATCCGGTAAATCTTTAAAACTTAATTGGGCTTGGTTTAAATCGACCGCTTTTGCTAACGAGCTTTTTTGTGCAAATTTTTTACCTTTAGCGCTGCGTTTTTTAGCTTTTTTGTAAAAGGCAGATAAAAAATGCTCAGGCTCAAACTTATCTAATACAAACCGATAATTAATATTTTGCTCCACCAGCTTGGCAAGCATTTCACCATAAGCGGTTAAAAACTCAGTTTTTGCCAACCTAACCATAACGCTTTTATCTGTATACATTTGATGATTAACAAGCTCAAACGCGGCTAACTCGATACTGACCAAAAAGCGGATTAAGTCCCAGCAAGCATGACCAATACAAGCATCGTCAAAATCATTAGGGGCAAATATCACATTATCGCCATGTGAACCTTCTTCACTAAAAAAACCAAAATTGGATAAATGACAATCACCGGTGATCATAGTCAGCGGCCACTGCTGCGCAGAATCTGGAAGTTTAATTAAATCACTTGCCAGATCATGATAAAAAACAGCAGCCGTTCCGCGATAAAACAAAAACGGAGACAAAGCCATTTTTTGGTGTTTGGCTAACAAGTTAGTCTTGTTTTGTGTAGCCTGACTACTTTGTCCATCTACCCTCAGCCCGTCTACCCGAATAAAAATTTGATTTAAATGCGCTGCTCTGTTTGCCATTAAATTGGCCTCTGTAAAGTTAATTAAAATTTACGCTATGATTAAACTAATCCAATTTCACGAGAATAACACAATGGACATCACTCAACTAACCCAGTTATTTATGTGGATGACAATCATCAACATCATTATTTTATTAGTCAGTACCATCGCCTCTGCCCTGCTAAAGAGTGTTATTTATCAACTCCACGGTAAATTATTTAACCTTGACGAAAAACAAGTGAGTTTGGTGATTTATCAATACTTGGCACATTTTAAAGTTTTTATGATTGTATTTAATTTAACCCCTTATTTAGCCCTCACAATCATTTATGGTTGAGGTATAATTTTCATAAGATTAATCAGAAATAGCGGTAAAAATATGACATTAAAAGTAATTACACATCCATTAGTGCAACACAAGCTAGGATTAATGCGGGCACAAGGCATTAGCACAAAAAGCTTTCGTGAACTTGCTTCAGAGGTTGGCGCGTTATTAACCTATGAAGCAACCAAAGATTTACCACTTGAAACTACCCAAATTACCGCATGGGATGGTAACCCCTTAGATGTTGAACATATTAAAGGTAAAAAAATTACTGTTGTGCCTATTTTAAGAGCCGGTTTGGGAATGATGGATGGTGTTACCCAACTGATTCCAGCCGCTAAAGTCAGTGTAGTTGGCTTGCAACGTAATGAAGAAACATTAGAGCCAGTCCCCTATTTTGAAAAACTAGTCGGAAAAATTGATGAACGTATTAGCTTAGTGATTGACCCAATGCTGGCAACTGGCGGTTCGATGATCGCAACAATTGATATGCTCAAAAAAGCAGGCTGTCAGCAAATTAAAGTGATTGTATTAGTAGCCGCGCCAGAAGGCGTTGAAAAAACCTTAGCGGCTCACCCGGATATTGAAATATTCACCGCTGCGCTAGACAGCCATTTAAATGAAAAAGGCTATATTATTCCGGGCTTAGGTGATGCCGGAGATAAAATTTTCGGTACAGTTTAATGGCTAATCACTTTCATCCAAAAACAATATTAACTGGCGCTCAAATGCTTTTTGTTGCATTTGGCGCTTTAGTTTTAGTGCCTGTTTTAACCGGGCTTGATCCAAATGTAGCCTTATTTACCGCTGGTGCAGGTACTCTAATTTTTCATTTTATTACCAAAAATCAGGTTCCGGTATTTTTGGCTTCATCATTTGCGTTTATCGCCCCAATTATTGCCAGTAAAGAGGTTTACGGTATACCAGCCACTATGGGGGGCTTATTATGTGCCGGCTTAACTTATATTTTGCTTAGTGCCTTAGTTAAATTAAAAGGGGTAGAAATTTTACATAAAATTTTGCCACCTGTGGTGGTTGGCCCTGTGATTATGGTTATTGGCTTAGCGTTAGCGCCCGTCGCAGTTAATATGGCACTGGGCAAAACCGGTGACGGCTCTGCGGTTTTAATTGAACAAAATAAAGCCATTTTATTAGCTATGACCTCCTTAATTGTGACTTTAATTGTTGCGGTTTGGGCAAAAGGATTACTACGTTTATTGCCGATTTTATCCGGCATTATTGCAGGTTATTTATTAGCTTTAACAATGGGTTTAATCGACTTTAGTAGTGTAACCAATGCCAGCATAATCGCTGCACCTGCTTTTGTGGTGCCAGAATTTAAATGGCAGGCAATTTTATTTATGATCCCAGTAGCCATAGCGCCTGCGATTGAACATATCGGTGATATGATGGCGATAAGCCAAGTAGCCGGGAAAGATTTTTTGAAAAAACCCGGCTTGCACCGCACCTTACTTGGCGATGGCATTGCAACATCACTAGCGTCGTCATTAGGCGGCCCACCAAATACAACCTACTCAGAAGTAACTGGTGCAGTCATGCTCACCCGAAATTTTAATCCAAAAATTATGTTATGGGCGGCTGTATTTGCCATCGTTTTAGCTTTTATTGGAAAAATGGGGGCTATTTTACAAACTATTCCGACACCAGTAATGGGTGGAATAATGACCTTACTCTTTGGCTCAATCGCCGTAGTGGGTTTAAATACACTCGCAAAAGCCAATATCGATCTAACCGCGCCACGCAATTTAAGCATAATTGCATTAATTTTAGTGTTTGGCATTGGTGGCATGCAATTGGGTAATGCAGAATTTAGCCTACAAGGCGTTAGTTTATGCGCCATTATTGGCATTATCTTAAATTGGGTATTACCTTCAGCAAGCAAACATTGAGGTTTGTTTCTATTTGAGCACAGTGATGATTTATTCTCTGTGCTCACTATCTATAAATTCGTATAGAGTAACCTTACCTTTATTCATTTTCATTATGGGGTGATTATCATTTAAGTCCGATAAAACATTGCGATTTATTTTTTTTTGTATAAATATTTATCCACTGATTTTTAATCAGCTCGACACATGGACGCGGTTTCAATAAGGAAAAATAATCACTAATAAAAGGTTTTAGAATGAATAATAATTTATATGCCAGATTTCCAGGGCAAGTGATCGCAACTCCACCTTGCAGAATGCTCAACGCCAATATGTATGGTTTTTTTATTAAAGGAGATGCCAAGTGTATTCAACAATATCTTGACCAAACTATAAATCAAGTAAAAGTTGATAATATGAGTTTCAAAGCACTTTCATCTTATTGCATGCTAACTTTTACTGATATTGAAAATATCAAGCCAACCACACCGCCATTTAGCGAACAAGGGTGGTTTCAAGAAACAGATATAATCATTTGGTTACCTGTTGCCCAGTTAATAAATAATAAAATAGATCATATTTATTGGTACCCTGCTTTTATTTGTGTGAACAATATTTATGCTTTAGTCAATGGACGAGAAATCTGGGGTTTTAATAAATATTTATGTGACTATACAATGCCAACCAGTGGCGAGGAACCTGATTTTTTTAATATAACTGTTGACGCCTTTAAGCAATTTTCTCCTAATACAAAAATGGCACCTTGCGAGCTATTTAATATAAAACTGAAACAAAATAATCAAGAAAAAAAAATAGACGGATTTGTAGAATTAATAAAGGAAGGTTTTGATATTTTAAAAGATCATCCTGATTTCTTTAATTTCGACTTAAATATTTTAAAACAGATGCTCTCCGGTTTATTTCATCCGCAGATTGATCAACTTTTATTTAAACAATTTCCAGACGGTACAGCATCCAAAGCTGTATATCAATCTGTAGTACATAGTCCTTCTGTTATTCAAAAAATTCATGATATTAAGCTATATTTTCATGAATTCGAGTTTTCTTTAAATCAGATGGATATGTTCCCACTTGAACAAATGTTCGGTATAAAAACTGGTACACAAACGCCTCTTTTACCATTTAATGTTCTATTCGACTTTAATCAGGAAGAAGCTATTTTAATTGCAGAAAATAAATAATAAGGAACTAATAATGTCAGAAAAAAAAAAAATTGCTATTGTTGGGGGTGGTGTATCGGCCATGACCTCTGCGTTTTATTTAACCCAGACACCAAACTGGCAAGAGAAATACGATATCACTGTTTATCAACTAGGTTGGCGTTTAGGAGGAAAAGGGGCAAGTGGACGTAACCCTGAGTATGGAAATAGAATCCAAGAACATGGTTTGCATATCTGGTTTGGTTTTTACGCTAATGCATTTAAAACAATTCAAGAAGCTTATAAGCTTTGGGATCGCCCCCAAGATGCACCGTTAGCAACTTGGGAACAAGCATTTAAACCACATAGCTTTATTGTATTACAAGAATTGATTAATAATAAATGGGAATCTTGGCCGATAGAGTTTCCATTAATCCCCGGTAACCCTGCCATTGGTAATGAAGAAATTGATCTTTGGGATATTATTCGAACTGCTTATTATTGGCTTAAACAATTTATCTCAAAGTTTGATGATAAAGTGAAAGACGCAAAAGCTATCAGCAAAAATAAAACCTTAAATTGTAGGTACGATGCTCCAAAATCTATTTTCGAACGTATCACAAGTGAGCTACATCAAGATATTGAAAACTGGTTTGATGACCTTGAAGATGATATTAAAACAGCGCTAGACAGAATTGAGGAATTCTTTGATAAAGCCCCACAAAAAACAAAACGACAAAATCAAGATCATCATCACTTTCTCCATTATCTTTTAACAAAACTTAAACAATGGTTAGATGATGAGTTTAATGAAATACTCGCTGATAATGCAGAGATTAGAAGACTTTTCATTATGGCTGATCTCGGTCTTACAATTTTAATTGGTATGATTGAAGATGGTGTTCTAGAGAATGGCTTTAACATTATCAATAATTATGACTACCGTGAATGGCTAATCAAACACGGGGCGAATCAAACTTATACCGTTGACTCGGCACCTGTGAGAGGGTTTTATGATCTAGTATTTGCTTATGAAAATGGTAACTTTGATAAACCCAATGTCGAGGCAGGCACAATCATTCGAGCTATGCTTAGAATTGCTTTACTCTACAAAGGTGGTGTAATGTGGAAAATGCAAGCTGGTATGGGAGACACTATTTTTAGTCCATTTTACGAAGTATTAAAAAAACAAGGTGTAAAGTTTGAGTTTTTTTCTCAAGTTGATGAATTAATCCCAGATGACGATAGTATAACTGAAATAAAAATTACCCAACAAGTCGCTCTAAAACCAAGCCTAACTGAATATAGTCCATTAATCCCAGTAAATAACTTACCTTGCTGGCCAAGTCATCCAAATTATGAACAATTGGATCCGGTTCAAGCACAATTATTAAAACAAAATAATATAAATCTTGAATCATTCTGGAGTAAATGGCCAGAAATTTACCAGCAACATTTTGGCACTCCCCTACCAACCAAAACTTTAATTAAGGGGCTCGATTTTGATAAAGTCATTTTTGGTGCATCAGTTGCTTCACTTAAACATATTTGTCCTAAATTATTAGCCAAAGATGAAAAATTAAGATTAGCATCAGAAAAAATACAAGCAGTCGCAACTCAAGCATATCAAGTATGGACAAATAAAACATTAACTGAACTAGGCTGGAAAGAGATGCCTGAAGGCCAGGAACCTGTGATGAGTGGTTTTACAGAACCTAATGATACATGGGCTGCAATGAATCAATTATTAATTAGAGAGGATGCTTGGGCTGCAGGTATAGAAGCTAAAAATATTGCCTATTTTTGTAGTGCGCAACCAGTAGAATTCTATCCAGATAAAACGGATACGGATTTTCCAAACCGCATGTATGAAAAAGCCAAAATAGGTGCAATCAATCAGTTGAAGCATGAAATTTATTGGCTCTGGCCTGAAGTTTCTTCAAGCAATGAGTTTGATTGGGATATTTTACTGAGTAAAGACCCAAATTTACAAAATGAGGCTAGGTTTAACGAACAATATTGGCGAAGTAATATAGATCCATCAGAACGTTATGTTTTATCTGTTAAAAATTCGAGTCAATATAGGCTAAATACAGACGGGACCCAATTTAAGAATCTTTATATTACTGGTGATTGGATAAAAACTGGATTAAATGCAGGGTGTGTTGAAGCTGCAACAATGGCTGGGATGCAAACCTCAAGAGCAATTTGTGGATTGCCACAAAAAATTGTTGGCGAGTCTGATTTTAGTTAATACGTAGAGCCGGCGATTGTCCGGCTCTCTTATTATGATTATATATTTGTTCCATTCTTTGCATACGTATTCAACCTTAAACGTTTAAGTTATATGTTTAATTTTTGTTTCTATCTGCTAACATTAAATAAATTTATTAACAAAGTGGAAGAACTATGCGTTATTGGCCAATTTTATTGACCTGTGTTAGCTATCAGGTTTTCGCAGCAGATATCTCGGTTAGCTCACCAGATAAAAATATTAAATTTACCTTTACAGACCAAAATAATCTAGCTCAGTATCAGGTTAACTATAAAGATAATCCTGTTATCAGCCCAAGTAAACTAGGCTTTACTTTTGAACAAGCTAAACCCATGTACAGAGACTTTAACGTTAAAGAAGTTAACCGGGAACAGGTAAACTCGAATTGGGAGCAGCCTTGGGGTGAACAAAGAATAATTGATAATAATTACAATGAATTAACAGTTAAATTCACTGATATTAATGATAAAAATAACCATTTTCTCGTAACCGCTCGAGTATTCAATGATGGTATTGGTTTTAAATATCATGTGCCATCTAATAAGCCACGGGCAATTACCCGAGAATTGACTGAGTTCACTATAATTGATTCACACAAAGCGACAGCTTATTGGATACCTGGGCAAGGTTATGAAAGATACGAATACTTATATAACGAAACACCATTAAAGGAAGTCAGTAAAGCCAATACTCCGATAACGGTTAAGCTCGGTTCAGGAGTACATCTTGCTATTCATGAAGCAGCTTTAATTGATTATGCAAGTATGAGTCTTAATCGCGAGAAAAATGGTCGTTTAGTCGCTGATTTATCTCCAAGATCTGATGGTGTAAAAGTACGTAAACAAGATAGCTTTGATACACCTTGGCGCACCATTCAAATTGGAGATCGTGCCGTAGATTTAATTAATTCTCACCTGAGTTTAAATTTAAATGAACCAAATAAATTAGGCGATGTTAGCTGGATTAAACCAGGTAAATATGTTGGTATTTGGTGGGGTATGCATATTCAAAAATATACTTGGGGCTCAGGTGAAAAGCATGGAGCAACCACCGAGAATACAATCAAATATATGGATTTTGCTGCTAAGCATGGCTTTGATGGTGTTTTAGTTGAAGGTTGGAATACAGGCTGGGACGGAGACTGGATTGCAAATTCAGAACTATTTTCATTCACCCAAAGTTATCCTGATTTTGACATTAAAAAAGTATCGAATTATGGTAAAAAAATTGGCGTGAAGCTCATTGGCCACCATGAAACCTCTGGCGGCATAACTAATTACGAATCTCAAATGGAAGAAGGTTTTAAGCTTTATCAAGAAATGGGGGTAGAGCAGATCAAAACAGGCTATGTTGCTCATGGTCAAAATTTGAAGCGCCGAGACGGTAACGGTATTATGCGTTACGAATTTACTGACAGCCAAGATATAGTTAATCACTTTATCCATAATGTCACCACAGCAGCTAAATATAAATTATCAATTAATACTCACGAATCGGTAAAAGATACAGGGCTTCGCCGCACATATCCCAACTGGATTTCACGAGAAAGTGCTCGAGGTCAGGAGTACAGTGCAGGCTGGTCAGCCCCAAATCCACCATCTCATATACCTTATTTAGTCTTTACTCGAATGTTATCTGGGCCAATGGATTTTACACCTGGGATTTTTAATTTAGATTACCCTCCGTTAAAAGGCGGCACAGAAGAAGATGGTTTAAGTGATTACATGCGTCCACAAACCACTATAGCTAAGCAATTAGCTGAGTATGTTGTAATTTATAGTCCGATTCAAATGGCAGCTGATTTACCAGAAAACTATGAAGCAAAGCCTAAACCATTTCAATTTATTAAAGATGTGCCAACAGACTGGGAAAAAAGTATCGCCTTACAAGGTGAAGTTGGTGATTTTATCGTAATTGCACGTAAAGAGAAAAAACATCGCCAATATACAGGGAAAGATTGGTACCTCGGCGCAATCACCAATGAGAAAAGTAGAAATATTGAAGTAAGCTTAGACTTTTTAGATAAAGGGATGAAATACGAAGCCCAAATTTATAAAGATGGTAAAAATGCTGATTGGCGAAATAATCCTTATGATATTGAAATTATTAAGCAAGTAGTTACAGCTCAAGAAACACTGAAAATTAAACTATCAGAAGCTGGGGGCGCAGCAATTAGGTTTAAAGCCCTATAATTTATATAAAATTAAACCAATTAAGGCTAACGTGCCTTAATTGGTTTTCCAAAATTATTTTAGCTAGTACCAAGTATACTTATCTAGGGTCTGTTGATCTTTTGAGTACAATTTTGCAGCAGTTTGTTTGGTATTTATCCAAGGCATAGCGATTGACGTGTAGTGAGCTACACAAATG
>NZ_JAOPFU010000044.1 GCF_025515275.1 Catenovulum sp. 2E275
GGGTCATTAGCTCAGCTGGTAGAGCAGTGGACTTTTAATCCATTTGTCGCAGGTTCGAATCCTGCATGACCCACCACTCTTTTTACTTGTCTTTTATTAAATCTTTATTTCAAACTCATTATTTTCATTTAGTTGAATGGGTATTTGTTTAATAATACTTTGCATATTAAGCGGACCATAAATATGCGGGTAAAGTCCACCTTTTGCTGGTTCCCATTTTAACTCACTACTTAGCTTAGTTTTATCCACGACTAAAATAACTGGATTGAGCCTGCTTTTATAAAACTTATTGGCAACCCGAGTTAATTGATTTTTAGGGCTGGCATGAATAAATCCTTCGATTTGTAAACTGTCTCTAACTAATTGGTTATTGTTAAGGCTTTGGGTCAACTCTTGTTGATCGGAAATCAAATAAATAAATGGATCATAAACGGGCTGTAATATTCGCTCAAACATTACATTGAGCTGGCTGCTTTCTTGCTGGTTATAAATATAATCCACTCTATAGCGGGCAGTTAGCTCAGCCCCGTTTTGGTTTTGTTCAATTATGCTTATTTCGGCAATTGCCTGATAATTTGCATTGAGTAGCCAAATGCTGGACTGGTTGGCCAAAGTTTGGTTGCGGTTAAGTTTAAATGCATAGCGCTGATTTACTTTAAGCTCAGGTATATCGTCCAGTATTAAAAATGTATTTGCGTTAATTGTTTGCATATCCACGTATTATTTTCAGTTTTAACAGATATTTATTTTGCATCTATTTAACGGGCTTTGTAAAATTTATTAATTGTATTTAATGATGTGAATAAAAAATGCCTGTTAATTTACCAGTTATTGATCCTAAAGCGCTTTTCCCTGTTGCCGGTGTTCGGTTAGGTTGGGCAGAAGCTCAAATCAAAAAGCAAAACCGTAAAGATTTATTAATTATAGAAATCGCACCTAACAGCAGTGTTTCTGGTGTATTTACCTTAAACCGCTTTTGTGCTGCTCCAGTGACACTATGCCGCCAGCATTTAAAATCAGGTAATGATATTCGTGCCTTGGTAATTAATACCGGCTGTGCCAATGCAGGCACCGGAGAGCAGGGTATGCAGGACGCTATTGCGACTTGCCAGGCTGTAGCTGAAGTTATGTCGATAGATGAAAATACAGTATTACCTTTTTCTACCGGGGTTATTTTAGAGCATTTACCTATGCAAAGACTGGTCGCTGGTTTGCCAAAAGCTTATGCCAATTTAGCAGCGGATAATTGGGCTGATGCGGCAACTGCCATTATGACTACAGATGTTGCGCCTAAAGCGTTTTCCCGTCAAATTGAGCTACAAGGTAACTTGGTTAATGTAACCGGGATATCTAAAGGCGCAGGTATGATCCATCCTAATATGGCAACTATGCTTGGCTACTTGGCAACGGATGCAGCAATCAGCCAGCCATTATTAGATGAGATGACCAAAGAGATTGCCGATTTATCTTTTAACTGTATTTCAGTTGATGGTGATACTTCAACCAACGATTCATTTATTATTATCGCAACCGGTCAAAGCGGCGCTGAGTTGATTAATGATAAGCAAGATCCTGCGTACCAAACCATCTTTCAAACATTAGTAGAAGCGGCTCAAACTTTGGCTCAAGCAATTGTGCGGGATGGTGAAGGCGCAACTAAATTTATGACTGTGACGATTAAAGGTGCTAAAAGCGTGCAAGAGGCCAAAACAGTTGGTTTTTCAATTGGTAAAAGTCCTTTAGTAAAAACTGCTTTTTTTGCATCTGATCCTAACTTAGGCCGTATTTTAGCTGCCATTGGTTATGCTTCACGCGAATGTTCAAGTTTAGATGACTTAGATACTACTAGCATTGATTTATATTTAGGGGATGTTTTAGTGGCTGAGCATGGTGGTCGTGCTGCAAGTTATGAAGAAGCGATGGGGCAGGCGGTAATGAATCAGGAAGAAATTCAGGTGACTGTAGATATGCATCGCGGCGATGCTGATGCAACTATCTGGACTTGTGATTTCAGCTATGATTATGTTCGGATTAATGCAGATTATAGAACTTAGAATATAAGTTTAGTTATGCTAAGCGAATACGCTAATTTCAGTTTTGTGCTCAAATTAGCGTAGATTTTAAATTAAACAATTAATAAATAGAAGCATCAGCCGGATTAACTAAAGCAAACAAACTAAATGCACCTAAATTAGCCCAGTCGATAGCGTCCTCTAGTTTCGCTTCTGTTAGTGAAAATTTCTGGATTAAATAATCATCTAATAAAGAGTCGATTGAATACATTTCAGGGTGAACACTAATTAGCGCCAAATTAGATGCTAAATGTAGTAGTTGTGCTTCTTCATTATCATCTGGTGTATGTTGCATTTGAATTGTATCAATCATTTTCTCTGGAAATTTCCAATTCTCAAACAGAGCAGCACCAAGTTCGGCATAAGTAAAACCTAACTCGATTAGTTGTTTGTTTTTAGGGAGTAGTTCTGCGCTGTAGGCTTCACATTTTTGGGCTTTAACAGGGGTAACCTGACAAACTATCAACTCACCGATATTATGAAGTAAACCTAATGTAAATAAGCGCTCCGAGTCAAATGATTTTTTATCACCTGCTAAACGTTTTAAAATAAGAGCAGTGTTAATACTAACTCGCCAGTGTCTATCTAAGTCTATTGCTTGTGTATTAAGTTTCTTTAAAGCTTCTGTCGCGGCTGAAATAAGTACCAGACTATAAATTGCTTTCATGCCTAAAGCTGTAATTGCTTTAGCTAATGTATCTATGCTAAAAGAAAAGTTATACAAAGCACTATTAGCCAATTTTAATACATGGCTTGTAAGAAGTGGGTCACAGGCTAATACATCTGCAAAATCATCTATGCTTGAAGTTTCATCCTGTAATAACTCTTGAATGCGGACACAAGTATCAGGTAACCCACATACTTCATCAGCTTGTTCAATATAATCTGAGATATTCATTATTAAGCTCATTATGTTTAAATTTAACGTTATTATAACGTTAACTGAGTGGAGTTTTTAGTTAAAAATTGAATTTTTAAGCTTTTTAACCGGTTATTTAATAGTTTAAAATAACCAAACTGTGCCGGATTAAGCTATATGATTAGCTAAAATTTAGGTTAAATAACAATTAATTGAGATGAATATGTATTTAAAATGGTTTATTTTGGGCTGGTCGCTAACCAGTTTAGCTTCATTTAATAGTTTAGCAAATGATCAATTAAGTGGAAAAATGAGCAGTTTTAAAGGCTCTGAGTTATGTACAGTTGCCAACAATACATTAACTTATCTCAATCGGGGAAATGAGTTTGATCCACAGGCGATTCATGGCGGAAAATTAAATACCCACACATTTCAAGTAGAACAAGTTAAAGCGACGCTTGAATTTATTTGCCAAACTTACCGTGAAGATGTGAGAGCAGGTCGACCAAGCCGATTGCACGATACTCAATTTATTAATGAGCATTTTGAGCTGGTTAAGTGGCAGCCAGATTTAGCATTAGCGCATAAAATTGCTGAAAAAACGAAAAATCCGAATAAGCGCAATTTATTAGCACGTATTCCGCAGGATAAAATTTTATTAACCAAATATTATACTAAATTAGTTGATGCTCAATTTGAGCCATCGGCGGATTATAATCAGGCAATTTATCAATTACCGTACGACGAACAAGATTTAACCCCAGAACAAGCTGAGCAAAAAAAAGCTCAGCTTACTCGGTTTAAACTAACCCGCCAGCAAATTATGCAGGGCGCGCTAGATAAAGATAAACTGGCAAAACCTTTGTTGTGGTTAACGCCTGCCGGACTACACGACGTTATGCTGCAAGGCACTGCGGTGGTAAAACATAATGATAAAACTGAATATTATAATGTGCACCGTAACAATGGTATTGCATACGATTATGCGCTCGATAAAGACCAACAAAGCCGTTATTGGTACTTTAAAAAAGTGCCCGGCATTTTAGGTTATGGCAAAGAGCCGGAAGATAAAATTCAGATCATTCCTCAGGTGACAGTCGCCGGTAATGTTAAACAACTTGGGTTAGGTAAATTAATTTTATTGTCTTATCCAAATCAGCAAGGTGAGCTAATCAACCGCTTGGTTATTTTGGCCGATCAAGGCGGCGCATTTGATAATAATAACTTTCAGTTAGATTTATTAACCGACAGCTATTATGGCTGGCGTGATTATCACGCGGCCAATAAACATTTACCGGATTTTGTTAATGCGACAGTCTTACTTAAAAAATAACAGGTATAAAACGGAGCAGATTAAACTTAGTACCACTGCTCAGTTTCATTCAATAAAGTGTCAATTATGTAAATAATACGTAATTTAATTTCTGCTTAATACAAAAGCTTTTTATACTCCAAATCAGTAAATTAAAACAGGGTGGTTTGGGGTATGTACAATACAGAAATTGCGCTTAACCGATTTGGGTATGGCGCTTTACAAAATCAGCTTAATACACTGCAATCTGATCCTAAAAAATGGCTGCTCAATCAGCTAAAGCCAATGCAATTTACCCAAGTAGAATGGACATCAATACAAGCAATTCATACGTTAGCTGAGTTTCAGTTAGCCAAAGAAGCCGATAAGAAAAATGCGGCAAGCCAAGCTGACAATAATGCAATGCAAGCTGGAGAACTAAGCTCAGATAAAATTCGCAAAAAAATTAATCAGGCAGCCAAACAAACCACATTAGCCAGTTTACAGCAAATAATTACCCAGCCAGAATCTTTTCAATCACGCTTATTGGATTTTTTCTCCAACCATTTTAGTGTCAGCGCAAATAATATTATTACCAAAGCGCTCGCGCCTACATTAGAGCGCGAAGCGATTGCGCCCAATTTAGTAGGACAATTCAGCGACTTATTATTAGCTGTGATCATGCATCCGGCGATGCTGGTGTATTTAAATAATGAAAAATCAATAGGGCCAGATTCTAAAGTCGGGAAAAAGCGCTCGGAAAAAGGCTTAAACGAAAATTTAGCGCGTGAAATTTTAGAGTTACATACCCTGGGCGTTAACGCTGGTTACAGCCAGCAAGATGTACGTGAGTTGGCAATGGCCATTACTGGCTGGACAGTCACGCACCCATATAAAGATAAGACCGAACATATCGGATTTATTTATAAAGATCAGCATCATCAACCCGGTGCGCGGTTCATTTTAGGTAAAAGCTATCCGCAAGTTAAGTTAGAGCAGGGCAAACAGATTTTAATCGACTTGGCAGAGCATCCGGCTACAGCAAAACATATTAGCTTTAAACTGGCGCGACATTTTATTGCTGATGAACCTGATCCTGCTTTAGTTTCAGCAATGAGCCAAAGCTGGATTCAATCAAAAGGCAATTTAGCTTTCGTATTAACTGCAATGATAGAACATCCGGCGAGTTGGCAACCCAAATTACAAAAACTGAAAACGCCGCGTGATTTTGTGATTTCAGCCTGTCGTGCTTGTAACCAAACCGGAACCCAAAAACCAGATAGTTTTGAAACCTTAAAAATACTGGGTCAAATGCCGTTTAGTGCAGGCTCACCCGCCGGATTTGGTGATACCGCAGCATTTTGGAATGGTTCTGAGGCGTTGTTGGCAAAAATAGAGTGGGCTGACAGATTTAGCCGCCTACTCAAAAACGAGTCTTTAGAATTGATTAAACAAACACTAGGCCGACAATTATCCGCAAACAGTGAAAAACTAATCAATCAGGCCGAAAGTAAACAGCAGGCAATTGCCTTATTTTTAATGAGTCCTGAGTTTCAATTAAGGTAACGGGGCAATACAAATGAAAAGACGCAACTTTTTAAAAACAGGCTGTGCCGCTTGGGTTTTGAGCCAACAACCTTATGCTTTAGCCAAAGTGCTTGAGCCTGTTAATGCACCAAACCATAAAAAGTTAGTTTGGGTGGTATTGCGTGGCGCTATGGATTCATTACATGCGGTTGTGCCTGTGTTTGATCCTTATTTAAATCAGCATAGAGCCAGCTTAGTTACACCCATAGCGGAAAATTTATTACCACTTGAGCGTGGATTTGGTTTGCATCCAGCCTTAAAATATTTGCATAACTGGTATCAGCAAAAACAAATGATGCCAGTGGTTGCAGTGGCTTCCGGTTATCGGCAACGTTCTCATTTTGATGCTCAGGATTATTTAGAAAGTGGCTTACCACAAATCGATCAAGATAATGGCTGGCTTGGCCGGGCGATGCAGCAAAAAAACCAGCAAGGCATTGCTATTGCGCGTTCAGTGCCAGTTTCTATGCGCGGAAATCAACTATCTAATACTTGGTTTCCATCTAATTTACCGGATGCAGAAGAAGATTTATATCGCGCTTTAATGCAAATGTATCAGCCTTATCCCGAATTTGCAGAGCGGCTTAACCAAGGTATGATGACTCGCGGCAGTGTTGAAATGGATAAAGCAAAAACCCGAAATCCTAAATTTGAGCTATTAGCTAAAAACTGCGGTGAGCTATTAGCTCACTCAGTAAATACCAGTTGCGCGATGTTAGAAATGGGCGGCTGGGATACTCATAACGGCCAAATTTGGCGTTTGGATAAGCAGTTTAGCCAGTTAGATGCCGGTTTGAATCAGCTAAAGTTAGCGCTGGCTGAAAAGTGGCGAGATACTATTGTTATAGTCGCAACTGAGTTTGGCCGAACGGTTAAAGTAAACGGCACAGACGGTACCGATCACGGTACGGCAAGTGCTTTATTTTTAGCGGGCGGTGCACTTAATGGCGGAAAAGTGTTAGGCGATTGGCCGGGCTTAGCTCCAGAAAATCTGTACCAAAACCGCGATTTAAAACCAACGTCTGCAATTAATAGCTGGCTAGCAACGGTTTTACACCAACATTGGCAATTAAATACACAACAAGTTCGGGCTGTTTTTCCCGATGCAACCATCCGTTCAGAGCAATTACTTTTGTAATTATAATTTCACTAGAAAAGGTAGTATACGTTAGCGTCTTTTTTACTTTTTCGTTAGTGTATCAGTCAAAAAACGCGTATTGGTAATATTTGATATGCTCTCGTACGAAAAAAAATTGGCTTAATATAGCTACATTATTAAAAGCCAAGTTTACTCCCTAAAATTAGAGAAGTGTCAATCAAGACTTAGCGCAGACGATAAACCGCGCTAATTTAATTATTCTATGCCAAGAGATTGTTTGATTGAGGCAATTTCTGCTTTTAGCTGGCTAACTTCTTCTGTTAAATCTGCCACTTGTTGTGCTAACTCAGAGTTGTCGGCAGATGAAGCAGAGTAAGCTAAAGACTCTTTATGCTCGGCCAAATTCACTTCACCGCTAAATAAATGGGCAAAGCGGGATTCGCGTTTACCCGGCTCACGGGCGAGTTTAACCACAAACGGACCATTTTGATCCGCGGCTAGCTGGTTTAAACAGGATTCAACTTGGGCAACATCGGTAAAATTAGCTAGCCGGTTTGTGCGGGTTCTTAATTCACCCGGCGTTTGCGGACCGCGTAAAAATAAAACACACAAGATAGCCGCTTGTTGCTGATTAAATTGATAAGCTGAAAATTCACTACCATAAAAACGGTGACGATATTTTGCGACTCGTCCGCCACTACTCGCATCACTTAATAGCCTGAGTTGGACTAATTCATCAACAATATTTTGAACCTGACTTTCGCTAAACTCAACCACAGGTTCACGGTTTGATTTTTGATTACAAGCAGTGGTGATTGCATTTAATGAAAGCGGGTATTGATCCGGTGTGGTGACTTCTTTTTCTAAAAATATCCCTAAAACACGGGTTTGTTCAAAGCTTAATTTGGTTTTCATCTTTATTCTTTTTATCCTAATAATTATTTTAACAGCGGGTGATCGGCCGGTAATTTATTAGCAATCCACATCGCAAGTCTGTGTTTCATACCCGGTTGATCTTCTTTGTCCTGAGGTAAGGGCGCAATTAATTTATCTTGTACCAACAGGCGATAAATACATTCTATTTTTTGTTTAGCTGAGTCAGTGGCTGAAAATGCGTGGTAGCCACGGTTTTGGGCGTAGGATTCACCAATTTGTAGTGCTTTTTTAAGTAAAGCAGATTCGTTCTTGAGTTTTTTCATAAGCTGTCCACCTTTGATTTAGCTTAGAGCTAAAACAATTTAAATTGCGTGTATCAGAGCCATCACAGACAGTTCAATTCAAGACGCATCATCGCACGAATGTAAGCACCTTTGTAGATGATGCAACACAGAAGTGAGCTGTCTGTGAGGCTCCTAAAAGGCTGGGCTAAAAGCCATTTACTCTGCGTTAAGTTAACTTGACGTAGGGTAACTATGCCTACGTTAACTTGCCTTGCTTAAATGGCTTTTATCACCAGCTGATTATCGCTATTTATATTGCTTTAGCTCTTCCTTTACCTTAACCGAACCTGCCTGTTTTGGCTATTTGAAATTTTTCATTGAAAGCGAACGTTTTTGTTTTTCCGGTGTTTTTTTCGGTTTATCGGCTTTTTGTATTTTGCTTACTTTAATGCTATTGGCATAGTCACCATAAACAATTGGGGTCACCGGTTTTTTAGGTTTGTCGGTTTTGCTTTTTTGAGCGGCTGCACCAGATGGTTCTTTTGACATAGGTTTACCGCTGTACTTTAATTGCATGCCGGTTAAAAAGCGGCGCATAAATTGATCCTGACACTCACGGTAATGGTGGTGACTGGCGCGGCGGAATAACGCGGTAATTTCGTTTTCGCTGACTTTAAATTCGGCTAGTTTAAGCAGGGCGACTATATCTTCTGTTTTTAAATTAAGGGCGATTTTTAATTTTTTCAGAATAATATTGTTGTTTAAATGATCTTCGGCTTTAACCGGCTCTGCATCTTCTCTTTTACCACGCTTTTCATTAATAAAGCCGTTTAAAAAATGAGAAAATTCACGATCGCTACACCGAACATATTCGCTGTCATCTTCTTTTTTAAGCCATTGTTTGATTAATTCTGGTTTAACAACAAAACCGGTTGAGGCAATGATCTCAGCCATTTTTTTATCGTTATAGTTAAAAGTAAAGCGAATGCGACGAAGGATGTCGTTATTGGTCATGCAAATTTCCGTTAAAGAGGTGATAAATACAGGCTCTATTTTAGCAGCTTTTCTGGTGAATAGTGCCGATATTAGTTATTGGCGTTGAAAATAAAAAAGCCAATCAAAAGATTGGCTTTTTTATTATGCAAATGGATTAATAAAACTTATTTAGCGTGACGCTCTTTTAGCTTTTCAATCACATCATTTAATTCTAAGTCCATTGACTGTAATAACACAGTTAAGTGATATAACAAATCTGCGGATTCACAAATTAATTCTGCTTTATCGCCTGAGGTTGCAGCAAGGGCAACTTCAACACCTTCTTCACCCACTTTTTGTGAGATGCGTTTGACCCCTTTGGCATATAAGCTGGCGGTGTAGCTCGAGTTAGCATCAGCACCTTTACGGCTGGCGATTACATCTTGTAAATCAGATAAAAAGCTTAAATTAGGCTGTGCTTGTTGATCCCAGCAGGTTTCTGTACCTAAATGACAAGTTGGACCAGCTGGTTTAGCTAAAGCAATTAAGCTGTCTTTGTCGCAATCGGTTGAAAGCTCAACCAGAGTTAAGGTATTGCCAGACTCTTCACCTTTAGTCCATAAGCGGTTTTTACTGCGGCTATAAAAAGTGACATGGCCGGTTGCAAAGGTTTTTTCAAGTGCGGCGATATCTGCATAACCTTGCATTAATACTTTGCCTGAAAATTCATGCTGAACAATTAAAGGTAGCAGACCATTATCGGCTTTATCCCAAGCCAGTTCGTTAATATTTGTTTGGGTAATTAACACGGTCTAATCTCCACTTTGTTATTGATAAGGACGTTTTTCAATTCTTCCATTTGAATGATCGATTTATGAAATACGCTAGCTGCAAGTGCGCCGTCAACATCCGCTTGTTGAAATACATCAATAAAATGCTCGATTGCACCAGCACCGCCAGATGCGATTAATGGTACTTTACAAGCTGCACGAGCCAGTTTTAACTGCTCTATGTCGTAACCTTGACGTACACCATCTTGGTTCATACAGTTGAGTACAATCTCACCTGCGCCCATTTGCTGCACTTTTTTAATCCAGTCAAAGGTTGTCCAGTTGGTTTTTTGGGTGCGTTTTTCATCGCCAGTAAATTGATACACTTCGTATCGTTGGGTTTCTTTATTAAAAAAAGAATCGATTCCAACTACAACACATTGCTGACCAAAACGACGGTTTAACTCAGTAATTAGCTCGGGGTTAGCTAAAGCAGGGGAGTTGATTGAAATTTTATCTGCACCCATTTCTAAAATAATACGTGCATCTTCAATGGTTTTTATCCCGCCAGCCACACAAAACGGAATATCAATTTTTTCCGCTATTCGTGAAACCCAGCTTTTATCAACAACACGGCTATCGCTTGAGGCAGTAATATCATAAAAAACTAACTCATCAGCGCCCATTTCTGAGTATTTTTCAGCAAGTGGTACAATATCACCTATGATTTCGTGATTACGAAATTTTACGCCTTTAACCACTTTGCCATCTTTTACGTCAAGACAAGGAATTATGCGTCTTGCCAGCATTGAATTGCCTCCTCAATGGTAAATTTACCTTCCAATAAAGAGCGACCTAAAATCACGCCACTAACATCAGTTGGTTTAAGTGCAGCAATATCATTTAAGTTACCAATGCCGCCAGATGCCTGCCATTCAATATGCGGGAATTGTTTGACTACTTCTGAATATAAATCAACATTTGAGCCAGCTAAGGTGCCGTCTTTGCTGATGTCGGTGCATAATACATGGCGTACACCAACAGAGGCATAATCTTCTAAAATGGCTTCTAGGGTGACACCTGAATTTTCTTGCCAACCATGGGTCGCAACAAATTTATTGCCGTTTTCGTCAATGTTAATATCTAGCGCCAATACAATATGCTGAGGACCATAAGTATCAATCCAGCTTTTAACTAGCTCTGGTTGTTTAACTGCAAGTGAGCCAATCACAATACGCTCAACACCAACGGCTAAAAGCTGCTCTACATCTTGTTTGCGACGAATGCCACCACCAGCTTGAAAACGCATTAAACCAGTGTCTACCATAGATTTGATTAAATCTAATTGGCGTTTGCTGGTATCTTTGGCACCGGTTAAATCAACAATGTGTAACCATTTAGCGCCACCTTTAGCGTATTTAGTTAATACATCAATTGGGTCAAACTGGTATTCTGTTTTTTGGGCATAGTCGCCCTGATACAAACGGACAACTTTACCGTCGATTAAATCAATTGCAGGGATGATCATGCTTTCATCTCCAAAAAGTTTTGAATGACTCGCGCGCCTGATTTACCAGAACGCTCAGGGTGGAATTGTACCCCCATAAAATTGCCATTACATAGTGATGCGGAAAAAGCTTGGCCATAGTCACATTGCGCCAATGTGTAGTTAGATGGGGCAACACATAAACTATGAACAAAATAAAAATAATCATCCTTGGTGATACCATCAAATAATGGGTGATCACTAATCACGGATAAGGTATTCCAGCCCATGTGAGGTAGGCGCAAGTTTTCTGCTTGAATCGGATTAACTGTACCGGGAATTAAACCCAAACAGTCAACATTTCCTTCAGCAGAAAACTCAGTCATTAATTGCATGCCTAAACATATACCTAAAACAGGTTGTTTAAGTTCGCGCACAATTTGCGGAATACCTTTGTCGTTAATAATTTCCATTGCAGCACCGGCTGCACCAACACCCGGTAAAAAGACTTTATCAGCTGATTGAATAACATCTGCTTTGTCACTCACCTCAACTGCATAGCCAAGGCGTTCAATCCCAAATTTTAGTGAGGATAAATTTGCACAACTTGTGTCAATAATAACCACTTTACCCGCATTAGGGGTTGTACCTAATGACATTAGAGAACTCCTTTACTGCTTGGCAGTTCACTACCTTCAATTCGAATAGCCTGACGCAGCGCACGGCCAAATACTTTAAATAAGCTTTCAACTTTATGATGATCATTGTCACCATTCGTTGATAGATGCAGCGTAATTAACATGCTGTCAGCCAGCGAGCGGAAAAAGTGTGGAACCATTTCTGTTGCCAGTTCACCTACTTTTTCAGTGGTGAAATTGGCTTCTACTTTTGAAAAAGGGCGGCCCGAAATATCCATCACACATTGAGCTAAACACTCATCCATTGGCAAACTAAAGCCAAACCGGCCAATGCCGCGCTTGTTGCCTAATGCTTGTTTTAATGCCAAACCCAGTGCTAAAGCGGTATCTTCAACTGAATGGTGATCATCAATATGCAAATCACCATTAACATGAATGTTCATGTAAAAACCGCCGTGAGTGGAAATTTGATCCAGCATGTGGTCAAAAAAGCCAACACCGGTGTGAATATCTGCTTTTGCTTGCTTGTCTAAATTAACTTCAACCGTAATTTGTGTTTCGCTGGTATTGCGTTCAATTTTGGCAATACGTGGTCTAGTTGTTAGTTTTTCAACAATAAAATCCCAGTCGATGCCGTCTTTACCGAACTGAAAACCCGGTAAACCCATATTCGCGGCTAATTGCATATCGGTATCCCGATCGCCAATAACATAAGAGTTTTCAAAGTTTACTTTGCCTTGCTGAAGGTACTCTGCAACTAAACCCAGTTTAGGTTTACGGCAACTGCATTCATCTGTTGGAAAATGTGGACAAATCAGCACATCATCAAAGGTAACCCCTTGAGATGCAAAAATATCCATCATTTTATTATGTGCCAAATCAAAGTCCGCTTGCGGAAAGCTATCTGTACCCAAACCATCTTGATTAGTTACCATAACTAATTTGTAACCGGCTGCTTTTAATTTTAGCATTGCAGTCATTACATTCGGTTCAAATTCAAGCTTTTCTAGCGTATCTAACTGATAATCTACCGGTGGCTCTTTAACTAAAGTACCATCTCTGTCAATAAATAAAATATCTGCTCTTGCCATTGTTTTACCCACAATATTCTGTACTAACAATTAAGCTTTAAAAGCTTGCATAACAGACAATAAAGCGTCTGTTTCTTCTTTGCTGCCAACTGAAATACGTAAACTATTGTCCAGCATCACTTGGCTTGAGTAATCTCGGATTAAAATGCCTTCTTCGATAAGTTTATCAAAAATGGCTTTTTTAGCGTGTGTTCTGAACATAATAAAATTAGAGGCACTTGGCAGCACTTCGTAAATATAATCGAGTTCAGTTAACGCTTGTGCAATTCGAGCCTTTTGCTCATTAATCTGTTCAAGTTGTGTTTGCATCCGGCTAATGCCTTGGGCTGATAACGCCTGTGATGCAATTTGAGCAACCGGCCAGCTAATTGGGTAAGGTGGAATCACTTTACTCATAGCTTCAATAATATTTTGATTGGCTAATGTAAAACCGCAACGAATACCAGCTAATGCAAATGCTTTTGACAGCGTGCGCATAATAGCAAGGTTAGGGTAGTCGTTAATCCAGCTTGCTACTGTGCTTTCTGGGGAAAATTCAATATAAGCTTCGTCAATTGCTACGATAGCTTTATCTTTAAACATGTCCAGAACGGCTTTTATTTGCTGGTGCGAAATCAGGCTGCCGGTTGGGTTATTTGGTGTACAGATAAAAACCAGTTTTACATCTGCTTTATTATTTTCCATTTCAGCTAAATTAAGCGAAAAATCCGGATTTAACGGTACTTTTTTGGTATTGATATTACAGGTTTCAGCACTGATTGCGTACATGCCATAAGTTGGCGGACAAATCATAATTGATTCATTATCTTCGCAAAATGTACGGATTAATAACTCAATCGCTTCGTCAGCCCCGCGGCTTGCTAATACTTGTTTATTAGTTACTCCGGCATAATCAGCGTAAGCATTAATTAATCCGGCTGGTTGAAAATCCGGATAACGATTTAACACAGAGCAGTCGAGTTGGTATTCATTGGCAAAAGGCGACTCGTTAGCATTTAACCAAATGCTGCCACCAGACATGCTGCGGCGAGCCGATGCATAAGGAACTAAGCCTTTAATATTTTGACGCGTTAATTGCTCGGCCAAACTCATGATGTTGCTCCATCTTTAGACTGTGATAAATATTGCAGACGAACAGCGACTGCATTTTTGTGCGCATCTAAGCTTTCTGCTGCGGCTAAGTGCATTATCGCCGGACCAATATTTTGAATACCCTGCGCGGTTAATTCCTGCACTGTATAACGCTTGGTAAAATCAGCTAAACTTAAACTGCTGTAAGTTTTGGTATAACCGTAAGTCGGTAACACGTGATTCGTGCCGCTGGCATAATCACCGGCTGATTCTGGAGAAAATGCACCTAAAAATACTGAGCCTGCGTTTTCAAGCTGAGGTAATAAAGCTCGTGCGTCTTGGGTTTGTACAATTAAATGCTCAGGCGCATATTGATTGCTCACCGCAATAGATTGCGCTATCGAGTCTGTAATAATAATTCGGCTATGAGAAAGCGCACCTTGTGCAATTTCTTGTCGTGGTAATAATGCAACCTGACGATTAACTTCTGCTTCACAAGCTTGTGCTTGCTCTGGCGAGTTAGTCACTAAAATCACTTGAGAGTCTTTACCGTGTTCGGCCTGTGATAATAAATCTGCTGCAACAAACTCAGGGTTTGCGTATTCATCCGCAATCACTAAAACTTCAGATGGTCCAGCTGGCATATCTATGCTTGCCCCTTTGTGATCTTGGCTAACTTGTTGTTTAGCTTCTGTCACAAAACTATTACCCGGACCAAAAATTTTTAAAACCTTTTTAATGCTCTGCGTACCATAAGCTAACGCTGCAATCGCTTGCGCACCACCCACCATATACAGTTCATCAATTTGACAGATTTTGGCTGCGTAGCGAATTTCTGCTTTGATTTTGCCATCTTTACCCGGAGGTGTTGTTAAAACCAAACGTTTACAACCAGCAATCCGAGCAGGCGTTGCCAGCATTAATACGGTTGATGGTAACGGGGCTGTTCCGCCCGGGATATATAAACCAACCGATTCAATAGGCTGGGTATGTAATTCACAAATTACCCCTGGGCTGGTTTCTACTTTTACAACGGGTGCCACTTGAGCCTGATGAAAGCTCTCTATTTGAGCTTTTGCTAACTGAATAGCGTGTTTAATCTCATCACCCAGCTCATCTTCTGATGCATCAATTTCAGCTTGCGAAACCCGTAAGTTAGTTAGTTTTAAACCATCAAACTTTTCAGTTAAAGCATGAATTGCCTCATCGCCTTGAGTTTTTACCTGATGAATAATATCGCTGACCAAAGCTGAAAGTTTTGCACTGTCGCCTAATGCGGGGCGCTCTAAAATAGCTGATTGCTGAGTTGAATCTAATAAATTCCAGTCAAGCGTTTGCATGTTTCACCTCTAAATAAATCAAAGCCGGCCGTTTAAAACGTCGGTGTAAATCTCTTGCAACTGGTTCAGTGAGCTTTCGACAAACTGAAATGCATCATCGCGTTTATAACTATCAGACGGTGTCCAATAACGGGTTTTTAAACTATATGGTCTAAGCCCGCGAATGGCATCTTGTTGACTACAAAATATATCGGTAATAGCCGGTTTATTAATCCAGTTATCGCCTAAGTTTTCTTGTAGGGCGTGATACCAAAATGCAAATTGTTCCAGTCTTTGGGTTTCAAAATAACCAACCGGATTAAGCATATCCAATAGCTGAATTAAACCTTCATCACTTTTTTTATTGTATTTGTAATAATCAACAACATATAAACTTTCAGATAAAAACAGTGGCGCGCCTAATAACACTAAATTTTTGCGTCTTAAAGTTGAGCCAGTTTGTACTATCTCTAATCCGACATCGCCGGTATTGCTGTCGTTTACTGCATCTTCAACATCGTGCACTGGCTCAATGTTGAGTTTTGGGTAAGTTTTATGCACTTTTTCAGCATAACGGCCTTTTACAAATACTTTATTTTTATGATGTTCTAAGTGTTGTAAATAATCTTTTGGATAACTGCTGTTTATGCCGTCTGGTTTTTGTTTGGCAATTAAGAAAAAACCAACCATATCTTGTACCGGACGACCAATAACATCGTTAAATCGGGTTAACATGGCAGAACCGGCAACCCGTACTTTTTGTTCTTTTTTCAGGTTGTAGTTATACATGCCCCATTTGGTTGCTGAAGCATTTAACGAGTTATGAGTAACCGCTAATAATTCATCTAAACCTGCCACGGCAATATCGGCTTCGCCTAAACCTACTAAAGATGAACAGTTATGCGGCTCGTCGCCTTCTACCCGAACATTTAAACCCTGAACATTTACATCTGCACCTAAAAAACCAACACGATACGGACGTTCTTCACGTTTGCGATCAATAAATAATCCTAAATGATTGGCAACCGGGCTATCTTTTAATTCTGCTAAATATTGGCTGGCAATGGCATAGTCTTGGTGTTTTCGTTTTTTGCCTGCTTTTACCGCCTTGATCAGCGCATCCGGCGCAGCTAAACCACTGGCTTTTGTGCTGAGTGTATCAATAAAATTTTCAAATGTTCGGCCACTTCGCGGAATGGCCATAACAGCGTCGTATATTGACATCTGTTGCTACCTTTATTTGTTTAACTGTTTATGTAATTTTGTATGTCAGCTTGCAAGCCACAGGTTATTGCGATCTACAATAAACGGATAAGGCTGCAATTATACCTATCAACTCTAAAATTGCAGCTTTATTGATTGGCTTTTACCTATTTAGCTGTATTTTATGTGTTTATGGTCGATTTTTAACCTTTAAACACGTTTTTAAAGCGTTAAAATACCCGTCATAAAAAATTTGGGTATAAAAAAACCCCCGAAAGTTACCTTCCGAGGGTTTAATATAAGACAAACTCTGGAAGGCGATAATACTCAGCCTTCCATATATACCGAAGGCTATACGGAAAAATGATGATGGTGCAGGTTAATTTGAGCCTTGGTAAATGTCATAAAATAATCTCTCTTTGCAATTTTTTGCGTGAACAGGGTTAAACTAACTCATTCGTGTAATAAAATCAATTGTTTTGCAGGTAATTATTAATTAACTCAACCCTTTTTTCAAACATAGCTTGGCGGATTTCAGGTCCTTTAAAACCGGCTTCTACAAAGGGTTTTGCCGTTACGTTCAGCGCAAGCTGGTAAATCTGTTTAACTTTATTCAGTTGAGGGTAGGGCTTATCATTAAAATGAAGCCTGCCTTGAAAATCTGCCTGACAAGTTAATAAAAAATCGTCTAGTCGCTCGGGTTTGCGCCAAACATCCATTTTATCGAGTAGATTAACTAAAGCACTGGCATCAAGTTGATCAATTTTATGAATTCGGCTGTGAAAAGCACTAACGACTAAAGCTAACTCTTTGTAATGGTTAGGCACTTTTAATCTTTTACAGACGCTTTCAATGATCGGTACGCCCATCTCGCCGTGACCATGATGTGAAGGCCATTTTTCTGGAGGGGTTTTGGTTTTGCCAAAATCGTGACAAAGCGCAGCAAAACGAATGGTGAGTTTATCACTGAGTTGAGCTGATTTTTTGACCACCATTAAAGTATGTACACCCGAATCAATTTCTGGATGCCAGAGCTTTGGATTAGGAATTCCCCATAAAGCTTCAAGCTCAGGCAAAAAGGTATTTAATGCACCGGTATCTTTTAAAACTTGAAAATAAACTTGTGGATTATCTGTCGCCAGTGCTTTTTCGGTTTCAAGCCAGATCCGCTCTGGCGTTAAATGGTTTAACTCACCGCTTTGGCTTATTTGGCGCATTAGCTCAAGTGTTTCACTTGCAATGCTAAAACCTAAATGATGAAAGCGGGCAGCAAAACGTGCAACTCTAAATACTCTTAACGGATCTTCAATAAAAGCTGGAGATACATGGCGTAAAATCCGGTGGTTTAAATCGGTTTGTCCATTATAAGGGTCAATCAATTCACCGGTTTCGGTTTGGGCAATTGCATTAATGGTTAAATCACGGCGGAGTAAATCATCTTCTAAACTAACCGTTTGATCTGCCTGACAAATAAAACCCGTATAACCATTGCCTTGTTTTTTTTCGGTTCTGGCAAGAGCGTATTCTTGTTTGGTTTTCGGGTGTAAAAAAACCGGAAAGTCCTGTCCAACCTGTACAAAACCAGCCTCTAGCATTTGTTTAACTGAGCTGCCAACTACAACCCAGTCTTTGTCTTTTACCGGTATTTGTAACAATTGATCACGCACAGCGCCACCAACTAAATACACCTTCATTTGATTGCCTCTTGGAATTTTTGTCGTTCCGGCCTACTATTGTGCCACTTTGTGATTAACAAGCCCAATCAATATTATGTATCAAGCTTATTTTGGTTTAAAGGATATTCCATTTTCTATTGCGCCGAATCCGGATTATTTATATATGAGTGAACGCCATAAAGAGGCGCTGGCGCATTTAAGTTTTGGCCTGCATGAAACCGGTGGTTTTGTATTATTAACCGGCGAAGTTGGCACAGGTAAAACCACAGTTTCACGTTGTTTGTTAGAAAAAATACCTGAGCAAACTAAAGTCGCGTTTATTTTAAATCCAACTTTAACCGAACATGAGTTGTTAGCCACAGTTTGTGATGAATTTGCCATTGAATACGATAAAAATAACAGCAGTATTAAAGATTTAACCGATGCGATTAAACAATATTTATTGGCTAATCATCAAGCTGGGCAAAATGCATTATTAATTATAGATGAAGCGCAACATTTAAGAGCCGAAGTATTAGAGCAACTCAGGCTATTAACGAATTTAGAAACCAATACCAAAAAGTTATTACAGGTTATTTTAATTGGTCAGCCGGAATTACAGGCTTTATTAAAACGACAAGAACTTCGCCAACTCGCACAACGAATTACCGCACGTTATCATTTATTGCCTTTAACGCTTGAGCAAGTGGCTGCTTATGTTAATCATAGATTGCAGGTTGCAGGCTGCCAAAAAGCATTATTTACTAAAAATGCAGTAAAACGCATTCACCAGATAAGCGGTGGGATCCCGCGAGTGATTAATTTGTTGTGTGACCGAGCTTTAATGGGTGCTTATGTTAAGCATCAGGACAAAGTGGATGTAAAAATTGTAGAGCAAGCTGCGGCAGAAGCTTTGGATTATGAAATTAAAACGGGCAATAAATTATCTGCTAATAAGCTTTGGTATGCAGCAATTGCGGCTGGCGTTATATTGGTGGTTGCTGGTACCAGTTATTTATTGACTGGCGATAGCGCTGAATCTAATCAGGCGAAAGCTGAGCTTAAACCGGTTGAAACAACGGCTCAAATTAATCCAGCAGAAGTTAAAACAATTACGTTTAAGCCCAATGCTAATGATGCCAATTTAACACAGGGGTTTAGTCAATTAGCACAAATATGGCAACTACCCGAGCAGCAGGACTGGTTGAATCCTTGTGTTGATTTAGCTGAATATGATTTAGCCTGTTATCAGTTTAGTGGCAGTTTTACTCAATTAACGAATTTAGACATTCCAGCCTTACTTGAGTTATATCAGGATAATGGCAAGGTATTTTATGGCGTATTAACTGCCGGACCGGATGATTATAAAATCCAATTTAATCAACAATCGATTGAACTAAATTCGCAGTGGATGAACCAACACTGGCGGGGAAAAGCGTTAGTTATTTGGCAGCCACCGGCTGATTTTAGTGGAAAAATAGATGAAAACAGCGATTTGGCACAACTCCAGTGGCTTGATAATCAATTGTCTGTGTTATTGGCGAAACCGCGTAAAAAAGTAGGTCAGTTTGATCAGCAATTACAAGCCAAGCTTAATCAATTTCAAAATCAATATAAATTAGCTTTAACACCTTTTGCGGATACAGAAACAGTGTTGCTTATTCAGCAACTTACATTGGCTGCAACGCCTAATTTGCATCAAGGTTAAATGAGGATATTCGATGTCATTTTTAATGGATGCATTGCAAAAACAAGATCAAAATCAGCAAGAGCCTACGGAAAACCAAGGATTTGCGCAAGATTCTGCGGATGAAATTCGCCGTCAAAAAATTAAATTTGTTTCTATTATTGTTATCGCTTTAATCATTACTTTTACTGGTGGATTTTATTTAGCCAAACTAATGTTTGCTAATTCAACCACATCTAATCCAATACAATTAGAGCAACAAGCTGTTTTAGCAACGAGCGGCCAAGCGCTAAATGACATTAAAAGCGAAGCTAAAAATGAAGGAAAAAATGAAGGAAAAAGTGGCGTTAAAACGACTCAGCTACAATCTCAAAGACAGACACAATCACAACATAATACGGATACTCAATTCCAAAGCCAGACAGAACAACAGGAAACCGAATTTAATCAGCCAACAGGCATGACACTATCTTCATTAACTGTACCTGAGTTTAAACAGGCACTTAAAAATAATACAGCGCAAGCTCAAATAAACGCTGAATCAGTAGCGCAGCAAAGGCAAACTCAGCTTGGCGCAAGCGCTCAAATATCAGAGCGAACAACTGTAACTGGATTTAATCAAGCCGGACAAAATGAACCGAAAAATGAGCAAGCTGAAACCGAATTTAATACGATTCAGTCATCTAAATTAGCAAGCGAAGCTGAAAATGAAGCGGTTTCAGCTGATTTATTAGCCCGTTTTAACGCCGCAGTTGAAGAAACAATGGCATTACCTCAAACTGAACTAAATCAGCAAAATGACTCCGAAGTGCCAAGATTAACCACATTAAATTCGGCATTTCAGATGCAAATTCCACCGCTTGATTTTCAAACTCATATTTATTCGAGTGATGCTAAACAAGGCTGGGTTAAAGTTAATAATAAAGTGGTTAGAGAAGGGCAGAGTATTACAGCCGGTTTAGTGCTTAAACAAATAACGCCGCAAGATGTGATTTTAACTTATCAGGGTAAAACTTTTTCTTTACCGGCACTGTCAAGTTGGTAAAAAATTACCTAATAAATACTCGCTTAATAAATTTAAAAGCTAAACAAAAAACAGCAGCTTCAAGCTGCTGTTTTTTTATTCAAATAGCCATTAACTATTAATTAGTTAATGGCTATTTGAGTGAGGTTATTTCACTAATTGTTTACGCACTTTTTCTAAAGCTGCTTGGACTTTTAGCTGATTTTTTGGCCCCATTCGGATTAATAATTTTTGAATTGGTTTTAATGATTCTAATTCAGGATCTGCAAATTTATACATAGCAGAAGGTGCAACTAACCGAATTTCGTTTTCAACTAAAGGGGTTGCCAAAGCAAGATCAATGGCTTCGATCATACTTTGTTCAAATTTACCGTCCTGATAACCAATTTCAGCATAAGCCTGATTAATTAAAGGTCTGAATTTTTTAAAGTAATCAATTAGGGTATCTGCATTGAGCATAGTAAACATACTGACATAAGCGTCATATCGTTTATACGATTGCGGATCTAAAATATACTCGTTATTGTCGGCCGGAATTACTTTAAAGTCAGATTTTGGTTTGTTAACTGGGCTATGTTGCTGAGCCAATGAACCTTGCGCTGCGTTATCAACAAATACTACAAATTTACGAATTAAATCATCATCAACAAATAGCGATTCTATTTGAGGTTGCTGGTAAGCCTGCTCGATATCCGTTTTAACTAAATCGTCACTTTGATTTAAAGCGGGTAATTCGGGCTTAGCTGGTTTTTGCGGCTCGGTAATTTGAGGCATCTCTGCCTGTTCTGTTAACTCGGTTTGTGTTTCTTCTGGTAGTTTTGGTTCTTCAACTGGCTCTGGTTCAATCACCTGAGGTGGTGTAGTAACAGGCATAGGTTGAGGAGTGGGTTCTTCGTTATCTGAGCTTAAAAAATAAATGGCGCCAATACCCAGAATAACCGCGGCAGCGACTCCGGTATAAAGCCCGATTTTACTACTATTTTGTTCTGCCATAAAAAACCTCTGCTAAATTTAGCTTGATTCAATAAGAGTGAACTAATTTATATAAAGTTCAATTAAATTTCAAATACTTAACTAACTGATAAAATGTGCTGAACAATCAATCTGAATGTTTTGAGTTTAGTGGGTTACTGAAAATTTTCCATTTTGGGTGCCACTTTAAAGATAAAGAGGTGCCATTCTACGCCAATAATAACCTCTGTGTGCGCGCTCACGCCAAACATAGAGTTTATGCTCGATTTGTTTATTACGTAAAATATCGCTTAAATGTCGATTATTTTCGTAAAACGGATCTTGCTCACCAATGACTAACGTAATCTCCATTTGCCTAAGTTGGCTGAGTTGAAATGTGCAGTTTAGGTTAGGTAAAAAGTGAGTTGGGGTATTGAAATAGACTTCGTCATTATAAAACCCGTCAAATAAATCTCTAAAGTATTCAATGTTTAAGGTTAAATCAAAGCGGCCACTAAAAGCGACTAACCGTTGAAATTGCTGAGGATGTCGAAATGCAATATTAGCTGCATGAAATGCGCCTAAACTACAGCCATGAGCTACTAACATTGGGTGCGGGTTTTTACGGTGAATAAATGGAATAACCTCGTTAATTATGTATCTTTCATATTGTAGATAGCGCTCTAACCGGCCGGAAGGATGGGCCCAAAAACAATAAAATGATTCGCTGTCTATTCCGTCTACACAAAAAAGTTGTAATTCACCTTGTTCAATTTTTGCTGAAATTTTTTGGGGAATACGTAAGTTTTCATATTCATAAAAACGACCACCACGGGTTGGAAAGACTAATACTTTTTGACCACTATGGCCGAGTATTATCATCTCCATTTCGCGTTTTAATTCGCTACTCCATTGTTTGTAATATTCTCGATTCATTCCCTTTAACCATAAACGCTATAACGAATAAAAAAATTGATTAAGTTGGTTGAGTAAGGTTTTTTCCTGCACTTTTTGCGCTGGATATTGGCTATGTCCGGCTTCTAAAATAAATAAACGTTTTTCACTTTCAAGCGCGTTATAAATCGCAAATTGTCCTGGCGGTGCAACCACAGGATCAAATAAAGCTGCGGCGATATGCACGGGTATTTTTATAAATTTGGCGGCTATTGCAGCATCATAATATGACAAAGTCGTTAAAATATTCGGATGCTTTTTGGCATATTCCTGCACAGCTTTAGCACTGCCAGTGGTTGGCAGTTGCATTCTAATTAAGTTGTGTCCAAAACTTGGCACATTAAAATGCGCTCTTTGAATACGATTATCACAGCTTAGCGCTAGTGCGCCTATGCCGCCTGAAAAACTAATGCCTAAATAACCAATATGGCCATTTAGCTCTGGATACAGTCTCAGTAAACTACTAACGGCAAGCCAAGTGTCTTCAACACAACCCGCTAAAATATAGTTTTTAGGTTTATCAATATCATGCAATACATGATAAGCCGGGTTCGATGAAAATTGGTGAGTGGCACTTTTAGATATTCCCCGACAGCATAAATATAAATAAGCACTGTTTTCAAACGGTAAATGGGTGTCGGCAAATTCACGTCCTCCATAGCCATGTCCAACCACAAAACCACGTTCAACCCGGCCAGATTCAGGTAAACTAAGCCAACCTCGGATGGTAATTGCATTGGTAGATTGGTAGCTAATCTCAAAAATTCGTTGGCGGTTTTGCGTTAATCCGGTATCGGTTAATACAGGTTTAGGCGCATGACTTAATGCTTGCTGATATTTTTGCTGCCAAAATGGCAAAAAATCAGTTGGCGCGGCTGGCGCTTGAATATTTAGTAACTGTGTCAAACTAAGGCCATAACTAGGATCAAAGTCATACTTAGAATGGTCAATCGAGTTAAACACGTGATTTCTCTTTGATTTTAATCAGATAGTGCAACTATACTCTGGCTACAAGGCGTTTTGCAAAATCAAATTTAGCTAAGTTTAGAAATTTGTTGTCGGCAGCCTTAAAATCAGCTAGGTTTAATTAACTCAACTCAATAAAAAATAATAATTATGGCAATTTCTGTATTAATTTGTGATGACTCTGGTTTCGCAAGAAAACAAATGGCCCGGGCACTGCCTGATAACTGGGATGTTGAAGTGAGCTTTGCCTGTAATGGGGAAGAAGCAATTCAGGCAATTTCAGAGGGTAAAGGCGAAGTTGTATTTTTAGATTTAACTATGCCTGTTATGGATGGTATTCAAACTCTCACCTATATTAGAGAACACGATTTAAATGCTATGGTTATCGTTGTTTCTGGCGATATTCAGCCCGAAGCTCAAACTCAGGTTAGCCAGTTAGGCGCACTGGATTTTATTCAAAAACCTATCAGTAAAGAAAAGTCAGCTGAAGTATTAAAACGCTTTGGTTTGTTGTAATTAACTGATAATGAGAGTGACTGAGTGAATAAACATATTGTATCCATAACAGAAGATCAGCGAGATTGTTATCAGGAAATAGCTAATGTAGCTATGGGGCAAGCCGCAGCTTTGTTAGCCAAGTTACTTGAAGTTAAAGTGATATTACCTATCCCTGTCGTTAACTTAATAGAGGTAAACGAATTAAGAATGGCACTGAGTGGGATCGAAAATTCGGATAAAGTATCTGGTGTGTGTCAAGGATTTATTGGCAATAAAATATCAGGAGAGGCTTTGCTGATATTTAACGATGCCAGTTTATCCGATATTGCTAAACTGCTTAAATACTCTAATGAGTTAGATACATCCTTGGATCTTGAGTTATTAATGGATGTAGCCAATATTTTAATTGGTGCATGTTTACGCGGTATTGGTAGCCAACTCGATGTTAATTTTAGTCAAGGGCATCCTGTTGTTTTAGGTCAACACGTTAATTTATCTGAATTGATTTCAACCAATAACTATCGCTGGAGTAAAACATTAGCGATAGAAATTAATTATAAAATTGAAGGTTATGATATTAATTGTGATTTATTACTTTTATTTGCAGAAGATGCTATCGAAGTTTTAAATAATAAAGTTAATTATTTGCTGGAAGATTAATGACAAATCAAAACATCTCGAACGATGAATTTAAAGAAATTCATTCATTAATGGGGATGCTACAAAATTTGGATGTGGGCTTAGTTGTGCTTGATAGAGAGTACAATATTCAGCTGTGGAATAACTTTATGGAAAGTCACAGTGGCATGAATCCTTACGAAGTCAGAAACCAAAATTTATTTTCGGTATTTCCTGAAATAAATCAAGTTTGGTTTACTCATAAAGCTGAATGTGTGTTTCAGCTCAATACCCGAGCATTTACCACTTGGGAACAAAGACCATATTTATTTAAATTTAAAAATTATCGCCCTATTACTGGTTCAGCTGAGTTTATGTATCAAAATACAACCATTATTCCATTGGACTCTGCGACAGGCCAAGTTGAACGAATCGGAATAATTGTTTATGACGTCACAGATGTTGCGGTTAATAAATTAGAATTAAAAGCGATCAATTCAAAATTTAAACAGCTTTCTAGAGTTGATAAGTTAACAGGTTTATATAATAGAGGGTATTGGGAAGAGTGTTTAATTAGTGAATTTAAACGAGCTAAAAGAACGGAGCAGCCTTGCTCACTTGTTATGTTTGATATTGATCATTTCAAAACAGTTAATGATAAATATGGGCATCCTGCTGGAGATGTAGCTATTAAATTTGTATCAGATGCTTTGGTTAATACGATTAGAGAGACAGACATAGCTGGGCGTTATGGCGGTGAAGAATTTGCTGCTATTTTAATTAATAGTACAGCAGAGCAAGCTGCCGTGTTTGCAGAAAGGTTGAGAGAGTACGTTGAGCAAAGCATACTCGAATATCAAGGTATTAAGTTTAATTTTACTATCAGTCTAGGGGTGGCAGAGGTTGCTTCTGGTACACAAAGTCATAATGAATGGTTAGATACAACTGATCATGCTCTTTATTACGCAAAAGAACACGGCCGTAATCAGGTACATATTGCAACTAAACAAAAAAATTAACCTGCACTATAAGGAATTGCTGTGCAATCGATTAACGACTTTTTAATCCGCTTAGATACTTATTTAGGCGGAGCTTTTTATTTTCCTTACCTTTTACTTTCAGTCGGCTTATTTTTTACTTTATATCTTGGCTTTCCTCAACTCCGTTTTTTTAAAGCCGGCTGGCAAACCTTATTTGCTAAATCTCATCAAAATCAATCGGGAGATACTTCCCACTTTCAGGCGTTATCAACGGCATTATCTGGCACTGTGGGGACAGGTAATATAGGCGGTGTAGGTTTAGCCATTTTTTTGGGCGGGCCTGCGGCTTTATTTTGGATGTGGATGACTGCGTTTTTAGGGATGACAACCAAGTATGTCGAGGTCACTTTATCACACAAATATCGGGTAAAAACGCAAGACGGTACCATTGCTGGTGGTCCTATGTATTACATGGACAGAAAATTAAATGCCAAATGGCTGGCTATTATTTTTGCATTTGCAACTATCTGTAGTGCATTTGGCACAGGTGCATTACCGCAAATTAATAATATTGCGATGGCCATGCAAACCAGTTTTGATGTTGAACCTATGCTAACCGGCGGTGTTTTAGCTTGTTTATTAGCCTTTGTGATTATTGGTGGCATTACCCGAATCGCTAAAATTACTTCTAAAATTGTGCCTTTTATGGCTGTATTGTATTTAGTTGCTGGTTTAGTGGTGATTATTTATAACTATCAAAATTTAGTGCCTTCTTTTTTAGCTGTATTTAAGCAGGCATTTACTGGCAGCGCCGCAGCAGGGGGCTTTTTAGGGGCCAGTTTTGCTTATGCATTTAACCGTGGGGTGAATCGCGGTTTGTTTTCAAATGAAGCCGGACAAGGCTCTTCACCAATAGCGCATGCCAGCGCTAAAACAGATGAGCCGGTAAAAGAAGGTATGGTTGCCGTGTTAGAGCCATTTATTGATACCATTTTACTGTGCACTTTAACCGGTATGGTGATTTTATCGTCAGGCGTATGGCAACAAAAATTTTTAAATGAATTTGATCGTTCAGATATGCAATTTGTGCAAGGTATTTACCAGCAAACCTCAACTCAGGACAAAGCAGAGTTAGGTAAATGGTTAAACCAGCAAAGTGGACATCAAATTGAATTATATTCGGGCGAATTAGAAATTAATAACGGCCAGTTGGTTGATTCAGCACAAGTGACTTTAATTAATGCTCGTTCAATTGCGGAAAATGTGCGTTTTGAATATATTGGTGGCCATTTGTTTAATGGCAATATCACCATAAAAGATGGTAAGTTAGCTGAGCAGGAATTGGTTGTAAAAGGGGAATCTTTATTACATTCAACCGCGCTCACTGCAAAAGCATTTAGCCAAAGTTGGTTTGGTCAATATGGCGAATATGTGGTAACAATAGGGATTTTACTGTTTGCATTTTCAACCGCAATTTCATGGAGTTATTATGGTGACAGAGCTATGGTTTACTTATTTGGCCATGGTTCGGTTATTTATTTTAGAATAACTTATGTGGTCGGTTTTTTTATTGCTTCTTTTGTAGATACAACTTTAATTTGGAACTTAGCAACCATTACAGTGGTATTAATGACATTGCCAAATTTATTTGCGCTTGTATTATTACGCAAAGATATTAAGTCGACCCAGCAGGCTTATTTACACCAGTTAAAACATTCAAACGATCGAGAAAATTAATTTATGGCGTTAATGCATTGCCCCAAGTGTGATAAAAAAATTTCAGATAAAGCAGAAAGTTGTCAGTTCTGTCAGCATGTTTTAGTAGCAGATCCGGAAAAAATTGAGAGCGAACGCAGAATTAACCGGATTAAAAAATCTTCAAACTTAATGACTCAGTCATTTATTGCATTGATTTTATTTATTGGTGGCTTGGCTTACACCGCTTGGTATACCGATGACGGCACATCAAACGATAAAATAATCGCCCAAGTGGTGACTGCTATTTCATTTGTCTGGTATTTAGTAACCCGCATCCGAATTATGTTATTTAAACGGTCTAAACAATAATGGATCTTTTAACAACAATAGAAAACATGCCCGAATCTGTTTATTTAAAATTAAAACAGGCAGTTGAGTTAGGTAAATGGGATAACGGAATCGCTTTATCTAATGAACAGAAATCTACCTGTTTGCAAACGGTTATGGCTTGGCAAGCTAAGCATTTAAATTCAACAGAACATTTTACGATTGGCTCGAATGGCCAAATAATAGAACAAAGCAAAGCTGAACTAAAAAGGGAAATGGCAGAGCAGCAAATTATCAGGTTTAACTCCAATGATTTTTAAAAATATTTTTAAACCCAAATGGCAGCATAAAGATCCGGTTGTCAGAGCTCAGGCATTACAGCAATTAGACGATCAAAGCATTTTAAATGAAATAGCTAACCGAGATGTTGAAGCGCATGTAAGACGCAAAGCCCTTGAAAAAATGGCATCATTTGCCGCTTGGGTTAACGCAATGGAAAAAGATTCTGATCAACATTTGCAAAAAATTGCAGCAGAAAAAGTGAAGCTGGCAGTATTAGGTGCCGATTCAAATAAACTGACTTGCAGCCAAGAAGAAGTGAAAAACTTTTTATTAAACACACATAATAATCAGTTACTTGAGGAAGTTGTTCGACGAAGTTCAGATCAATCTTTACGTTTAACCTTATTAAAAAAGTTAAATAAAGAAGCACTATTAATTGATTTAGTATACAGAGAAGCACAAGCTGAAATTGCTCATTATTGTTATGCTCAAGTAATAGAGACACTAAAAAGCAATCCTAAACAGCTTGAAAAAATTGCTAATAAAGCGGCATCCATTGAAGTTAGACAATTAGCCTTAGCGGAACTTGAACAGGTTAAGTTAGCTAAAGAAAAACCAGTCGAGCTAAAAAAAGAGCTTACTTTAATTTTAAGTCAGCTATTAGCGCTTAAAGACAAAACCGATTATTTACAAGTTCAGCAAGATGGCGAATTGTTAGTTAGTAAATGGCAATGCAAACAAGCTGAGTTGAGTTATTTAACGGACGAGGAACAAGCAGAGTTTAAACAAAAATATCAGACAATTTGTGACAAACTAGAATCTTCGACAGATAAACTCAAACAAGCGTATTTAACTGAAAAAGCAAAACAAGATGCAATTGAGCAACGTAAAACTTTAGTTGAAAATACAGAACAGCAGATCACGATTATTGATCAGAAAATCGCTGAGGCCATTTCTCATTCTGGTGATGCAGAGCAAAAGCAATTATTAGATTTGATTGAATCTTGTAAATTAACACTTGAGCAAAGCCACGAAACGGGTCGGGATATTGAGCACCTGTTTAATCAATTAAATGAATATCAGGTTAATGTACAACACCTTGACCAATTTACAGAGCAAGTAGCCCAAGCTACCAGAAGCTTAACTCAGTTGTCACAAAAAGAAATACCAAGCTCGCTGGCAGAGTATGATGCGACGCAAGCTTATTTTCGTGAATGGCTGGCGCAATGGCGTAAAAACCAAAAAGCACTATTATTCCCATTGCCAGATTCGTTAGCTCAAAGCAGTAAAGCGCTGATTAAAGCATGGCAAGAGGCGGTTAATGAAATTGAAGCCGAACAAAACAAAAAAACAAAACGTTTGTTTGCAAAAATCAGAGAGCTTAAAAGTTTAATCAGAGCTGGTAAATATAATGCGGCTTTTGGTTTGTACCGAAAAATGAGTCAATGGCATGATGAACTGAGTGAACTGAATAAAACCAAAGTGGAACATGAATTAGCTCAGGTTAACGAGCAAATATCAGATTTGGAGGATTGGAAAGCTTATATTGGCTTGCCGCGTAAACAGGAGTTATTACAAGAAGTTAAAGCTTTAGTTGATTCACCGATGGATGATTTACAAGCTCAGGCTGAAAAAATTAAATTTGCCCGACAAACTTGGCTAGTTTTAGGTAATGTTGATTCGGCAGAAAATACTCAGTTAAACCAAGAATTTGATCAATTAACTGAACAAGCTTTTGCACCATGCCGAGCGTTTTATGCCGAGCTTGAACAGCAAAGGCAAGAAAATTTAAAACTCAAAGAAGCAATCATAGAGCAACTCACCGAATTACAAGCTAATTTTGAAACCAATTCATCTTTAAATGAACTTGGTAAACAATTATTTCAAATTCAATCGCAATGGAACAAAATTGGCCCAATTGATAAATCCATTTATAAATCCATTAACCAAAAGTTTTATACTTTGATTGATCCGTTAAAAACGAAAGTCGCGGATTATCAAAAAAATAATGCACTGCTGAAAACACAATTAATTGAAAAAGCAGAAGCAAAGGTTAAAACAAGCGAAGATATAAATGAATTAACCAATGAGTTAAAGCTGTTACAAAATCAATGGAAAGAAATTGGTTTTGCCGGTAAACATAAAGAAAATAAGCTTTGGAGTAAATTCCGGGCAATTAATGATGCGGTATTTAATCAAAAACAAGCCGAGTATCAAGCTCAAAAACAAAAGCAGGGTGAAGCTTATGACAAGCTAAGTGCAAGTTTATCTATACTTGAGCAACAAATTACCGAGAATCTATCTACCCCAGACGAACTTAAAGCCAACCTCAATGAGCTGGATTTTAGCTCAGTCAATAAAGTGCAATTTGAAAGGTTAATTAAATGGCAAAAGTCTTTATTAGCCAAAATTGATGCTGTGCAAGAAAAAGCCATAGCACAACAGCATACAGCCGAAATGGCGACTTTATTCAGCTATCTTGAAAATTTAGGTGTAGGAAAAGCAGACTCTGAACAAACCAGTAATCCAATTGATTTAAGCCAGTTAAACCTAACTTGGCAAAATCTAATTAAAGCGAATCAAAAGTTATCAGCCGATACCGACAGCCAAAAAGAGATTACGATTAAGATCGAAATTATCAAAAATCAACCCATACCAACAGAAGATACAGAGCTTAGAATGCAATTACAGGTGCAAATGCTATCAGATAAAATGAATAGCGGAGATACTTATAACGCAGAGCAATTATTAATTAACTGGATTGAATGTGGTTTAGATGGTTTATCACCTTTATTAATCGAGCGGGTTAAAAATTGCTTTTTATAAAAGTAATCTAATCATTATTAAGAAAAAGCGGTAATAATTGCCGCTTTTTTGTTTGTTTTGTACGTTAATTAACCGAACGATAAAAAAAAAGAAATAAATTCAAAAAAAGCGTTGACGGGGTTTGTTTTGTCCCTATAATGCGCCCCCACAACGCAGCG
>NZ_JAOPFU010000045.1 GCF_025515275.1 Catenovulum sp. 2E275
CCGTAAGTTTTTGCCAATACTGTAGAGATTGCTGCTGTTAAAGTTGTTTTACCGTGGTCAACGTGTCCAATTGTACCAACGTTAACGTGCGGTTTCGTACGTTCAAATTTTGCTTTAGCCACTTCCAAGACCTCATTAGTTGTAATTAAAACCGTTTATTCAGTTTTAATATTGATACACGCCACGGTAAGAAGAAACTTTTTTAGGATGGTGCTGATACCCAGATTTGAACTGGGGACCTCACCCTTACCAAGGGTGCGCTCTACCAACTGAGCTATATCAGCGAAATTTGGAGCGGGCAGCGGGAATCGAACCCGCATCATCAGCTTGGAAGGCTGAGGTAATAGCCATTATACGATGCCCGCAAATCCTAAGCAGTAAACCTCAAACTGTGAATATGGTGGAGGGAGCTGGATTCGAACCAGCGAAGGCGGAGCCGTCAGATTTACAGTCTGATCCCTTTGGCCACTCGGGAACCCCTCCGAATCTTTTATTTTTGATGGTGCCGACTGCCGGAATCGAACTGGCGACCTACTGATTACAAGTCAGTTGCTCTACCAACTGAGCTAAGTCGGCCCTGTCAAAAAGTGGTGCGAAGTTTATTGAAAGCTTTTAAGGGTTGCAACCCTTTTTTAATAAAAAAACCATTTTTTTGTTCATTCGCTTAGTTTTCGAGCAAATATGACAATTAGTTTAAAAAAAGTGTTTAAATAAAACGCAAAAAGTATTCAACAATCCAAACTAAATTCAATTCGCAGCAACCGCTTAAATAGCTCAAGTAACTTAGCATTATAAATAACTATCTTAGATGCCAAGCTTAACCGCTCAAACTCAATCAAAATTAAAATTGACTTTTACAATACTTAAAATCAATATTAACAAAACATTAAACAACCCCTAATTATAAAAAGCAGACAAATCTCTTTGTCTTATAAAGGAGTGTGTCAAAGTGACAATTTTACGCGGATTAAGTATACCAAAACGGCTGTGGTTATTATTGGCAATTGCGATCTTAGGTTTTGTGTTTATTTTAGCGTTAAGCTTAAACCAATTAAAACATACCTTAACAGCCACCAAAGAAGACAATACTCGAATGCTGGTTGAAACCGCCTATTCAATTGTCGATCAGCATTATAAAAATTATCAGTCCGGTAAAATGAGTGAAACACTCGCCCAACAAGCCGCTATTAATGATATTCAAAATTTAAGATACGATAACGGCAATTATTTTTGGATTAACGATATGCAACCAAAAATGATTATGCACCCGACCAACCCTTCATTAAACGGTAAAGACATTTCAAATAACCAAGATCCAACTGGTAAACGATTATTCAGCGACATGGTTGACGTGGTTAAACAAAAAGGAGAAGGCCTAGTTCCTTATATGTGGCCATTACCCGGAAGCAAAGAACCAGTTGCTAAAATATCTTATGTTAAAGGCTTTAAACCTTGGGGCTGGATTATTGGCTCCGGTGTTTATTTACAAGATATTGAGCAAGCTTATACAGAATCAGCATCCGGTCAGATTTCTCTTTTTATTATTGTTTTGCTGATTGTTGCTTTAGGCGCGGCCATTATAATTCGCTCTATAACAGTTCCACTTGAAGAAGTTGTTGATGCTTTAAAAGAAATCGCCCGCGGCGATAAAGATTTAACCAAACGCTTACCCGATAAAGGTAAAGATGAGGTCAGTGCGCTGGCACATGCATTTAATGAGTTTGCAGAACAAATAGAAAATATTATTGATCAAGTCAAACAAGCAACGATTCAATTAAATAGCTCAACTAATCATTTAAATCAGGTTGTTGAAGCCAGTGAAGAAAGCATTTCAAGACAACAAGCGCAGTCAAATGCAGTATTAGAATCGGTTCATAATCTAACTTTATCCGTCGAAAAAATATCTCAAAGTGCAACAGATGCGATTCAGGCTGCTAAAGATACTCAAACTACAGCTAATCAGGGGGAAGGGTTAGTTATAGAAGCTAAAAACTCCGTTTCAGTGACAGAATCTAAAGTCACAGAAGCCAGCCATGTGATCACTCAATTAGCTAAAAATAGTCAAAATATCTCCGGTGTGCTGGATGTTATTCGCGGAATAGCCGAACAAACCAATTTATTGGCATTAAATGCAGCTATTGAAGCTGCCAGAGCCGGTGAACAAGGTCGAGGGTTTGCGGTTGTGGCTGATGAAGTACGTGCGCTTGCAGCCAAAACCCAATCTTCCACCGAAGAAATCAGAAATATGATAGATGCCCTACAAGCCGGTAGTTCAAAAGCCGTAGATGCAATAAAAAGTGGTGAAGAATCCACTCAAGTAACCGTTGAAAAAGCGGATACTGCCGCACAATCTTTGCATCAAATTGTCACGGCAATAACTCAAATAGATGCGTTAAACCAAGATATTTCGGCAGAAGTACAAGCGCAATATGCAGTATCAGAAGAAGTCACTGAAGCCATTAAAAATATTACCGCGTCAACTCAAAGCTCGCATGAATCAATTCAAACTACAGCAAAATCTTGCAATCAACTCACTCAAATGAGTGAAAACCTGAGTCGCCTTGTACAGCAATTTAAGCTGAGTTAAGGTTGATTACAGTGTGAATTAAGTTAAATTGAGCTTGAGATTTTAGAGCGCCATAAACGCCGTTCTAAAATCTCTCACTCATACTAAAGGTTAGCGTATTTGGCTAACCCGTTAAAAACAAGCTGCGGCGCTAACTGATACTGTATACCTTGCTGGCTTAGCAGTTTTGCATAAACCTGAGCATCACCACCACATAAATAAAGCTCAACTGCTGAATGCTTTATTTGCATTTGCGCCAATTGTTTTTCAATTAAAGCAATGTGGCTTGCATACAGTGCGTTATAAACGCAGTTTTCAGTGTTTTGGCCTAACTCAATATTGGCTAATGCTGGCTGATTTAATTTAATTTTACCAGAGCGTTGTGCCAAAGCCTGTGCGCTAAATTCAACATTAGGTAAAATCCACCCCCCTAAATGCTGCCCTTGCTCATCAACCGCATCAACAGTAACCGCAGTGCCCGCATCAATCACTATAAAAGCAGACTGAGTTAAGCTTTTTGCGCCTAACATTGCCAACCATCTATCGACCCCCAAACGTGGGTATTCAGCGTAGGCATTAATTAACCCAAATGCGCTAGCCTGAGTTTTTACCTGTAATATTTTATCGGCCAGCGGTTGTTGATTCAGTTTTGGGTTAGCGGATAATTTATTAATTAGCAAAGGGTAAATTGAGTCTGATTCGGCCTTAACACTGGCAAAAACCACTTTGTCAATTTCACGCCAAACTAAACATTCAAAATCGATTAATTCAATAAATGGTGTGGGATAAGTTGCATTAGCATCCAATTGCAATAATGCATATTTTGCACTGGTATTTCCTTCGTCAACTAATAAAATGTTCATTCCGGCCTCAAAGATAATTCACCGCCGTTTAGTTCCACTTCGCCCGAATCGGTCAATAACCGCAAGCCACCTTGCTCATTAATACCCAGATTAATACCTCGGGTAACTTGTTCACCACTGATTAATTGTACTTTCTGGTAATGATATAAATCGTAGGTCGGCCACTTTTCAACAAATTCAGCCATGCCATTTTGACAAAATTGAGTAAGATACAACTGAAGCTGGTCCACCAGTTCAAGCAATAACTCGGTTCGATTAATCACTTTACCCGTGTATTCAGCTAAACTCTGCCACGCCTGATCAATTGCTTGTGCTTGCTGCGGCATATTCACATTTAATCCAGTGCCAATAATAACATTACAGGGCGGCTCAAATGCGCCTTCTAACTCAACTAAAATACCACCGAGTTTTTTCCCTTCCAGATAAATATCATTTGGCCATTTTAACTGAATCGGCACACCTTTAGATTTAAGTAAATCAGCAATAGCCAAACCAACCACCAAGCTTAAACCCGATAGTTCGCTAATGGCTAGATCCAGCTTTAGCCCCAAACTAAAATAAATATTTTGCGCATAAGGCGAGTGCCATACTCGCCCTCGCCTGCCACGTCCTGCGGTTTGTTTTTCGGTGGTGGCTAAAATACGTTCGAATTCAGTTTGTTTAAAACATTGTTTAACATCTTCATTGGTTGAATCTGTCTCACGGCTCAAAATAAGATGTAATTTATCAGCTAATTTCGCTCGAATTAATGGTTGATCAAACGGCTGTACATAATTGGCAAAACAATAACCTTTGCCCGGCACTGAGTGAATATCATAACCTGCGTTTCTGAGTTTATTAATCCATTTAGAAATTGCCGCACGCGACATATTAAACTGCTTAGCTAAAACTTCACCTGAGTGAAAGCCATCTTGCCCTAAAGCCTCTAATAATAATTCAATATTCATTATTTTTTATTCTCAGCTATCAGTAAATCTAAAAATTGAGCCGAATCCACCTCACCCTGTTTGCCAATAAATCTAACTTCTGGGTTTAGTTTAACCTTAAAAAGCGCCAATACAGTTTGCCTGACCATAGCTGCCAAGTTTGCGATTTCAACTCCGCAACTACCGCCTTGATTCACCAAGACCAAAGCCTGCTGCTGATGCACTTTTGCATTTTGATATACAGCCCCTTTTAAACCGGCTTTATCAATTAAATAACCGGCTGCTAATTTAACTTTGCCATCGGCTTGCGGATAATTCGGTATATTTGGGTCTTGTTTAATCAACTGATTAAATACCGATGCTTCAACAACTGGGTTTTTAAAAAAGCTGCCAGCATTAGGTAATTTGGCCGGATCGGGTAATTTAGATTGGCGGATTAAACAAACTTGCTCAAAAATTTGTATCGCAGTCGGATTATTCAGTTCAGCCAGCGGCCCATAACTTAAATTAGCCTGCCAGTTTTTAGTTAGCCTTAAAGTTACCTGAGTAATAATAAATTTATCTTTTAATTGTTTTTTAAAAACAGACTCTCGATAAGCAAACTGACATTGTTGATTATTTAAAGTTTCCACCTGTTGCGTTTGTAAATTATAGCCAGTGACAGACTCACATAATTGGCTAAACTCAACGCCATACGCACCAATATTTTGTACTGGTGCAGCACCAACTGTACCGGGAATTAAAGCTAAATTTTCAAGCCCATCAATACCAGCATCGATTAAACGCTTTACCGTTTGGTGCCAATTTAAACCTGCGCCCAAAGTCACTAAATAATCGGAAGCGGTTTGTTCAATAATAAACTCATCTTGCTCTAGTTGAATGAGCTGACCATCAAACTCAGCATCAACAAATAATAAGTTACTGCCCGCGCCAACAATAATAAAACTCTCATCCGGCTTAAATAAAGCTTGCTGGCTCGGCCATTTTATTAACCGCTTGGCTGTGACTGTTAAACCAAAAGTATTTGGAATTTTAACCACTGGGTATCCTATAAATTTAATTTAGCACTTAATTTAGTTATATATTCTGCTGGCGATATTCCATTGCATAAACCAATACGTCATTTAAATTATTGGTATCTATATAATGAAACTGCATTTTATTATGTAAAGTTGCTAAAGCGGCCGCAACACTATTGAGCGTTTTACCACCGGTAATATCAATTAAAATATCTTCTTCACTCAAGCTATAAAATTGTTGCCAATTTTTCGCTATTTTTAAGTAAGCATTATAATAAGCTTCAATATCATTAGGGGGAATAGGTACAGGGTAAGGCTCAAACTCAATTTGTTTAAACTCAGCGTACATAGCTAACACTTTGAGTGCATTTTTAATATGCGGATAAGTACCGGGCGCAACCCGCTCCACTACACCATCAAAATTTTTGATACTGCAATCTTGCGATCCTAAAAACATGACTCGCTTTAATTTAGCGTTTGGCCGGCAAGCCTGCGCACGAATAATACGTAAAATAAGTTCCCATTGAATTTTAAGCGGCATCAGGTTTTCAATATCCTGATTTAAATTACCGGTTAACTCAATTTCAATCTCAGGTCCGTGTTTTTGTTTGATAAAAAACCAGCGTTCATCTTTAAACTCAAACCGATAACCGCTAGAAACAGTTAAGACTAATCCAGCATAAGCCTGATCTGCATCGCGCCTTTTGACATCACGCAATGGCACCCACTGACGCGCCTGTAATCGTAATGACCAAGATGCCCATAAAAATAAAGTAAAACACAAAATCAGCTCAATCACCCAATACAGGCTAAAATGTTGCTCAAGCCAACTTGAATCTTTACCAAACCAATTAATTAAATGGCTTTCAAATAACAAAGCGCCGCCCAATGCATTGGCAAACATACCAATTGCCGAGGCAGTCATTAAAGCATAAAAAGCCAGCTTAATATCCGCTAGCCTCAAAGGTGGGCGCTCGCGGGCAATCCGTCTAACTTTATTTGAACTTAAAGTAAAAGCATTTTTAAGCAAGCGGCTTAACACAGCTTCACCAGCACCATTGATAAAAAAAGCTTCTAATTTGGGGTTAGCCTGCCTGAAAACATCATATTCTGCGCTTAATAATTCAGGTTTATCCACCGACAAATGAAAATACTCAGCGCCTTTTTCACAAATAGCGGCGGCTAAATTAACGGGTAATACCCCATAAATTTTATCGCCGGGCAATACTTTATCCAGTTTAAGCTCATCAACAAATTCATCAATGCCGCTTACTTGCTTATATAACCACTTACGCGCACCGGCATAAGGCATTACCGCAATTTTAGCCATTTTTACTTTTTCCAGATTATGCTTGGATTAAAAGCCACGCTTTTTCCAAAAGTTTGCTTCGTTTTTTTCTTCTTCTTGGATTAGATCAAACGTTTTATCCGCGACAACTTTTCCTTTCAGTTCAATTGTCATCCGCCACTCACCTAACTTATTACTAACTGGCGCCCAAATAGTATCACCTAAATAAAAATCCCAGTTATTATTACCCACATATTCTTCGCCCTCAAATGGTGGCATCACTTCACCATCATCATTTGGAATATCAGGGTGATAAATACAAAACTTAATTTTTTCACCTTTCGCTTTTTTAAAGTTCACCACCATGCCAAACTCAATATCAATTTGTGCAATAACCTCGGTAGTAAACTCCTGAATTTTAGGCAAGCTTTTGGCTTTGGCATCCCATTGGGTATAAATACCATAACTAACAATAGTAACTTCGGATTTTAGTTTAGACATATTACTCTTTACTGACTTTATTCAAGCGATGGATCTTGCTTATATTTAACTTAGATTGCAAGCGACTCAGAACACACCATTACATAAGTAAAAAAGCTTTATCAGGCTTAGATTTTTTGATCTGAATTATTTTTATCCGAAATAAACTTGTTTTTTATACCCTAGCTTAATTACAATACCCGCATATTTATTCATATTCATTTCAGACTGGGTTTAAGTCACTATGGAAAATTTGATTAGCGCAATCCAAGTAAACATTACTTTATTGGCTTTAGCTATGTTTATCACCTTTATTGTTTTAGGTGCTACCGAAAAAGCTGAAAACGCAGATGCATTAAAAATGGCAAGAATTGAAAACGCATTTTTTGCTGTTAGTAGCTTAGCGGTATTTTTAATATTCTGGTTAATTTAGTTAACCTAATATTTGCCAGTCAAAAAAACCGCTTACCGCGGTTTTTTTGTATCTGAAAACCAAATTAATCTCAAATTTACTGCTAACTTCGACAGATTGTTTTTATATTAACAAACTCTTTTATCCCAAACTCTGATAACTCTCGTCCATAGCCACTGGTTTTAACGCCGCCAAAAGGTAATCTGGGATCGGATTTCACAAAATCATTAATCGCAACAGTGCCTGTATCCATTTTGTCTCTGGCAATTTGTCTGGCCAGTTCAATATTGTTGCTAAATATTGCCCCACCCAAACCAAACTCTGAATCATTAGCAATCCTAATTGCCTCTTTTATATCTTGAGCTTTAATTACCACAGCCACTGGGCCAAATAACTCTTGCTGATAAGCAGGCATGCCGGGTTTTACATCAACTAATATGGTTGCCGGATACCAAGCACCATGTTTATCTGGGATTTCCCCTCCCAATATACAACGCGCTCCGGCTTTAACCGAATCAACAACCTGCTGATGCAATTCATCTCTTAATGTTTGATTCGCTTGCGGGCCATAATCAGAGGCATCATCCATTGGTTCACCCATTTTTTTATTTTTCATTTGCTCAGTAAATGCCTGAACAAACTCATCATAAATACCGGCCAATACAATAAAACGCTTTGCTGCAATACAACTCTGACCAGCATTAATCATCCTGCTTTGGCAGCACTTTTCGGCAGCTAGTTTAATATCAGCATCTTCCAAAACAAGGTAAGGGTCACTGCCACCTAATTCTAAAACGGATTTTTTAATTTGTTTTGCCGCCTGTGCTGCGACTTTGCTCCCCGCCGCTGTACTGCCAGTTAAAGTAACAGCTCTGACTTTTGGGTGATTAATAATAGCTTCCACCTTATCACTGGCGATGACCAAAGTTTTAAAGACATGATCGGTAAATCCGGCTTCTTCAATCAACTTTTCAATCGCTAAAGCACAACCAGTTACACTACTGGCGTGTTTTAATAAACCAACATTACCCGCCATTAAACAAGGGGCAGCAAATCTGAATACTTGCCAGAATGGAAAATTCCACGGCATAACCGCCAGAACAATTCCAATAGGTTGATAGCTAACAAAACTTTCTGCCATATCTGCGGCTATAGATTGGTCCGCCAAAAATGCTTCAGCGTTATCAGCATAATAACGACAAACCCAAGCACACTTTTCAATTTCACCAATCGCTTCTTTATTGACCTTGCCCATTTCCTGAGTCATTAAATCAGCCAAAAATGCTTTTTTATCTATTAATAGCTCAGCTAATTTATGCATTTTTTTACTTCTGTGCGCAAAACTGGTTTTACGCCATGTTAAAAAAGCGGCGTGACTTTGCTCAATAATAGTTTCGATTTGCTGCTCTGACATTTGCGAGTATGAGTGAAGCGGTTGCCCGCTCGCCGGATTAATCGTTTGAATCGGTTTATTGCAGGCCATAATAACGCTCCTGTTGTTTGGCGGTTAGCTATCGTTAGATTAATTTAGTCTTAACAATAGTAATTGAGTTCAGCTAATACAAAATTCAATAGCTGCAATGTGAACGAGTTTAATTTTTACCTGAAAAGCATCTGAATTGCTCAAAAAGTATGCAGATACTTGCAGCCAAAACAGACACCTTTCAAGTGCATTTAATCATGGTTTTAAATTCACCAGCATAAATAAACCACATTGTTGTGACTGATAGCTTGACAGGCTAAAGCGCTACAGCCCAATGGAATTAAGCATTTTAGCTACATTAACAACAATAACTTTACAAAACTGTGCAAATAACTTTCATATTTCTGTAATTTTTTTGCTGGCTTTTTGCTCTGGCATCTTGACAAAATTTTTTTTTAAATTGTTTAAAAAATAGGCTTTGCACTCTTTCAAAAAATCCGTAAACTAGCCGCCCTTTTCGAGCTGACGGTGTTTTAACCAAATAAAATGGTCATGAAAATTGGTAAATTCACAATAGAAAGGCCGGTTGTTCTCGCCCCTATGGCAGGAATAACAGACCGCCCATTCCGACAAATTTGTCGGCAATTAGGTGCTGGTTTAGCGGTTGGTGAAATGCTGTCGAGTAATCCGGAAGTTTGGGGTACAGAAAAATCTCGATTACGGATGGATCACACTGGCGAAACAGGTATTCGCTCGGTACAAATTGCGGGTTGCGATCCAGAGTTAATGGCTCAGGCTGCAATTCATAACGTAGAAAACGGTGCAGACATTATTGATATAAATATGGGCTGCCCGGCCAAAAAAGTGAATAAAAAGCTGGCTGGCTCTGCGTTGTTGCAAGATCCAAAATTAGTTGAACAAATTTTAAACAAGGTGGTCAATTCTGTATCTGTGCCGGTTACCTTAAAAATCCGCACAGGTTGGTCACCAGAAAACCGAAACGGCGTGCAAATCGCAAAGATTGCTGAGCAGGCCGGGATTCAGGCTCTAGCAGTACATGGTCGTACTCGCGCTTGTATGTTTAAAGGCGAAGCCGAATTTAAAACCATCAGAGACATTAAACAAAATGTTTCGATTCCTGTGATTGCAAATGGTGATATTTGCACAGCAAACAGGGCAAAAGAAGTGCTTAATTTAACCGGTGCGGATGCGATTATGGTTGGTCGCGGCGCGCAGGGAAACCCTTGGTTATTTAGGGAAATTAACGAGCTTTTGCAAACAGGACAAGTGACCACAAAACCTAGCTTGATTGAAATACGCGACTTAGTGCTCGCGCATGTAAAATCTTTGCATGAGTTTTATGGTGACGAAAAAGGATACCGAACTGCACGTAAACACGTGATTTGGTACTTAAAAACACTCGCGGACGAGACTGACTTTCGCCGCAAATTTAATGCTATCGACAGCGCCTCTGGCCAGCTTGATAGCCTAGCTTTATTTTTTGAAAACCAAATAAATTAGAGAAGAGTAGTTACTATGTTTGAACAAAATGTTTCTCCTGAATTAGTTACAGGTACAGTTACCGCAACTCAAGAACAAACTCAAAAGCCTTTACGTGCTTCTGTAAAGCAAGCCGTTACTAACTACTTGTCTCAATTAAACGGACAAGACATAGACAACTTCTACGACATCGTTTTATCAGAAGTTGAAGCACCTTTATTAGAAGAAATCATGCTTTATACTCGCGGCAACCAAACTCGTGCAGCGAATATGTTAGGTATCAACCGTGGTACTTTACGTAAAAAGTTAAAAAAATACGGCATGAACTAAGCCGGTTTTTACGATCGAAAAGCACCTTAGGGTGCTTTTTTCGTTATCCACTCTCAAATTTTTCATATTGTTCGGTTAAAATATAACCATTCTTAAAATACAAGGTAATAAATAAACAATGGATACAGCTCGCCCGATCAAACGTGCGCTTATTAGTGTTTCTGATAAAACTGGTATTGTTGAATTTGCGCGTTCATTAGTTGCTAATGGCGTAGAAATTTTATCAACAGGTGGTACTTTCAAATTACTTCAAGAAAACCAAATTGCAGCAACCGAAGTTTCTGACTATACCGGTTTCCCTGAAATGATGGATGGTCGTGTAAAAACCCTTCATCCAAAAGTACATGGTGGTATTTTAGGTCGTCGTGGTCAAGACGATGGTGTGATGGCTGAGCACGGCATTAATGGCATTGATATGGTTGTTGTTAACTTATATCCATTTGCTGCAACTGTTGCAAAACCAGACTGCTCTTTAGAAGATGCAATTGAAAATATCGACATCGGTGGTCCAACTATGGTTCGCTCTGCGGCTAAAAACCATAAAGACGTGACCATTATTGTCAACGCCAGTGATTACGACAGAGTATTAGCAGAAATGGCTAATAACTCAGGTTCGTTAACTTACCAGACTCGTTTTGATTTAGCGATTGCTGCCTTTGAACATACCGCAGCCTATGACGGTATGATTGCTAACTACTTTGGTAAATTAGTACCTGATTACCACACAGAAAAAGCACAAGACAGTCAATTCCCACGTACATTTAACGCTCAGTTTGTTAAAAAACAAGATTGTCGTTACGGTGAAAACAGCCACCAGCAAGCTGCATTTTATGTTGAAGCAAATCCTCAAGAAGCGTCAGTTTCTACGGCTCAGCAATTACAAGGTAAAGCATTATCTTATAACAACATTGCAGATACAGATGCCGCTTTAGAATGTGTAAAAGAATTTGTTGAGCCAGCTTGTGTGATTGTTAAACATGCGAACCCTTGTGGTGTTGCTTTAGGTGCAAACCTATTAGAAGCTTACGACAAAGCGTATCAAACCGATCCAACTTCTGCATTTGGTGGCATTATTGCATTTAACCAAGAATTAGATGCAGATACAGCCGAAGCGATTATTTCTCGCCAGTTTGTTGAAGTGATTATTGCGCCAAGCGTTTCAGCAGCGGCACAACAAATTTTAGCCGCTAAGCAAAACGTTCGTGTTTTAGAATGTGGTGAGTGGTCAGCTAAAACATCTGAACTTGATTTTAAACGTGTCAATGGCGGTTTATTAGTTCAAGACAGAGATCAAGGCATGGTCAGTTTAGATGACTTAAAAGTCGTTTCTAAGCGCCAACCAACTGAAGATGAATTACGTGACTTATTATTCTGCTGGAAAGTCGCTAAGTTTGTTAAATCAAACGCTATTGTATACGCAAAAGGCAACCAAACAATCGGTGTAGGCGCAGGCCAAATGAGCCGTGTATACAGTGCTAAAATTGCAGGCATTAAAGCCGCTGACGAAAACTTAGAAGTTGCAGGTTCAGTAATGGCATCTGATGCATTCTTCCCGTTCCGTGATGGTATTGATGCTGCCGCTGCCGCAGGCATTAAAGCCGTTATTCAACCGGGCGGTTCAATGCGCGATGAAGAAGTTATCGCCGCTGCTGATGAACACGGTATGACTATGGTATTCACTGGAATGCGTCATTTCCGTCACTAATTTTATAGTGCAATTATGTGTTTAAAAGGTCAGTTTTCTGGCCTTTTTTATTTTATCTAGCGACAAAAAGCGATTTTTCTTTATAACCGCATACAGGTTAAAATAAATTTTGTGAAACTCAACTGCTTATCTATAGTCTGAATTGAGCGAACCAACTTATAATTAAAAGCCCTCTCAGCTAAAAGGAATCATCATGAAATTTAATTCAACTGTTTATGCTGTCATTTTGAGTGCTGGTTTATTCACTCAATTTAACTCGCTTGCCGATAATTTAGATAAAGCACTGATTAATGAGACAAGAACAACAGATAATATTAAGCGTGATAACTATCGTCACCCAAAACAAACCCTCGAATTTTTTGAAGTAAAACCGAACCAAACAGTGGTAGAAATTTGGCCGGGAGCTGGCTGGTATTCTGAAATATTAGCGCCCTACCTGCAAGCCGAAGGCAAATATTATGCGGCACATTTTCCGCTAGATACCAAAGTAAGCTATTTTCAAAAATCGCGCGAGCAATACCAACAAAGATTAAAATCAAATACAGCTTACAGCGATGTTATAATCACAGAGTTTAATCCACTAACCCATACAGATATTGCCCCAGCTAACAGTGCAGATACCGTTTTAACCTTTCGTAATTTGCACAACTGGTATATGAATGGTGGAGAAGATGCCGCTATCTCGGCATTTAAATCATTTTATAAAGCCCTAAAACCCGGTGGAATATTAGGTGTTGTTGATCATCAAATGCCAGAAAATTTAGATCAAAATGCCAATAAAAATAGTGGTTATGTTAAAATGTCGCAAGCAATTAGTTGGGCACTACAAGCCGGTTTTGAATTAGAAGCCAGCAGCGAAATAAATGCCAACCCAAAAGATTCAGCCGAACACCCTAAAGGTGTGTGGACACTGCCACCAAGCCTGAGACTGGGTGAAGAAAACAAACATAAATATCTTGCCATTGGCGAGAGTGACAGATTTACATTAAAGTTTCGAAAACCGAAATAAAAATAGTTAGAGGTAATCATACAAATGAAAGTTTTAGTTATCGGCGGCGGCGGTCGCGAACATGCATTAGCATGGAAAGCAGCTCAATCAAGCCAAGTTGAAGCCGTTTTTGTAGCACCGGGCAACGCAGGTACAGAGCTTGAACCAAAATTAACCAATGTTGCAATTGGTGTAGAAGACATTCAGGGATTAGTTAAATTTGCGCAAGAAAACGCAATTGAACTTACCATTGTAGGCCCTGAAGCGCCTTTAGTTATTGGTGTAGTTGATGCTTTTCAAGCTGCGGGGTTAACTGTATTTGGTCCAACAGAAAAAGCGGCTCAGTTAGAAGGCTCAAAATCTTTCACTAAAGACTTTTTAGCTCGTCATGATATTCCAACGGCCTGGTACAAAACTTTCACTCAAATCGATGAAGCTTTAGCTTATCTTGATGAAAAAGGTGCGCCTATCGTAATCAAAGCAGACGGTTTATGCGCTGGTAAAGGCGTTATCGTTGCAATGACATTAGATGAAGCGAAAGACGCAGTTAAAGACATGCTAGCAGGTAACGCATTTGGTGATGCTGGTAACCGTGTGGTGATTGAAGAATTTTTAGAAGGCGAAGAAGCTAGTTTTATCGTTATGGTTGACGGTAAAAATGTTGTGCCTATGGCAACTAGCCAAGATCACAAACGTGCTTATAACGAAGATAAAGGCCCTAACACAGGTGGTATGGGTGCTTATTCTCCTGCTCCTGTAGTAACCGACGAAGTTTACACCCGCATCATGAACGAAGTAATCAACCCAACAGTTGAGGGGATGGCCAAAGAAGGTATGCCTTATACTGGTTTCTTATATGCTGGTTTAATGATTACGGCTGACGGTACACCAAAGGTTATCGAATATAATTGTCGCTTTGGCGATCCAGAAACTCAACCAATTATGTTACGTATGCAATCTGATTTAGTTGAGCTGTGTTTAGCCGGTGCTAAAGGTGAGTTAGCTGGCAAAGTTGCTGAGTTTGATCCGCGTCCATCTGTTGGTATCGTTTTAGCTGCGGGTGGTTACCCGAATGCTTATCCAAAAGGTGATGTTATTTCTGGCCTACCGACCGAAGAAGTTGAAGGCGAAAAAGTATTCCACGCTGGCACAACAATGAAAGACGGTAATGTGGTGACTGCCGGTGGTCGTGTACTTTGTGCAACCGCTTTAGGTAACTCAGTAACCGACGCTCAAGCACGTGCTTATCAGTTAGTTAAACAAATTGACTGGGACAAAGTTCAGTATCGTGACGATATCGCTTATCGCGCGATTGCTCGTGAGCAAGCTAAATAAAAGAATTTTTGTAAAATGTAGGTTGGGCCGAGCGAAGCGAATCCCAACTCATCAAGACAAAAAATCCCACGCTCGCGTGGGATTTTTTATAATACGGCTCAATAAAAACAATTAAATTGTTTGTTCTTGTTCTGCATTTTCTTCTACTGTGCCATCTTCCACTTCGCGCACATTAAATTCAATTTTATGCGCAATTTGGGTTTCGCGGTCAACGCAATAAAGCTCTAACACCCCAATATCGGTAAAGTGTGCTCGTAAATCAATTTGTGCAATCCGTTCTTCACCTTTGATTTCAGCTTCAATCGGTTTATGAAATTCGAGTTCTTCTTCGTCTATTTCGCACAGTTCACCAGCTTGATCATGGTTACGTGTGGTGCTGGATAAAAAGTCGAATTCACCAACTTGCCCTGTCCATAAACAAAGCTCAATTTCTTCGCCAGATATTTCATGAGTTGTGCCCTCTTCCATTCCGTAAGGCACAATACACATTGCTTGCACTGGCGGTTCAAAACCTGGGATTGCAGGCTCTGCACTTTCAATCGCAATATAATAGCTGCGTGCACTACCGCCTTTAATGCGAATGCCACGGCCGTGACGTGCCATGCCTAAATAGGCAGCGCCATTAGCAACAGCTAAATCTAAACTAATAGAAGACAATGCATCCGGCTCGGCTACTGCTTGTTCATCTGCCCAATTATTTAACTGCTGCATAATCCGGTTGCGTAAAGCTTGCGCTTTAAATACTCCACCATTAAATAATACTTTGGTGGGTATAATCATTTCGCTATAAGCCCTGTCTGGTAAAACCTGCTCTAATAACTCAGCATGTTGGGTTAAAAATTTAGCTAAATGTTTAGTGATTGCCGGTTCACTTGAATAAGGTAAGCCGCTCGATTTAAAACCCCAACGGCGTTTTTCGCGCGGAACTTCTGACGACTCAACCAGCGGGAAAAACCCTTCAAGCAATAACTGATTCAGTTCATCACGGGTTAAATCGGTTTTAATTGAACCGCCAATAACCGATGAACCACGCCCTAGCACAGTTAAAGGCCAGTGAGTTAATTCGTCATTAGATAATAATTCTTCTTTTGCGACCCGACATTGCTGGACCAAACCAGCAAGTTGCCAGTCATCCAGTTTTTTATGACCTTGCTGTTTTAATTTATTGGCAACCGTATGCGCCAGCGATAAATCCATATTATCGCCACCTAATAAAATATGCTCACCAACCGCAACTCTGCGCAGTTGTAACTCGCCCTCTTCTTCGGTAACCGCAATTAATGAAAAGTCGCTGGTACCACCGCCCACATCCACAACTAAGATTAAGTCGCCTTTTTCAACTTGGTTACGCCAATCGCGTCCCATAGAGGCAATCCAGCTATAAATTGCAGCTTGTGGTTCTTCCAATAAGTGTAAATTGGCAAATCCTAATTCTTCAGCGGCTTTTACGGTTAAGTTACGCGCTCTGGCATCAAAACTGGCAGGCACACAAATGGTCACTTCCTGATTAATTAATGATTTTTGCTGATCACCCTGAGCTATCTTTTCATTCCAAGATTCAATTAAATGAGAAAGGATCATTTTGGCAATCTCAAACGGCGATTGCTTGATATTTTTTTCAGGTGTATTAGGCGGTAATAATTTTTTTTCTGGATCTATCCCTGAATAACAAAACCAACTTTTAGCTGAATGAATATAACGAGTCGGTACTTTAGCTCCCTGCTCACGAGCAAAATAGCCAACAACACTTGTATCTTCACTGCGCCACGGCAAATTGAGTGCGCCATGTGGTAAATCATCGCCTGAACTTAAATACACAGTGGATGGTAAAGAGGCTCTTTCTTCAACACTACCGGCAGCGACTACTTGTGGAATTGGCATGCTGACAACATTAATCTGCTCACCAGATTGCTCCGCATTTTCAACATAAGATAACGCTGTATTACTGGTGCCTAGGTCGATTCCAACTACATACTGGCTCATGCTTTAACCTCCACTTGCGCGGCAGCAATCACAGTTTGATCCTGACCATCAGCAATGGTTGGCAAATGCGTATTAGCAGCATACCAGCCTTTGTGAACTAACAGGCCTTGAGCGCCGGTTTCGCTGGCATTTTGGCTGGTTAAGTTACCGACCAATTCAATTTTTGACGGATCAAAATGAGCTTCAACAGCTACACTATCTCCTTCGTTTTTAGCAATAATCGGCTGCACATCAAAATGTTTATCTAATACTTTACGGCAACCGGCATGAATATCACGCACCGCAGCACCAATATCGGCATCGGAATATGGCGTAATATCTTCTTTTAAAAAGTCGATTAACCGCCCGTTTGCTTGAAATAAGTTAAGTACCTGTACTGCTGGTAATTGCGAATGTTGAAATTTTGGGCGATTTTGTGCTGCTTGCTCATTATTTGCAGATGGCTCAGCTTGAGTTTTGGCTACACCAGCTAAAGCTTTTGCCTCACCCTGAAAAAGAATTTTAAAAAAGTAAGAAAATGCGCTAGTTAGTCTCATGACAGACTCCGTTAATTATTTAAAGCTAGAAGCTCTAGCCAATTAAAACATAGTGAATAACAAACAAAACCCGGCCAGTAAGATAAAACTTTACGCCGGGTTTTAATAACAGCGAACTGCTTTTAAGTTAAAGCAGGCTGAAAACTACAGATTATTTATTTTTGGCTTTAGCAAATGCCTCTGCAAAAGCATTACCCATCATGGCATTTCCAAAAGCTTGATTGCCGCCAGATTTTGCCGGGCGTGCATTCCCTTTTTTCGCTTGTGGTTTAGCTTGGGCTTTATTAGCAATCGGTTTTGCACCTGCCTCAACCGGATCATTTAAACGCATGGTAAAACCGATACGTTTACGTGGTGCGTCTACTTCAATCACTTTAACTTTAACAATATCACCGGCTTTAACCACTTTGCGCGGATCATCAATAAAGGTTTCGGACATCGCAGAAATGTGCACTAAACCGTCTTGGTGAACACCTACATCAATAAATGCACCAAAGTTAGTCACGTTTGTTACTACGCCTTCAAGTGTCATACCCACTTTAAGGTCTTCTATCGATTCAACCCCTTCTTTAAACGTTGCAGTTTTAAATTCAGGTCTTGGATCGCGCCCCGGTTTATCCAGCTCAGCAACAATATCTTTTACTGTCGGCAAACCAAACTGTTCGTCAGTATAATCCGCCGGATTTAACGCTTTTAATTTGCTAGAGTTACCAATTAATGCCGTAACCGTATCATCATTAGCAGCTAGAATTTTTTCAACGACAGGGTAAGCTTCTGGGTGAACCGCCGATGCGTCTAACGGGTTTGTGCCGCCAACAATTCGTAAAAATCCTGCACATTGTTCAAAAGCTTTTGGCCCTAAACGCGCAACTTTTTTAAGCTCGTCACGCGAATTAAACCGGCCTTGTTCATCCCTAAAATTAACAACATTCTGCGCCATCGTTTTAGTTAAACCAGAAACCCGAGTTAACAGCGGAACTGACGCTGTATTTAAATCAACTCCAACCGCGTTTACACAATCTTCAATCACAGAATCAAGTGATTTAGATAACGCGCTTTGGTTTACATCGTGCTGATATTGGCCAACACCAATTGATTTAGGTTCAATTTTAACCAGCTCTGCCAGCGGATCTTGTAACCTGCGAGCAATAGAAACCGCGCCACGTAAAGAAACATCCAACTCAGGAAATTCTGCCGCAGCGGTTTCTGATGCTGAGTAAACCGATGCACCGGCTTCACTCACCATAATTTTATTGAGTTTTAATTCACTTTCTTCTTTTAATAACTCAGCCACTAACTTATCAGTTTCACGCGAGCCAGTCCCGTTACCAATACTGATTAACTCAACTTGATGCTGGCGAATTAAATTGGCTAAAGTGCGTTTACTTTTATCCCACGCATTTTGTGGTGGATGTGGAAAAATTGTGCTGGTTGTCAATAATTTACCGGTTTTATCAACAATCGCGACTTTTACCCCAGTACGAATACCCGGATCTAATCCCATAGTCACTTTATCACCGGCAGGCGCCGCCATTAATAAATCTTTTAAATTTTTGGCAAATACCGAAATAGCTTCGCCTTCGGCTTTTTCTCTTACCTCAGCAAATAACTCAGTTTCCATGTGGGTTTGAATCTTCACCCGCCATGTCCAGCTAATCGCTTGTTTTAAAAAGCTTTCAGCGGCTCGGCCTTGCCATTTAAAATTAAAGTGCTCGGCAATCATAACCTCAACGACAGAGCCAGTTTGATTTTCATCTTTATTTGGATCAGCATTTAAGCTCAGCGCTAAATAGCCTTCGTTACGGCCTCTAAAAATAGCCAACGCACGATGCGACGGAATTTGTTTAATGGCTTCGCTAAACTCAAAATAATCGCTGAATTTAGCCGCTTCTTTTTCTTTTCCGGCAATCACTTTAGCTTCAATCGTGGCATTTTGAGTTAAATAATGGCGCACTTTTTTAAGCAAACTGGCATCAACTGCAAATCGTTCCATTAAAATAAAACGAGCACCTTCTAGCACGGCTTTAGTGTCGGCAAAGCCCGCTTCGGCATTTAAATAATCTTGCGCAAGGTTTTCAGGGTCTAATGTTAAATCAGCCAAAATAGCATCGACTAACGGCTCAATCCCAGCTTCAATTGCAATTTGACCTTTGGTTCTGCGCTTAGGTTTATAAGGCAGATATAACTCTTCTAAATCGGTTTTGCTTTGTGCTTGTTCAATTGAGTTAGCCAGTTGCGGAGTCAGTTTTCCTTGCTCGTTAATACTGCGTAAAATAACCTCTCTGCGCTCATTTAATTCACGCAAATAACCCAAGCGAGATTCCAGCGTACGTAATTGGGTATCGTCTAACCCACCGGTTGCTTCTTTACGATAACGCGCAATAAAAGGCACTGTTGCGCCGCTATCTAATAACTCAACCGCAGCATTGATTTGCTGGGCTTTAACGCCAATTTCATCAGCGATTAAATTTACAATATTTGTCATTTTTATTCCTGCTCATTCAATAAGCGTCTTTGCTTATTTAAATCAATTGCACCATTTAGTTGGATCAACAGGTTTACCCTGATGGCGAATTTCAAAATATAAACCCGGTGTATTTTGTCCACCGGACTGGCCAACTAATGCGATGGGTTCACCCGCTCTAACAATGTCGCCAACTTCTTTTAATAAAGCTTGATTATGGCCGTATAAACTCATAAATCCATCGCCATGCTCTACCACTAACACTAAACCATAGCCTTTAAGCCAATCAGAAAATATCACGCGTCCGGCATAAATATTGTTAATTAACTGCCCACTAGGCGCATTAATCACGATACCTTTCCAACGTAACTGACCTGATTTAGTACGGCCAAAATAGTCTTTAACCTGACCTTTAGTTGGCCATAATAATTTACCTTTAACTTGTGATAAACCGCTAAAATCGAGCTGTTCAGGCAAAGCTTCAACCGCCTCGGCAAGCGCCTCTAGCGCTGCGGTTAATGCATTTTCATCTTGTTTTAAATTTGCCAGTTGTTGTTCATCGGTTTTTATAATTTGGCTTAACTGAAGTAAGTTTTCTTTTTGTTGTGCTTTTAAGTTAACCAGTTCAGCTTTTTTATCGGTTTGTAATTGTAAAAGCTGTGCTAGCTCTTGCTGAGTTTGATTTAATACCAGTTTGTTTTGCTCTAATGCAGCTAAGGTAATTTTTAGTTTATCAATTGCGCTTAATCTGGCCTGATTTAAGTATTGATAATAACTCAGCATACGCTCAAGTGTGGCGGGAGAATCTTGGTTGAGCATCATTTTTAAATAATCATGCTGACCAACCTGATAAGCACTTTTTATCTGCGCTGATAAAATGTTTAGCTGTTCAGCTTTAATCGCTTCCAGCTCTTTTTGCTGTTGTTCTAGTTCTTTAATTTGTTGCTTGGTTTGAACCAGTGACGATTCGGTTTTACGTAACTCATTGGTCACTTGCCCGATGGCTCTGTCTGTTTTTTTGAGTGCTTGTTCAATTTGATTCAGTTGTTTGGAGTTTTGTTTTAAATCGGTTTGGGTTTGCAGGATTTGCTGCTGGACTTTTTCCAGTTTTGCTTTGGTTTGTGCCTCGCTCGCCGCTAAGCTTGAGTTTGTCCAAAATAGCTGAAAACAGAGTAATAAAAATAACAAACAGCCAGAAAAGCTTCTGGCTGTTTTATTTTTAAACCTATGCAAATTCATGGGTTTAAACAAAATAAAAGGCTCTTAAAAAAAACCGGTTTATTTTAGTTTCATAATTGGAGTGCCTGTCATTTCAGCAGGCTGTTCCATACCCATTAAATGCAGCATAGTTGGTGCAACATCACTTAACACACCTTTGCTGTTTACAACTTCAGCGTCACGGCCAAAATAAATAAACGGTACTGGCTCGCTGGTATGTGCTGTGTGTGCCTGACCTGTTGTTGGGTCTGTCATTTGTTCTGCATTTCCGTGGTCAGCAGTAATTAAACACTCACCACCCACTTTTGCTAATGCTTCAACCACTCGGCCAATCGCAACATCAACCGCTTCACAAGCTTTTACTGCTGCCTCAAATACACCGGTGTGACCCACCATGTCGCCATTTGGATAGTTACAAATAATTGCATCAAATTTTTGGCTTTCAATTGCTTCAACTAATTTGTCAGTTAATAACACTGAGTTCATCTCTGGTTGAAGATCATAAGTCGCCACTTGTGGAGATGGCACTAAAACACGCTCTTCACCTTTAAATTCTTCTTCGCGGCCACCGCTAAAGAAAAATGTCACGTGAGCGTATTTTTCAGTTTCTGAAATACGTAACTGAGTTTTATCGTGCTTTTCTAACCACTCAGGAAATACATTAACTAGCTCTTTAGTTGGGTAAGCAATACTCGCTTTAATGTCGGCAGCATATTGAGTTAACATCACAAAATCAGCTAGTTTTGGTGATTTTTTCTTCTCAAAACCAGAAAAATCAGCATCAACAAATGCACGTGTGATTTCGCGAGCACGGTCTGCACGGAAGTTCATAAAGATAACTGAATCGCCATCTTCTACTTTTGCGGCATTACCGTCCGCATCTAAAATAGCCGTTGCTTTAACAAATTCATCATTCTCATCACGCTCGTAAGCAGCTGCTAAACCCTCTACCGCAGTTTTGGCTGTAAATTGCGCTTCACCTGAGGTTAATAAGTCATAACATGACTGAACACGATCCCAACGTTGGTCACGATCTAACGCATAATAACGACCAATTAAGCTAGCAACTCGGCCTTTACCCATTTTTTCAAACTGGGCTTCAAATTTTTCTAAAGTCGCTTTTGCGCTACGAGGTGGTGTATCACGGCCATCTAAAAATGCGTGGAAATAAATTTTGTCTGCACCACGTTGTGCAGCAAGTTCAATCATGGCTTCAATGTGATCTTCGTGACTGTGCACCCCACCTGGTGATGCTAAGCCCATAATATGCACAGCTTTATCTGAGTTAACAGCTGCATCAACGGCTTTAACTAAAACCTCATTTTCAAAAAAGGTTTTTTCTTCAATATCTTTAGTGACACGAGTAAAGTCTTGATAAACAACTCGACCAGCACCTAAGTTTACGTGACCTACTTCACTGTTACCCATTTGGCCGTGTGGTAAACCAACATCCATACCTGAGCCAGAAATTAAGGTATTTGGGAATTCTTTGGTTAAACGATCAAGATTAGGCGTATTTGCAGCCATTACCGCGTTATTGTCAGGGTTTTCGCTGTAACCCCAGCCGTCCATAATAATTAGTACAAGCGGTTTTTTATTCATAGTCATCGTCTTCCTATTAGTTTTTACTAAAATTTTGCCGTTATCTTTATTATCTTGTTCGTTCCGCTGAAATCAATCTGAATAAAACGATTAAATCAATCGGATTTAAGCATTAAACACAATAATCTTTGCATTTTAATTGCTCTAATAGCTGTATTTTACCTAGTTTTATAATACAAATCAGTCTGTTTAGGCATTATATTGACTATTTTCGTGAAAAATAAATTTTTTGTGCATTTTTTCACGGTATCCTTTTGCCCAAAGTTAAGGGTATAATCACCGCGTTTTTTCTAGTTATCAGGTTTAAATATGCAAGAATATATTGGATTTTTCGCAAACCATCCGTTTTTAACGGCGATTTGGTTTGTATTATTTTTCGCTATAATTTACACATTTGTACAAGCTAAATTTTCGGCTTTTACTCGGGTAAATACGCAACAATTAACTATGCTCGTAAATAAGCAAGATGCCACTGTACTTGATATCAGAGGACAAGCTGATTACAACAAAGGTCATATTGCAGGTGCGCTGAATATTCCTACAGAACAGGTTGAAGGCGGTAAAAACGCAAAACTTGAAAAATTAAAATCACGCCCCATTATAGTAGTTTGCACTGCTGGTATGAGCGCCAGCAAAGTAGCAAATCAACTCGCTCAGGCTGGTTTTGAGAATGTGAATATTCTTGATGGCGGTATGAATGCCTGGAGCAATGCAAACTTACCTGTAGCAAAAGGTTAATCTTTTATGGCTAAAGTCACAGTTTATACTAAAGCTTGGTGTCCGTTTTGTACTCGTGCAAAATATGTTTTAACCCAAAAAGGGGTTGAATTTGACGAAATAGACATTGGCGCTAATCCAGAGTTACGCGAACAAATGATCGAACTAAGTGGCAGACAAACTGTGCCGCAAATTTTTATTAACGAGCATCATGTTGGTGGGTGTGATGACCTGCTTGAAGCTGATCTCGACGGCGAGTTAGATCGCCTACTCAACACTTAAATATAACAAAGGTATTTCCATGTCTGAACAAACTCCAGAAACCGGCGCACAAGACGCAGCAGCACAATTTGCAATTCAACGTGTATTTGCAAAAAATATTTCATTTGAAACGCCTAACTCACCGGAAATTTTCACCGAAGCGTGGAAACCGGAAGTGCAAATGGATATCGACACTAAATCTAAAAAATTAGAAGGCGATAACTACGAAGTTGTTTTATCAATTACAGTTACGGCTAAAGTAGGTGACAAAACCGCTTTTTTAGTTGAAGTAGAGCAAGCTGGTATTTTTGGTATTGCTAATTTACCACCACAACAAATGGCACATACGATTGGCTCATTATGCCCGGGTATTTTATTCCCGTATGCGCGCGAAGCTATTTCAAACTTAGTTAACCGTGGTACTTTCCCACCGTTAAACTTAGCGCCAGTAAATTTTGATGCTTTATTTGCAAGCTATATGCAACAGGTTGCACAGCAACAAGCTCAAGCACAAGATGAGTCACAAAAATTAGATTCATAATTTATGACACAACAAACTTACGACATTAGCGTAATTGGTGCCGGTTCATACGGCACCGCTTTAGCCATTTGTATTGCTCGTAATGGCCATAAAACTTTATTGTGGGCTCGCGATCAAGCACAAGTTGCACAAATGCAGCAGGATCGGGAAAACAGCAAATATTTACCCGGTATTGCGTTTCCGGCTTCGCTAGAGTTGGAATCAGATTTAGTTAAAACCGTTAGCCAAAGTAAAAATATTCTACTGGTTGTGCCAAGCCATGCATTTGGCGATATGCTAGCTCAAATTAAACCACATTTATTACCCGATGCATCTGTTGCTTGGGCAACTAAAGGGTTAGAGCCAGAAACAGGCAGACTCTTACAAGATGTGGCCAGAGAACAACTTGGCGATGATGCAACGTTAGCTGTGGTTAGCGGCCCTACTTTTGCTAAAGAAATGGCCGCAGGCATGCCAACCGCTATTTCGGTTTCATCAACCAGTAGCGAGTTTATCCAAACTTTATCTGATTTAATGCATTGTGAGCGCACTTTTAGAGTTTACAAAAATAATGACTTTACCGGTGTACAGCTTGGCGGCGCAGTTAAAAACGTAATTGCAATTGGCGCAGGTATGGCTGACGGTATTGGCTTTGGTGCAAATGCCAGAACCGCATTAATTACCCGTGGGCTAACTGAACTGTGTCGATTAGGCGCAGCCCTAGGTGCAAAACCTGAAACTTTTATGGGCATGGCCGGTTTAGGTGATTTAGTATTAACCTGTACCGATAACCAATCGCGTAACCGCAGATTTGGCTTAGCTTTGGGTCAAGGCAAAAGTGTTGAGCAGGCAATGACAGATATTGGTCAGGTAGTAGAAGGCTACCGCAATACCAAAGAAGTTTATATGCTAGCGCAACGAATGCAGGTTGAAATGCCAATCGTTAATGAAATTTATCAGGTGCTATACCAAGATAAATCCCCTAAAGAAGCCGCAGTTGCTTTATTAAGTCGTGAGCAAAAGTTTGAATAAATTTTATATTCTACTCCGTCTAGGAGTAGAATATAAACTGCATTATATAAATTAGCTGAAGCTATATTATTTGGTTATTAACAGAGTTAATTAACTTCTTTTACCATTTCATCAAATGACACTACACCGTTACGACCTCTTGATTTAGCTTCATACAAAGCTAAATCTGCTTGCTTCATAGCCTGCTCTAGTGTTTTAGCATTACAGCTTGAAACGCCTATACTCGCCGTTACTTGAATCTTTTTATTTGGGATTGTAAATTCAAAACTTTCAAAGTGGTGACATAAGAACTCAAACCGAAAGTAAGCTTCATCTAAACTAATATCCGGTAAAAATATACAGAACTCTTCTCCACCAAGACGTGCGACTATAGCATCCCGAAAGTGAGATGTGATTCGTTTAGCAGTCTCAACTAATACAATATCACCAGCATCATGACCAAATTGATCGTTAATTTTTTTAAAATAATCTAGGTCAATAATAGCAATACAAGCCTGAATCTGATTTTTACTTTCTTCAATATCATTTTGAGCTAATTCAAAAAATGTACGTCTGTTATACACTTTGGTTAAATAATCATGTCGAGCAGCGAATTGAACTTGAGCAACATATTCAATATATTCCAAGTTTCTGAAAACTCGAGCATAAAACTCTTCGGCATTAAAAGGCTTAGCCAAACAGTCATTAGCGCCATTTTTTAAAAACCGAGCAGAAATAATACTTTTAGGTGTAGCTGAAATAGCGATAATGGCTAAATGTTCTTGAGAATACTTTTTTCGAATTGCCTGAACTAATTCTATCCCACTCATTTTAGGCATAGTTTGATCAGTTAACACCAACTTGATGTCCGTATACTGATTTAATTTTTCCAGTGCCCCCTCCCCACTGGTTGCTTCAACCACATTAAAGTTATGCCTAACTAATAAGTTCTTTAAATATTTTCTGGTCGCACTTGCATCATCAACAATTAGAATTCTCACAGACAAATTTGTTTTCAGACGCAATAATAATTTAGCTACATAATCAAAAGAGTGAATTGTTTCTGTTGTAATATAATCAATAACTGTTTTAGCTAATACCGTTTCACGGATAGATTCATCTAGCAATTCAGTTAAAACAAACGTAGGTATGTCATGGCTGGTTAACAAATCAATTGCTTCACCATTTGGCGCATTTTTTATATTTATATCAGTACAGGCGCAAAAGTACTCCTCGTGCAGAGATAAATTTTTTTCTAACTTAAAATAGCAATCAATCACTTGGTAACTAAAGCCAAGTTTATCGACTAGGGCTGCGACTCGATTTGCGGTTTGAGGGTTTGAATTAACAATTAAAACTAAGTTTTTCATGAAACGGCAGCCAAAGTTATTCGATTTCTGCCGCTTTGTTTACTTTGATATAAAGCTTTATCTGCTTGAGTTATCATGGATTCTAAATCATCGTCTTGGAAAGTTAACCCAATACTTATAGTATATTGGATCTGATGCTGCAGATATGGAAGGTTTTGTTCGTGAATTTCTTTTCGCAAATTTTCTAATTGTTCTAGGATTATTTTTGGGTCTTCTGCTTGCAAGAATAAACAAAACTCTTCCCCCCCAAATCTTGAAGCGACTTGCTGAGGCAAAATATCGGTCGGAAAATAAGTTAATAAAGTGGCAGAAAGAGCTTGAATAACCTTATCACCTACATCATGCCCATAAGTATCATTTATAGATTTAAAATGATCTATGTCAATCATCACTACTGAATAAATTAGTGATTGCTGGCGAGCCTGCATTTTTAACTTAGGAACTTGTTCAAAAAAATACTGCCGGTTAACAAGCCCTGTTAAGTAGTCTGTATTCGCCAGATATTTAATTTTATTAACATATTCTATATTTTCAATATTTTGCATTACTCGACAATAAAAATCTTCATAACAAAAAGACTTAGGTAAAAAATCATTAGCTCCATTTTGAATAAATCGTGAAGATAAAGAACCTGCGTTATCCCCTGATAAGCCGATAATTGCAAGTTGGTCTTTTGCATAAAACTTTCGGACTTCACTGACAAAACGAATACCATTCATAATAGGCATCTCATGATCAGTAATAACTAATCGAATATCTGGATATTCAGCTAAAACAGCTAACCCTTGCTGCCCATCTTCTGCTTCAGAGATTAAAAAATTATGCCTTTCTAATAGCTTACATATATATTTTCTCGCTGACTTAGAGTCATCAACAACTAAAACTCGGATCTGTTTATTCAACTCCAGACGAGTTAATAACTTACCTAAATAATGATAAGTTTGCCCACTTTCTTTTGGAATATAATCAATCACGGGGCGATTCAAAATTTGCTCTCTGGTTTTTATATCTATTTGACCAGTCAAAACGATACTGGGAATCTTATATGTTAAAACCAGATCAATTGCTTCTCCTTTACTTGCATCAGGCAAATTATAGTCAATTGAAGCGACTTCAAACTGATGTCCTTGCTGTAATATTTCTTGGCATTGAGCAAAAGTTTCTGCAATTTTTACCTGAAACCCTGCTTTTTGTGCGACATGTTTGATGACTTTAGCAATAGGTTTACTATCTTCTATCACCAACATTGGTTTATTGTTTTCCAAAAGACAATCCTATCTATTAAGCAAGTTAATCTATTAAAGCACAATTTTTACTCACTGGAAAACTTTGATATATCAAAGAAAATATTAACAAGTTTCCAGCCTTGCATAAGCAACCATCAACCATTTACTGCCAACATCTTCAAAGTTAACTTCTACTCGGCTTTGGTTTCCAGCACCTTCAAAATTAGTGATAATGCCGTAACCAAATTTTGTGTGGTTAACCCTTTGGCCTAATGAAAATCCAGTTTCGTTAAAATTGTCTTGTTTGCTTTCCTGACTAAAACGTCCAGCGAAGCTGGGTCTGCTCACTTGATTATTCAACCTAACTTCTTCAATACAGTCAGCCGGTATTTCGCTTAAAAAACGGCTTGGTGAATGGTATTGATCTTTACCATAAATCCGGCGAGTTTCAGCGTGGGTGATATAAAGCTTTTGTTTGGCTCGGGTCATACCGACATAACAAAGGCGGCGTTCTTCTTCCATCCGGCCAGATTCTTCGGTGGTTTGAAGGCTTGGAAACATGCCTTCTTCTACACCTGCCATAAACACCAGCGGAAATTCTAACCCTTTGGCTGTGTGCAATGTCATTAACTGCACTGCATCCTGATGTTTATCCGCCTGATTTTCACCAGATTCCAACGCTGCATGAGATAAAAATGCACTTAAATCGCTTAACTCTGGTTCTGTATTATCAAATTGGCGACAGGCGGTAATTAGTTCTTCGATATTTTCAACTCTAGCCTGTGCTTTTTCACCTTTATCGTCCTGATACATTTGGTATAAGCCGGATTTTTTTATCGCAATATCTGCCTGCCGATATAAAGGTAAATCGTCAATTTCATTATCAATTTCACCAATTAATTCAATAAAACGTTTAATACTACTAGCGGCGCGTCCGGCTAATAAGGTTTTATCCAGCATTTCGCTGGCGGCATCCCACATGGTCGTTGAGTGTTGGCGGGCAAATTGACGAACTTGTTCGAGCGATTTATCACCAATACCACGAGTTGGTGTATTAACAATCCGCTCAAACGCAGCATCATCTTGGCGATTATTAATCAGGCGTAAATAAGCTAATGAGTCTTTAATTTCCTGACGGTCAAAAAAGCGTAAACCGCCATAAATTCGATAAGGAATACGCTCTTGCAGTAAAGCTTCTTCCAGTACACGGGACTGAGCATTGCTACGGTATAAAATGGCACTTTCGGCGAGCAAATTACCTTGATTAAACCAGTCTTTAATCCGACCAACAATAAATCTAGCTTCATCTAACTCGTTAAACGCTGAATATTCGGTGATCTGCTCACCATCGTCCGACTGAGTCCAAAGGTTTTTACCTAATCTGTCGGCATTATTGGCAATAACGGTATTAGCTGCTTTTAAAATCGTCCCAGTTGAACGATAGTTTTGTTCAAGCCGAATGGTATAGGCATCAGGAAAATCGTTTAAAAACCGTTGGAGATTTTCAACACGAGCACCACGCCAGCCATAAATAGATTGGTCATCATCACCGACTATCATCATAAAGTTATCGGCATCGGCCAGCATTCTTAGCCAAGCGTATTGGATACTGTTAGTATCCTGAAACTCGTCGACCAGAATATGTTTAAAGCGGTTTTGATAATGTTTTAATAATGCCGGATTTTTCAGCCAAAGTTCGTGTGCGCGTAATAATAACTCTGCAAAATCCACTAAGCCGGAGCGATCACAGGTTTGCTGGTACGCCTGATAGACTTTTTTCCAAACTTCTTCCTGCTGATTACCATAAGTTTCAATATGCTGGGCGCGCAAACCTTCGTCTTTTTTGGCATTGATATACCACATGGCCTGTTTGGGCGGCCATTTTTTTTCATCTAAATCGAGCGCTTTAACAACCCGCTTAATTAATCTAAGCTGGTCGTCTGAATCCAGAATTTGAAACCCTTCAGGCAAGCCTGCATCCATATAATGCAGACGTAACATGCGATGAGCTAAACCATGAAAAGTACCAATCCACATGCTTTGCACAGAGGTTTGCAATAAATCTTCAACTCTGTGGCGCATTTCGGTGGCGGCTTTATTGGTGAATGTCACAGCTAAAATTGAATGGGGCGATATATGCTCAACCTGCATTAACCATGCAATGCGTTGCACCAGCACTCGAGTTTTACCGCTACCGGCACCAGCTAATACCAGCATAGATTGCTGAGGAGCAGCAACTGCTTCACGCTGTTTATCGTTTAAACCATCAATTAAGTGTGAAATATCCATTCAAAAACCATTCTATTATTTTTAACACTGGTAAATTGTACTGGATAAACTAACAGTTCCCAAGTGAAGTAAGCAACTATTTATATTATTCAATTAATCAAAGATAACATCTAAGCTAGATACTTTATTTCAAACAGCTTTAAATCAGTGCTCAGTGCTCAGTGCTCAGTGCTCAGTGCTCAGTGCTCAGTGCTCAGTGCTCAGTGCTCAGTGCTCAGTGCTCAGTGCTCAGTGCTCAG
>NZ_JAOPFU010000046.1 GCF_025515275.1 Catenovulum sp. 2E275
CACTATAAGCTGGGAAATATTTCACCTGTTCAATATGAGCAGAAGTTACTAAAAAGTGCCTAAACATGTCTCCAAATTTAGTTGACCGTTACACAGGAAGAAATTGAATCGATAGAAGAGAAAACCGGTATTAAGCTTCCAAATAGCTATAAACAAGTTATGCTCAACTATCCGAGAGAGCTGCTCGGAACAGAAGCCGAAGGCTTCGGCCTCCTAAACGATGCCAGAGTAATCATCGAAGAAAATAATGATGTGCGAGCCAATGGTTATTTTGGCGAGGCGTGGCCTGAGCGGTATTTTATAATCGGTCAAAACGGTTGTGGTGACTATTACGTTATAAACCACGAGAGCCTAGAATTTTTGGTAGGATTAAGCCAGGCCTGTTCTTCTGAGGTTAAATATTCAGGTTTATTTAATTATCTTAACCAGAAAGACTAATTTTAAGAAAAACCAACCCAATCTACACGGGCTAATCCAAAAAACTATGCTACATTTATTCGAGATGATATCTATGTGTTAGGTAAAAAATGGATAACGGTTTTAAAGAGATCTAAATCGCTCATACTAAAATTTAAATGGAATTAACTATGCGAATGAACATGCTACAAAAACTAGCAATTTTCACCACTAAAACTCAATCGCTTAAATTGTATGCTTGTCTTTTATTGCGCATGTTTATTTTGGCAGTCCCAACCTTATACAGTAGCAGCTTGCATGCTTCAGAAATTGAACTATCTGGGGTTTGGTACGGTTACGATCGATCAAATTTTCGTGGCGAACTACGCCACATATCACTGGACCTAAGTTCCGAGACGTCCCATGACTCGACAACCGCCCGCAATAAACTAGGCCCATTTAAAGCGCTGAAACAATCTTATGTTGCCATGCAAGGTAAGATGGGGACTAGCAGACCAGTACAGCGTATCCGATCGGGTCGTACCGCGATAGTGGAACAATTCGATATTGCAGGTAGATATTATCCTCAAGCTCAGTTTTTTATATTGTCCTTTCATGCTAAAGGCCAGTATGGCTCGGCGACACCACAAACAGCTGTTTTATCTGCTGACGGCAACACCATGGCTTTCTTTCCCGCACTAGGGCAGCCTTGGTTATTAACTAAAACTCCTGAACAACATCAAAAAATACATTTGCTGGCAAAAATACAACATGCCGCCCCATATACCGCAGACATCAATCAATTTAAAAACCAATTGCTTTCAACCAATACCTTGCCAGAGCAGCAAGTTGACAGCCTATTAAACCGAGCTAACACTCTGATAGAGCAATATGCACAAGCGATTTATGCAGGAGAAATAGCGGCATTAAACAATCTAAGACAAACAAGTATTGCGCTGCGAACCGAGCTAAACCAAGCTAGAGCTGCCGCAATGAAGCAACAAAGAAACACAGGTATAACCTCCACACCGGCGACACAACTGCAATGCCCAGAAAATATATTGGCATGGGCAAATGAAGTGCCAGCACAAGGGTCTTCACATCAGCAATACAACGGCCCTGCTGAAATTGCCAACCTGTTTAGAGATAAAATATTTTCTTCACATTTTGGTGCGCCATTTTTAGCCATAGAAGCGCAAGACATCGGTCGCTATGCCTTACAAATTTCTAAAGCATGCTCGCGCAACGACAAACTCCGTCATTCAAGGTTGTTTCCCAGTATGGCGACAGCCTTTAAAGATCCTGGACCTATTGCAGTCGCTGGCTTTAGCCGCTTTGATGCCGCATCCGGCGCTTTGGCTCTAGAGACACTCGAACAGTGGTTAGAAAGGATAACCGCGCAAAACCATACAGGAGCCAACTATCAAGCTAGTGATATGGAAATAATCCTTACTGAATTAGGAAAAAACCTTTGGCCTGCAAAGGCTGAATCACTAAAAGCTTCCGGCAAAAACGTAGGAACAGAGCAAGCTAGCGACATCCCGGAAGTGCCTCAACAAATAGTCGCAAAGAATCCGTTCCCCTCAACGAATGGTCTTCAACAAAAAGATAAATATCAGATCTGTATAAGCTGTCACGCAACAGGTGTTAACAATGCACCTAAAATAGGTGATAGCGAGAGTTGGAAAGCCCCCATATCCTTGGGCATAGGCCAACTATTAACCAGTGTTAAACAAGGCAAGGGGCACATGCCAGCAATGGGGGGCTGTGAAAACTGCAGCGATGAAGAAATTCTTCAATTTATTGCTACCATGCTAGCTAGCACTGTGAAATCGAGTGACAGTAGCCAAGAAAAAATAACAGTCAGTCGACAGAAAAAAGAGTCATTTCTTAAACGATATGGCTTATACACCATGACATTGGAAGACGTTTGGATAAACAACCAAAAAAACCAATGTGGCGATCTACAGCCCGGCTCTAATTTACTAGGCAAATTTACCAATCCCAACCATCCTTCTTTCACCCCTTTCACTGCAGAAGAAGTGACCATTATGCGCGCACTCAACTCTGGTCGAGCTGCGATTGGGGTCAAGATCCAAGGGGAGAATTTCTTTGATTTAAGTAACCAAAAACTACTTGGAATTAATGGTTGGAGCAGAGTTGGTATTGAACTCAAAAACGGTAAAGTGGTTAAAGAAGACCACGATTTTGTCTTCCTTTGTCTGGGCACTGGCACCAAAGCCGAAAAACTAAAAATAGCTGAAAAAAAAGCACAACAAATGCGCGAAAAATGCCCACTTTGCGAGCTACCTGGCGCCATTTATCTGGATGCTATCTACCGTGCAGATTACCAAAAGCAACTATATGAAGGCCGAAGTGTATTAATGTCTTTTGCCCGCGATAATCGCTCACTCGGCTTAAGTACAATAATGAGGACTCTAACCAGTCGCAGGGAACTGACATTATTAGAAGAAGTGATCGGCTATTACATGTTAAAATACAGTCTAGAAAAAGACGATTGTTTCACAGAGGGTAAATTTCAGAAAACATTTACAACGCACTTTCCAGGCTACCGTATAATCAACGATTATGGCGTAGAAGAGCAACGCGTTGACCCTTCAACCGTTAAAGATGTTTATCAAGTTCCCCTCGCATTCGAACAAGCCTGTAACGCAATATGCAACCAACAAGGTGGTATCAGTATTATCAGTCAATACTTAGAGAACAATGATTTCACCAGAGAAGTCGGCGATATTTTCTCAGGCATAAGCCAGCTCGTACATAAACATGCTTGCCAGAGCCCTATTCGTAAAGAGTTTGAACACAACCTATTAAAACTATGGCAGCAAGAAAAACGACAGCCCAATAACACCAAACCTACTGTTAAAAATGCCTTTGAACGGGTAAACCAATTCCGATAACCCTAAGAATTTCTAAAGCACAATTAGAACAACAAACGGCCTGATGGCCGTTTGATTGATATCTGAAAACTGGATAGTTTGAGCGGGTCAAATTCGCTTGGTAATTATACCGTCAATATCCTTTGGTAATCACACTTAGATAGTCATTACAGCAGTTACGAAATTAAAGATTATTGACCAACGGTAAACTGCTTGGTTTGATCAGCTTTTAATAAACGCTGGTATTCTGTTTTATTTAAGCTTAATACAGTGCCGTGTCTAACCGGATGGAAAGGGAATTGCATTGCGTTTTCATCCGCTATAAATTCGCCTGAGCTTAAATCATGGGTGCTAAATGTTTGATAACCTTTGCCTTTACTGTAATAGTCTAATAATAAATTCCAGTTGGCATGTTCTCCATTTTGTTCCACTACAAAGGCTGCAGGGCCTTCATACCCTCTTAAATTTTTAAGGGAAAACTCATCTACCTCACTCCAGCCAGACATGAGTTGTTGGCTTTTTTCCATGGTAATTGCTTTATCTCGCTCATCTTTAGTAAAACGATAATAAACCCCTTCTTCTTTTACGATTGTGGTATCAATGACAGTGGTTGGTTTTTCGATATAAACAAAAGGTTCGCCAAAGGTTTTAAAATCCTGTGTACGGGCAGCCCAGATTCTGTGTTTTGAAAAATTATCATCAGCGGTTTTTGAAGCCCAAAATACCATATAGGTTTGATTTTCTTCATCCCAAACGGCTTCTGGTGCCCAAGTGCAGCCTGCGTTATCCGGGGCTACTTTAACTAATCTTGGCTCAGACCAATTGACTAAATCTTGTGATTCCCAGACAACAATTGACTGACTCGCAGCGGTTTGCGCGCGTCCCCAATCAGGGTTTAGATTGATTGATAAATCAGTGGCGATCATAAAGAATTTTTGGTTATCGTGAGAGCGGATAATATAAGGGTCACGCACGCCTTTTTCGCCTAACTTGCTTACTAACACTGGCTCAGCATTATTGAGTGCCCTCCAGTTTTTGCCATCTTCACTGAGCATAAAATAAACCTGCTCTGTCATCGGCGTTGCTTCGCCTTTAAAGGTGGCAAATAAGTAGCCGCCGACTGCTTGAGTTTGCTTTGCAGTGACGGAATTGGCTGATGTTTCACTCAATTGTGAACAACCGGCACTCAAACAGCTTGCTCCAATCATTAAAGATAATAATAGTTTTTTCATTTTAGTTTACCCTTTTATTTTTAAGGTTCATGTGTTTCTGACTTAGAAAATAGATTAATTAATTTGGCTATAAATTTGTTGTGGCTTTAAGGTCCACTCACGCCTTCGGTTGTCATCTGCACTCTTTTTAATGTGCCATCAAAATTGTATTCGAGTTTATCTATACTGACGGAACGGCTGTAGCTATTACCGCCTGTTTGAATCGCTCCGGTGTGGTAAATAAAGTAATCTTGCCCTTTAAATTCAACAATAGCTTGGTGATTAGTATTAGAGTTACCAGCTATTTCATTTATTATTCCTTTATATTCCCAAGGGCCTTCAATGCTATCAGCCATTGCGTATGCTATTTTTTCTGGGAAACCTGTTGCGTAGGTCAAATAATATTTCCCATTTTTCTTATGTATCCAAGGAGCTTCGGTAAATGCAAAGTTATTAAATTTAATTTGTTGGATTGGGCCATCTATTTCGATCATATTACTTTTTAATTTAGCGTAATAAGCTTGACCATTACCCCAAAAAATCCAAGCCTGTCCATCATCATTAATAAAAATAGCAGGATCAATTGTGGCCCATGAGTGCGTTGAAGCAAAACTATCTTTATTGGTTAATAAAGGCTTACCCAATGCATCTTTAAATGGGCCAGCCGGGTTATCTGCAACGGCGACTCCAATTCCTGACCAATTAGTACTGATATACCAGTAATATTTACCGTTTTTTTCAACTACATGGCCTGCATAAGCGTCACCGCTTTTCGCCCAACTGAAATCAGATATTTTGAGTGGCACGGCATATTCTGTCCAATTTTTCATATCTTTTGTTGAAAATACCAGCCAATCTTGCATTTTGTAGCCTTTTTGGTTTCCCTCAAAATCATGCCCGGTATACAACCATAAAGTTTCATCTTTTACTATTGCTGCTGGATCGGCTGTAAATTTGTGTGTAAACACTGGATTACCTTGAGAGGTAATTTTGTTAACGACTTTATCAGCAAATGAAAAGCCACATGGGATAGTGAGTATGCTCAGTAGGATTATCTTTAACCATGTAAATTTCATATAGTCCTCAATTTATTTGATTAATGGTTGAGGCACACCGCCCCATTTTTGATTTAATTTTTTAGCTTCTTGTGTGGTAATGCTGATGACACTTCCATGGCGCGGATTAAAATCTTTAGTAAAAGACTCAGTTGTTGTGGTGAAGTTAATTAAGTTTGTACTACGTTGGAATTCATATCTTTGGCTAGTGTAGAGGTCATACATTAAAATATATTCATGTTTGTCATTGAGTTTAAAAATAGAAGAGCCTTCCACAACTGTTGAGTTATTTGCGTAAGCATCTAAATATTGAAAGTCCTCAATCCAAGGTCCAAACAAACTTTTTGAGGTTGCTTTTTGAATTCCATTTTTAATCTCATGGCCTGCTTCATTTTTGGTATTCCCTTTATAAAATAAATGGTACAAGTTATTTTTATAAATAATGTCACCGTCAATTGACCCATATTTGGCTCTGAACATCAGCTTAGGTGCTGATTCAAAACCGCTAAAATCCTCGTTTGTATAAGCGCCGTACAAATCTAAGTTTGTTTCGCCTTTATAGCGAATAGTGAAATACACTAGATATTTGTTAGCCTCTTTGTCATAAATCGTTTGTGGGGCCCATACCCATTGCACATTAGCAAATTTTTCTGGATAAGATTTCCTGAGATCTATCCAATTACTCTGCCAGTCAATTAGGTTAGTCGATTTCATTAACACAATACCTGGATTACTATCCCAACCATTTTTGTGGGTGAACATGTCAGTTGCAACCATATAAAAATTTTGATTATTTTCGCCGCGCAAAATGTGAGGGTCTCTGATACCGCCGGTCTGGGAAATTAGTTTTGATGCAATGATTGGCTGATTGTTATTGAGTGCTTGCCAATGTATAGCGTCTGCACTAACTGCAAATCTAAGTTGCTCCTGTTTTAATTTATCTCCTGATCCTTCGAAGTAGGCAAACAAGTAAGCTGTATAAGAGGGTGAGTCATTTTGGCTTTGAACCATACAACTGGCATTGATTACAGCTAAAAGGCATATAAGTATATGTTTCATTGTTTTGCTTCTGTTTTATGATTGAGTTTAGTCGTTTAACGACTTTAAAATTGATGTTTTATATGCAAACTTTAGATATAACGAGTTAACGTATCTGAACCGTAAAAATATTTTTCTCAATTTTTACATAAGCGCTTTCATTATTGGATTTTATAATCATGGTTGATTAAAACAGAGCAGGGTATATGGAATATACCCTGTCTTTTAGCACTTTGAGTTAAACCAATTAATTACTGGTCAGTACACTTAAACTAACATTGTCAATATTAGCGAAACCAGTACCAGTATTGACAAATAAAACACCTAATTTACCGCCTACGGATGCCGATGTAGCAGAAATATCAGCGTTGTAGGTTGTCCAGGAGCCGTTAATATTTTGCGAATAAGTGCCTATTACATTCGCTGGTGAATCATAAAATAGTGTTGCAGTCCACTGAGATGAGTTATCCCAGCTTTTGGCGATAAAGCCAATATTAAATGTATCACCAGCTTTAATTGTATAGTCGCTCAATAAATAGGCTCCGGCGTCACTCGGTTGCATAAAGCCTGAATAGCTATTTTGATATGTTCCCCACCAGGCATCACCCGGTTCAACGCCTGAATCAGAGTTTGTACCATAATCGGTCCAGCCTGGGACATCATTAGTTTGGTCAAAGCCATTAAAATCCGGTCGTGTATCTATTCCAGATTCAAAATCTGCATTGGTCAGTGGGATTTGATTATAAGGCTGAGTTGGCGGAGTTGCAGCCAACGCTGCGATAGCGGACGCGCTTAATGGATTATTGTAAATTCTGAAATCGTCTATCAAGCCTTCCATTGCTGGGTCAGGGAATTGACTTTTGCCAATAAAGTTAACCAATGGATTAATATCTGAAGGTTTAATCGTTGTTGTGGTAGAAGCGGTTAATGCTCCGTCAACATAGAGTCTGGCTACGCCATTATCAAGAACAACGGCAGTATGAATCCACTGGTTTGCTTGTAAGGCGGGTGCAGAAAGTGTTTCTGATACCCCATTATGTTGCATTTGGAACTGCATGTTGCCATCAGCCCCTTTTGGGGTTAAAAACAGATAATCTTGCGTACCATTGCCGAAATCAAAAATTCTTTGCCAAGATGAGCTACCTTGCCAGTATACCCATGATGAAATTGTCAGTTGATCATGGTTAGCTATACCAGCTGGTAAGTTAACATGCCCACCAGATAAATTCACTGCACCTTCTGTCGTGTTCCAATTAGTATATTGGGCACTTTCACTGAGCACTGCATCATTTGCATGAATTGTTTGATCTAAAGCATTATTTTGGAAAGTATAATGCGCAATTAACCCAGCCGAACCAGTTGGTGTCGCTGTAGCTACTGAAGATTTTGACGAGCGGTTTAATGAGTTGTCAACGGCTTCTACCATATAATAATAAGCTGTTGATTGGTTCGCTGTATTATCTGTATATGAATTTGCTGTGATACCTCGGGCGATAAGCTCGTATGAACCGCCAGATGCATTTGCTCTTAAAATATTATAACCGGACAGATCATTTTCTGTGTTGGCTGTCCAGTTTAGAGCTACCGACACTGAATTTGCGCTCGCAGTCAGGTTAACTGGTTGCGCAGGTGCTATAAAATCAGTTGGATCTGCTGTAACTGGAATAAGGCGCCATTGCTGCTCATGCGTACCCGAGTCCGCTTGTTGTTCTACATTTGCCCCATTGGCTGTTAAATATAGAGCGCTCCAGCGACTGCCAATTTTAAACCAACCATCTTCTGTATATTGGAGAAACCAAAGTGATTTAGGATCTAACACATTGGTTGAAGTGGCAATATTATCACCATCATTCATATTGCCCCAATCTACATAAGGTGCCATGTTATTTTGTACATCTACAATGGAAAAATAACTATAGTCACCACCCAGTGTATTAGGGGTCGGGCGGACTTCCCAATATTGATTATTGATATTGGCTGGTGTGCCCTGACCGATATTGACTTCGCCGCTGTCTACCTGCATAGCAAGTTTTGTACTGCGGTTGATTAAATAGTAACGACCATCGATAACAGGTTGAACATCATCGCCCCAAGTAATATTAACTACCCGCTCTGCATTGTGATGATTGGCTGTCCAATAAGCTGTATCACCGGTTGTGGTGATTTCAAAAGCATGCATCGGACCATAGCCGTCATAAAAAACAGCTCTGTCTTTAGATAAAAATCGATAAGTTGTTGGTATTGCTTGACGTTCTGATTCACCAACAAAACCTTGAATTTTACCACTCGGAGCTCGGTATACTGAAGCTGCAGTCCAGTTGGGGCGATTTTCAGAATATGCCAGACGCTCACCATCACTGGCCTTTACAAATTCAGAGCGGGTATATTCTGCTGTTCCCCACCAGATACCCACTTCCATCCCATATTCTGCACCAATCATAGCTTCAGCTACATTGTGCAGTTCATCGTTGGTTGCGACATCGCCATTTGATTTTACGTTTTGGTAAAATGCAGCATAGTCATCAAAACTACCTGCAAGCTGGTGAGTATTGCCTTCTTCCAGATAATTCCAGCCATTTAATGTGTTATACCATGCCGCTGCATTACTGTTATCGAGCGTATTGCCACCCATTAATCTGATTGGGTTAGTGGCCCCGGTATTAAACTCTGCAAAATCAGGATTATTTCTGAGTTGCCAAGCTACGTCACCAAAGCGAGTGACATCACCTTGCCATGTACCATGGTCGGGTTCATTAAATGGCGCAACCGAGACAACCTGCCGTCCGGCTTGCTGAATTTTTCGGGTTGTAATCGTAATTAATTCTGCCCATTTTACTGCATCTACACCACCACTCACTAAATATGGATTAGAAGTCCAGTTTTCGGTATCTGTATTTAAATATAAAGTGGTATGTGCATCGGTATAGGTTTCAACTAGTGCTAGGCGGGTATTAAACTCTTCTAGTCCGCTGCCACTTAGTTCATCATTGACACCATCGCCATTTGTATCTGCTAGTGGGGTATCACCGGTAAAAGAGAAGCGGATAACATCGGTTCTTTGTTTACCCGTATGATTAACGCCCCTAATCACATTAAGATCCCACAACCATGCGGTATCTAATCCCCATAAATCAATACCTTTATATTCACCTACACTTTCGGTTTCAAAAACCACAGTCTGTTCTGCTGCACTGGCCTGATAAACTATTAATAAACTACATAACACACTAAGTGGTTTCTTTATAAAGTTCAAATGATTACTGGTGTTGTTGGCTTGGACAAACGTGTTAAAACATTTATCCACACTTTGCCATTTTATCTTCATGTTAGTACCTTTTTATTATCATAACAAAACAGTTTTTAAGCTGAATTTAGGATAAAAACTGAGCGAGTTAAGAGCCTTATTATTCGACTCTGTTAATAAAACGTTAACTAAGATTAAAACCGTAAAAATTGTTCTTAAAATGTACAAATGAAAGATAAAGATCAGGTTCAGGATCAAATTTTATTCTTTCAGAGTTCAATAGCATATAGCGCAGTTTTAGGGATGAAATGGTAGGGCTAAGCTTGACTAACCTGATGTGATTTCGAAGATGAGTTTTGTCGTGTGGTTATTTATGCAAGGTAAGATTGCTGACTTAATATGATATTTTTAGCCGATAAATATTACCGTAATGAGTGTTGGCTTTTTGTTTAAATTGTTTACGGGTTTGTGATCATTTTTCGTTTAATTAAATGTTGCACTTTTAGAATCAATGAAGTGTTTTTGAAAAATTAAGAGTGGGTTAGATATTTAATAACTGTTAAGGCGAAATTTTATGAAATGTAAACCTTTATTTAGAGCTATTTCTGGCTTAAAACTGAACAATCTAATGCTGCCATTTTGTTTAATTGGGATGCCAGCAAACGCTACTGACATTCATTTTAACTTTAATGGGGAAGGGGAAACTAAAGCTATGACACATTGGGGTGTCGATACTGCTTGGCCAAGCCCGGATAATGTGCGCCAGTCTATTTTTCATCTGGGACAAGATCAGGTTGATGTTGTACGTGTTAATTTTTTTATGTTTGAACCTTTGGATGAAAATGGCGAAATTGGACCTGAATCAAAAGCCTTTATTGACACTCAGCTTTCTTTGGCTGCATTAGCAGGCTCAGTGCCGATTGCTTTAACGCCTGCTACTGGTGAATATCGTGATTATGACGGAGACGGTCAGGTCGACGGGCCAACTCATCCTTATTATTTAGATGATGAAGGTAATGCTATTCCAGAGCGCTGGCTTGCGTTAATGGAAGCTACTCAAAAATATATTGGCCAGCCTATTCATGCCTTAGAAATTTTTAATGAGCCAGATTATTGGGTTGGAATGGGGACGCCTCAAACATTGCGTGAGATTATGTTATTGACAGCGCAAAGCCCAGTTTTTTCGGAAACTGAATTACATGCTGCTAGCACTTTATGCAGTTGTAGTGCCCAAGATTGGTATGATGCAGTTGCTGATGTTGCAACACATGGTACTTTGCATCAATTAGCAAGCTGGGGTGGAAATGGCTCTGAGTATTATATTAATTTTATATTGCATGTTTTAGCTAATGGTGATGTGCCTTATAACGATGAGTTACATAGTATGGCAGAGGTTTTATATGGCGCAGAGTATGGAATGCAAGGTGGAATCTGGTGGGCTGATGCACTTTTAACTCGTGGTAAATTAGTGAATGCCGTACAAGGCAAGCGTTTAGGTTATGGTGAGTTACGTTGGAAAGATGCTACTGGCGCTGTATATCGTGCACCTGACGGTGAGGTTTATGGGTTTGCTGGCAGTTTTGAGCGCGAAGGTCCTAACCATTCTTTTCGATATATTTCTGATGATCAAGCGGTGTATTTTGAAGGGATAGGTCCTTTAAAAGAATTTATGATGCCTACTTGGGCCGATCCTCATGGGGGTTACTTTAATATAGATGCAGAGCCGAGTGTGCCAGCTCTTGATGGTTATACTTGGAAAATAGTGAATAAAGCCGGTAACCGAGTGATTGAAGCAGAAGGGCTAGAAAATGGTGCAAATTTACGTACTGCTAAAGACACAGGGTCAGATAATCAAAAATGGAAAATATCTCGCTCACGCGATGGCTATTTAAGTTTCATTAATGTTGAAAGCGGAAAATCTGCAGATGTTTACGAATGGTCAACATCAGATGGTGGTAATATTGCACAGTGGGATAACTTTAACAGTTTGAATCAAAAGTGGTGGCTAGAACCAGCTGATAATGGTTATTTTTATATTCGAAGCGGACACAGTAATCTTTACTTAGAGGATATAAAAACTAAAACCAAAAATGTGATTCAAGGCGAGTTTAATGATAGTGATCGTCAGCAGTGGAAATTTGTTTTGGTAGATAATGAATCAAATGGCCAACAAATTGCTCATTATCAATTTGAAGGTGATGCTACAGACAGCAGTTCAAAATATCATCATGGTAGCGGGGTTGGTTCAATTTCGTATGGCAATGAAGAATCTGTTGTTGGTCACGGTCAATATTTAGAACTTAGCGGCGGCTGGGATTGGTGGGGTGAGCACATACAGCTCCCAGACAATGTTGCTAATAGTGAAGATATAACTATCGCAAGTTGGATAAACTGGCAGGGAGGGGCGCCGTTACAACGAATTTTTGATTTTGGGGTGGATACTAATCGGTATATGTTTTTAACACCAGCTGATGCGGATGGAAAAATGAAGTTTTCTATAACGACACAAAGCTGGTGGGATGAGCAATCTATGGTGACACAGGCATTACCAACTAATCAGTGGGTACATGTTGCTATCACTTTGAGCGGTAATACTGCTAAGGTTTATATTAATGGCCAGTTGCAAGTTGCTGGTTATATCTTTATTAATCCAACAGATATTTACACCGATTCGCAAAATCAACAAAACTTTATTGGTCGCAGCCAATGGAGCGATCCTACTTTTGTCGGTTCAATAGATGATTTTAGAATTTATAATTATGCATTAGAAGCTGAACAAATCTTAGAGTTGGCTACACCTACACAGGCCGAACAGCCATAAATGTACAACCAGCCTTTTATGTGATTCATTTTTTGAACCATAAAAGGCTGAATCTTCAATTGATAAGTAAGGTAATATCTTGAAAATAAAAATATTTTTATATGCTGTCATTTTGGTATCTAATTTTCTATTGATTGGGTGCTCTAATATGTCTCCAGATAGTTTAGAGACTACAGAATATGATAACCGATCACTTGAGTTTATTAATCCTTTAGTTGAGCAGAGAGCAGACCCTTGGGTTTATAAAGAAGAAGATACCTATTATTTCATTGCAACAGCCCCTGAATTTGATCGTATAGTAATGCGTAGCTCTAAAACCCTAAATGGGTTAAAAACTGCACCTGAGAAAGTGATCTGGAAAAAGCATACAGCAGGTATCATGGGAGCGCATATCTGGGCTCCTGAATTACATAAAGTTGATGGTAAATGGTATATATACTTCGCAGCGGGTGAAGCGGAAAATGTTTGGGCGATTAGGATGTACGCTTTATCTAACGACTCAGCTAACCCATTAAAAGGCGAATGGACTGAAGAGGGTCAAGTTGATTCTGGCTGGCAGTCATTTGCACTAGACGCAACCCACTTTCAGCACCAGGGTAAACATTACATGATTTGGGCTCAAAGTCCACCTGATGACAGTTTTAGAGGAACAGCACTGTGGATGTCTCAAATGAGCAGTCCAACTAAATTAACTGGACCTGTTATTCGTTTAACTAAACCAGAATTAGATTGGGAAACTGTGGGCCATAACGTAAATGAAGGGGCTGCTGTATTAATTAAGAATGATAAAGTTTTTGTAACTTATTCAGCCAGTGCAACTGATCATAATTATGCAATGGGATTATTATGGGCAGATATAGATGCTGACTTAATGGATGTTAAATCATGGCATAAGTCGCCACAACCAGTCTTTTATACTAATGCAAAGCTAAAGCGCTTTGGCCCAGGACATAATAGCTTTACGTTAGCGGAGGATGGTAAAACGGATTTATTAATTTATCATGCACGTGATTATCAAAAGCTTATTGGTAATCCGCTGACAGATCCGAATCGCCATACCAGAGTTAGAGTTATTCATTGGGACAAAAATGGTTTCCCTGTTTTTGGTCAGGAAATGGATGATTAAAAAACTAATTATCTATATGTTTAAGATAATCTTTTGGTTAGAGTAAAATCAGAAGAAGCCTGATATTGTTAAATATCAGGCTCTTTTTCTTTATGGTTGATAGACAGCCTGAACATCATTCTCAGTCAGTGCATAATTATAAATTCTTAAATCATCTATACTGCCATTAAAATATTGGCCCGCACTGCTTTGCCCACGACCAATAAAGTTCGCAACTGGCTTAATATCACTTGGTTTTAAAGTTATCTCCGATGTTTCCGCAACTAATATAGTATCCTGATATAACTTTACTTTACTGTTATCAAAAACTAGAGCTAAGTGTATCCATTCTCCGCTGTCTATTGGGGTCGACTCCAAGGTTTGAGTTGTCCCGTTTTGGTTAATACTTAGCTGCAGCGAACCTGATTTTGATTTAGGCGTTAATGTTATATTTTCAGAGTCATCATTACCGAAATTAAAAATATGCTGCTCGGCGTCACCACCATTCCATTTTACCCAAGCTAAAACAGTTAGATTATCAGAATTAGCAATGCCAGCAGGCAATTGAATAAACTGACTTGGGCCATTTAATTTAAGAGCATAATCGCCTTCAATAGCTGCGCCATAGATTAACTCACCCGATACAGCGGCATGGTTTTGATTTTCGCTGCTATCTATTGCATTTTTTTCAAATGAAAACTGTGCAACTAAGGTAGCTTCTCCTGTTGATGCAGCAGAAGCTGAGGATGATAGTTCAGAGTAGTTAAATGCTTTATCTTCTGCTCTTAATTTATAAAAGTAGATTTGGTTAGGTTGGGCAGTATTATCAACAAAGTTAGTTTCAGCTAAGTTACGGGCAATGATTTCATACCCGTCTGTTTCATTAGTCGAGCGAAGCAGAGTATATGATGCAATATCCATTTCTGAATTAGCATCCCAACTTAAAGCAATTGACTCTGACTGAGCAATCGCCTGTAAATTGCTAGGTGCATTTGGTGCAATCAATTCAACTTCAACTCCTTCGGGAATAAAACGCCATAATTGTTTATCTTCACCTGTGTGCTCTTCTTGCTGTGCGTTAGTTCCAGCTGTTTCAATACAATATGAGCTGAAACGACTACAAATAGAGAACCAGCCATTACCTTCATATTGTAAAATCCATTCTTGGTTGGAGCCGCCAGCAAAGCTCCATTGTCTAATATCCCCACCAACGTCTAAATTCCAATCCCAAATATCAGGTGAACCACCTGTACTATGGTTTACCATAGAATAATAAACATCGTCACCGCCAGCATCTATGGCTCGTTTGGATACATTCCAAAGTTGAATATCTTCACCTCTATCGTCAGAAACTTGGAAGTTAGCGCCATTATCCGAACCCTCCATCTCTAATACTTGTTGAGTCTCTTTGTTTACAATTTTATAGCGACCACCAATAACAGGGCGGATATCATCACCCCATTCAATATTAACTGTTGTTTCATAATTAGGTTGATCAATCCAATAACCGTTGCCGCCTGGCACTGTAATTGTGTAGTTATATAAAGGTCCATGACCATCAAAAAATACAGCTTTATCTTTTACGGTAAAGCGATACTTTGTAGTTGTTGCCTGACGCTCAGAGCCACTAGCAAATGCTTGTATTTTCCCGTCTGGTGCACGGTATACGGAAGCAGCCGTCCAGTGAGGTCTATGCTCTGCATAACCTAATCGTTTACCATCACTAGCCTGCACAAATTGGCCACGGGTATATTCAGCACTACCCCAAAAAATGCCAGTATCAATACCATATTCAACTCCGACCATAGCTTCCATAATATTGTGAAGCTCATCATTCATTGCTTTTCGACCATCGGATTTTACTTGCTTAAAAAAACCAGCATATTGAGCAAAACTCCCTGCTAATTGATGGGTATTTCCATAATCAAGCGTGTCTTTTAACATGTTATACCAGGATAATGCTTCGTCATTATTTAAGGTGTTACCACCATTGACAAAAAGGTCATCAAAATATGAATCGGCTTTGATTGCTGTTGATATTGCTAAAAAGTCTTGCATACTGCCTTGGCCTGTTGAGGTGTAATCTGGTTCATTGAATGGGCCTAATCCGATAACCTGATGACCATTTTCTTCAAAAAAATTTCTGGTTACTTTAAATAACTCAATCCAGTGTTCTACATTGGCAGTACCGTCACTATTTTTGTACCAAGAGTCTATTCTTGGGTGATCTGAGTTCATCACAACATCTATATTTGTCAGACCGGCTTGATTCAGTATATCGATACGTTTGGTTGCGTATTCATACATGGTAAGGTCATCTAAGACCGTTGTTGTTGCTAGTTGGTACTCACCTTGAGAATCTATTTCAAGTGGGTCAGTTGGACGAAATGAAACTCGTACCAGATCAACCTGCTCTTTACCCATAAAACGAGTACCACGAATGACATTATTATGATCTGCCCATGCGGTATCTAAGCCCCACTTGTCTATTTTTTTGTCTAAACCAGTGTCAATGGTGTTAAATGCGATTGTACGTTCTGCATTACCCTGTGCGATTAAATGAGCCTCTTGCGCAGGCACAATAATATCAGTTGAGTCATTTGGATTTGGTGGGGTCACCGAGTTTTCGTTATTATTGTCGTTTGAATCATTATTTGTATTTGAACCCCCACAAGCAGCTAGAGTCAGAGCGAGCGCAAGTGCTGAAAGTTTAAATGGAATCATTTTATTACCTGTTATTAAATTGTAGATACAAAAATACCGTGAAAAAATAGGTTTTTATTTGGGAGAAGCATGGCCCAAGAGGTGGGCCATAAAGTTTGATAAGTAGCCGATATTGCATCGGCTGCTGTTTTTTGGGTGATTAGAAATTAAAGCGGAAGCCACCACCGTAGTAACGACCTTCGTCACGTACGTCTTGTGGGAAGCTTACGCCATTTTCCATAACAGTGAAGTTTTTGAAAGGTTTAGCTAAAATATTTGCCATATCAAAATACACAGTTAAATGCTCGTTAAACTCATAGCCAATTGAGAAATCAAGGCGATTTCTGGCACGGGTTTTATTGCCAACGAAGTCTCCATCTGGGCTGGTTGCACCATACCAGTTAACCCATGTATCGCGTAAGTTATATGAAAGTCGGGTTGAGAAACCCTCTCTTTCATAAAAAATTGCGGCATTATAGGTATATTTTGACAGACCGGTAATTTTGTCAAATGGTCCAAAGGTACCGTCTTCATTTGGTCTTCTGGTTTCACCTTCCAACATAGTCATATTGGCTGTGATACCCATATAATGTAAAGCGGTTGGCATAAAGTCAAAATCAAAGAAGGTTTGACCACTGATTTCCCAGCCTTTTAATTTACCTTCGCCGGTATTTTCGGGGCGGTTTAATTTTACTAAGCCATAATCCGGAGTCTCAACATAACGGGTATACCAGTTAGTAAAGCCCCATAAATCTTTATAAAAAGCAGCGGCACTTAAATAGCCGCTGTCTGAGAAGTAATACTCAAGGCTAATATCGTAATTATCAGAAGTTAATGATTTAAGATTTGGATTACCGCCAGAGCCTTCCGCATCAAAATCTTTTTCACCATCTGGATCATTACTAGATGTAACTTCGGTAATTGTTAAGGCTGGATTCATATCACCAAAATTAGGTTTAGTAACGGTTTGAGTAAAACCTGCCCGTAGTTGAAGATCATCTGTTAACTGTGCTCGGAAGCTGATATTTGGTAGAACATCGGTAAATGAATTACTTGAAACTCTCGGTTCTAAAGTTTGAACACCATCTACGTCGACATTTGCAATGCCTCGGTTATCACCCTCGGTATGAGCTATTCTCACACCAGTAAATAAGTCGACGCCAACATTACCAACTTCAAAAAATGATTTACCTTGGAGATATACAGCATAAGTTTTTTCTTTTGCTAACCACTCATTCGCTGGATCATCTGCAATCGGTTGATTCCAGAGTGATGCATCAGCACTGCCTTTTTCTATCAGTAAGTCGTAAACAAATGCCTGTAACTTATCAGCATTTCCGGCAATACTGTCTCGTGAAGGTGACATATATTGGGTAAATCCTTGTTTATCGGTTCTGAATGGGTCGTGTGATAACTCCATTTCTAAAAATGGTAAGTCAGACATTGGAATGTGGTCTTCTGCTAACCAGCCAGAATATCTGGAGCCGGAACTTCTCGTGGCGTCACGATCACTATAACGGAAGCCGGTTTCGATAGTATGTAACCAATCTCCAAGTTCAGTGTCGATTGTTGCGTCTGTTCGCCATTGAATACCTGAACCACTTACATTATGTCTGGATTCATAATATCCGCGGAAATTGTAAGTGCTTTCATCTGTAACGTCCCAGTCTGGTGCTGAGAATAATGCGCCGCCGTCACCAAAAAAATCTACAACAACGGTAGGAGAAAAGTTAGCCATACCGTCTAAGTTCCAGAGTTTTTCATCGTATTTACTGTCGGTATAAGCTAAATCCGTTTCAATTTTAATTCTATCATTTTTCCAGATTGCGCCTACAGCAAATTGATAAGTGTCTGTATTGCTAGATGCAGCTGAGCGTGTAAATTCCGGTGGGAAACTACCGGTTTGGGTGAAGCTTTTAACCTGATCATCAGTACCATCAACCATAACTATATCTGTATATTTAGGTGTGCCAGTTCCGTTTAACCAATCATTTTCACCTAATGCAAACCAGAAATTATCAACTTGATTGCGTCCTCGGTAACCTTGATAAATACCGTCAAAATAGACTTCTAACTGATCATTTGGACGCCATTGAATCGCCATATTAGCTGATGGACGAGTACGTTTACCTGCTGAGTTATATAAACCCACTCGCGCCGGAAATACAAAGCCTCCATCTTCGTAAGGTGCTTCATTATCCCATGTTTCTTCTGCGGTTTTAAACCATGTTGCGTTATAACGAACACCGTTATAAAACTCAGATTTAGCATAAGTCACATTACCTAAAAAGCCAATTTCACCTATGCTTGTATCCCAGCGATTTGAATATAATAAGTTGCCAGAAGGGGCTGTTTTTTCACTTTGGTCGTTGTAACCTAAATGAAAGCCGCCTGCGATTTTTTCGCCTTCAAAATCAAAAGGTCGGCGAGTTCGCACATTAACTAAACCAGCTAATCCTGGCTCAACTAACTTAGCAGTAGCTGATTTATATACCTCAATACCGGCCAAAGCTTGTGCCGGAAAATCTTGCAATGATGCACGGCGATTTTCAGCGGTAAAAAATTCTCGGCCGTTATAAGTGGTTGTTACATCAGGTAAACCACGAATTAATACAGCACTTGCTTCATCGTTAAAGCGATCAACCTGTACACCGGTGATACGAGCTAAACTTTCTGCGGCAGTTACATCTGGTAATTTACCAATATCTTCCGCAACAACTGCATCAACAAAAGAGTCTGAAGTCATTTTGATTTCTTGAGCTTTGATTAAACTCGAACGAAGACCTTTTACTTCGATAACTTCTGCATCTTTTTTAGCTTGTTGGATTTGTTCTTCTGTTTGTTCTGTATCTTCTTGAGCAAAAGCAAAAGGTGTGAATGAAGTTGCGATTGCTAAAGATAGCGCTGTTGGAATAAATGGATATTTATTGTGACGCATAAATTTCTCCACAATTGTGTGTTTGTTGAATTTTTTGTAAAGAGTTTTATAAGCTCTTTATTAATAAAATCAGGCTATGAAAATCCAAAATTTTCATAGCCTGATTAACAGTGTTGAACTGTTATGGATAAAACGGACTGGTCAAAAAAAACCGTAAAAAAATATTTATTTTTTGTTAAATAATTATTTTTTAGAGTGGATTTTTCTTTTAAAACAATAAATTGAGTTAATAAAAAAAATTGATTAATTTTTTAAAATAGCTCTAAATTGAGCAGTTGATACAAGGAAAGAAATTTAAAATTAGGAGCAGATGTCATATTAGTTATGAATATATCTAACAAAAATTACGGTTTTTGGTTTTATTTTCGTTTAAATAGTATTAACAAAGATTTGTATATTCAAAAATCTAAAATTGAAAAATAAGAGTGATAATTTAATGCGCACACAATTCAAAATAATAGCTTCATTTATGGTGGGGAGTTTACTTGTAGCCTGCTCGCAAGAAAGCACAACTCAAACTCAGGATAGCCATATTAAATTCTCTAATCAATTAAATATTCATGCACCAACAGCTCAATCTGAATGGGTTAAAAACATGAATGTCTCAATTGATGAAATAAATCAAACCATTTACTTACCACTTAGTGTAGGTGCTAATTTAAAATCTTTTGATCCTCAGTTTCAGACAAAAGTAGGTGTTAAAACATCACCGCAAGGTGCTCAAGATTTTAGTCAAGGTCCTATCGATTACGAATTTAGTTTTAATAACCAGACTAAAACATACCAAGTTATGGCGCAGATAAATAATAACCCTATTGTTGAAGGCTATTATGCTGATCCGGAGATTATTTATTCTGAGCGGGATAATAAATATTATCTATACCCAACCAGTGACGGTTTTCATGGCTGGTCAGGTACTTATTTTGAAACTTTTTCCAGCCCTGATTTAGTCAACTGGACAAAAGAAGGCAAAATTTTAGATCTTAAAACCGATGTAAGTTGGGCTGATCGAAATGCATGGGCTCCAACCGGAATTGAGAAGAAAATCAATGGAGAATATCAATATTTTTATTATTTTACCGCGGCTCAAAAAATAGGGGTGGCCGTTGCTGATAATCCTCAAGGTCCATTTGTAGATTCTGGCAAGCCGTTGATTGACTTTAGACCTGATGGTGTCGGTGGCGGACAGGAAATCGACCCTGATGTTTTTACCGATCCAGTTTCTGGGAAAAGCTATCTATATTGGGGGAATGGCTATTTAGCGGTGGCTGAACTGAATGACGATATGGTTAGTATTGATAAATCGACAGTTAAGGTAATGACACCTGATTCAACTTTTAGAGAAGGTGTCGAAGTATTTTTCCGTAATGGTAAATATTATTTTATGTGGTCAGAAGACGATACCCGTTCACCTAATTACCGAGTGCGTTATGCTACTGCTGATTCACCTACTGGTCCGTTAAACATCAGTGAAAATAATTTGGTGATTGAAAAAGATCTAGCTCAAGAGATTTTAGGCACAGGGCATAACTCCGTAATTAATAAACAAGGTACCGATGAGTGGTTTATTGTTTATCACAGATTCAGCCGTCCAAATGGTATGTATATGGGGGGTGATGCAGGTTTTCATCGTGAAGTTTGTATTGATAAGTTGAACTTTAATACGGATGGCAGCATTAACCAAACCAAGCCTAGTTTAACTGGAATTCAAAGTATAGATTAACAACTGGGTGCAGTACCATAACTATAGAGAGTTTAGGCTTTGTGTAGTTATAAAAATTGATGTTATTTGCCACGGTTTTCAAATGTAGTAGTCAAAGTCTTGAAAGCTGTGGCGAATAACTCATGCTAAAAAATATTATTTTTGTAACAAATTTTCCTATTTTTAATCACTTTACCCACCTTTAATTGACTTAGCGTTCTGCTAAGGTAATTTAACCTAAATTTAATTTTTCGATTGTTTTATCCAGTTACGGGTATTCAAAATAATTAAAAGCAGGTTGATATTTAATGCTCCATTTTTACAAAAAAGTAGCGCTGATTTTTCTGGGGTTAATTATGTTAACTGTCGGATTAAGCTATTTTTGTATTCAACAAACTTTTATCCATCATTTTTTGTTACCTAATAATCACAATCAGGCTGAAAAAAATAAGTTTAACTGGCAAGCTGAAATTGATAAAGATGCTCATACCGGTGGCAACTCAACCATCAAAATCAATGATATAGAAAAAACATTAGACTTTGATGTATTGGTATCCTCACAAATTGAATATCCGTTTTCAGCCTTAGGGCTGAATTTTATTGATGAGTTTGGTCAGCAAAAGCTGATCGATTTAAGTCAATATTCAACGGTAAGTTTTAATGTTAAGTGCTCAAATGAAAACGTTTTAACTTTTATTGTATTTACTTATGATGAGCAATTATCTGATCCGGATGACTTTTTAACATACCGTGCACCAGCTTCGTTTTTTTCGTGTCATTCAAACTGGCAAACAATTGAAATTGATTTGTCTCGTTTAGAGTTACAGCTTTGGTGGTTTTATATGTTTAAAGTTAAGCTATCCCATAATAACTACTATTTAGATAAAGTCGCAAAAATCCAATTTAGTACCACAGGTCAAAGCCCGACCGATATAACCAGCCGAGTTCAAATTAGTGACTTAAAACTCATCGCACGCGACTGGCGTTATTTATATGGTTTAGGCGTTGTGTTAGTGATAATTTGGGGCGGTTTTATTTGGCTGTTCTTTCATAAGCATACACAGGCACTTACCTTTGCATTAAAAGAAAAATTAATGCGCGAGCGACCTTTGGTTGCATATCAACAATTAAGCATACAGCCGCAAAAAGATAAAACTAAAGCAGATTTGTTTCAGTTTTTAGCGACCGAATATGCAAACCCAGATTTAAATTTAGAAACAACAGCACAGGCTATTGGTATTAGCCGTAATAGAATTAATGATTTATTAAAACTTGAACTGGGTTTTACTTTTAGCAGTTATTTAAACAAACTGAGATTAACCGAAGCAGCACGATTATTAGCTTTGTCTGACGAGGCAAATGTAGCTGAAATTGCTTATTCGGTTGGCTATAAAAATGTATCTTATTTTAATAAGTTATTTAAAGCAGAATATGCCTGCACGCCAAAACATTATCAGCAAGTGCTACAAAAAACGAAAAATCAATAAAATGAACAATAGTCATTAATTGTCATAAATATAAAATTTTCCCTTTTTTATAACAAAAACGCATTATTTAAAGTTTTAGACAATTAAGCTTTAACACAACTTGCACTATTTACATAAACTGAGCCAACAAGCACTAAGCTTAAATTTTAGCTTTAATAATTAAACCAATCAGCAAGAGACAGTTTATGCAAAACATTAACCGAAGAACTTTATTTAAAGCTGCGGCGGCTGGCGTAGCCATTTCACCTTTAAATTTATTTGCAACAGAGCCTACCGCTTTATTAACCCACTGCAATGCTGGTCAATTTAAACCTGAGTGGGGACGTGGCATTGAAAACCAGCGAAAAGCAGACCTGGGCGATGGTACTTTTTTAAATCCTATTTTAGCGGGTGATCACCCAGATCCCACATTATTAAAAGACGGTGATGATTATTATATGACGTTTTCATCGTTTAACTCGTATCCCGGCATTGTGATCTGGCATTCAAAAGATTTAGTAAACTGGCAACCAGTAGGACCTGCATTATATAAAAATATCGGTACAGTTTGGGCGCTGGATTTATGTAAACATAATGGTCGCTATTATGTTTACATTCCGGCTGCAGCGCCCGGTAAACCTTGGTCAACTTATGTTATTTGGGCGGATGATATTAAAGGCCCATGGAGTGATCCGATAGATTTAAATATTGAAGCCTGTATTGATCCCGGACATGCGGTTGGAGAAGACGGTAAGCGATATTTATTTGTTAATGGTATTCGGAAAATTAAATTAACGGATGATGGTTTGGCAACCGATGGTCAGTTAGAACATGCTTATAGCCCTTGGCGTTATCCAGATCATTGGATTGTTGAAAATTTTGCGCCCGAAGGCCCTAAAATTACCCGTAAAGGTGATTGGTTTTATTTAGTGACAGCGGTTGGCGGTACCGCAGGCCCAGTAACAGGCCACATGGTTATTGCTGCTCGTTCAAAATCAATTCATGGGCCGTGGGAACATTGCCCGCATAATCCGCTGGTGCGTACTTTATCAGAAGCTGAACCTTGGTGGTCGCGCGGACACGCAACTTTAGTTGAGGCAAAAAATGGCCAGTGGTGGATGGTTTATCATGGTTATGAAAACGGATACCGCACTTTAGGGCGACAAACTTTATTAGAGCCAATTGAATGGACAGAAGATGGTTGGTTTGTTGCCAAAGGCGGCGATTTATCTAAACCTTTGCCTAAGCCGGTAACATCAAACCAGATAGAAGGTAAACATGGAATGCCTTTATCTGACGATTTTAGTCAAAATAGATTTGGTGTGTTATGGGCGTTTCATCAACCGGCCGAGCAAGAAATGAAGCGGGTACATTTTGCCCGTCAATACTTACGTTTAGCCGCCAAAGGTAACTCACCGATTGATTCTTCACCTATGTGTTGTATTGCGCAGGACAGAGCTTATCAGGCCGAAATAAGTATTGAACTGGAAGATAATGCCGAAGGCGGGTTATTACTTTTTTATAATCATAAAGCTTTTGTTGGTATGGGGTTTGATGGTGATTCAATTAAATCATTTCAGTATGCACAAGAGCAGCAATGGGCACGAATTGCAGTCAATAATAACCGCAGACAGGTTCGGTTTAGAATCACTAATGACCAACAGGTGGTGACTTATCATTACTCATTTGATGATGGTAAAAACTGGCACAGACACCCAACTAGAATGGAAGTATCCGGAATTAATCATAATGTATTTGGCGACTTTTTAAGTTTAAAAATCGGTATTTATAGTGCCGGAAAAGGTAGCGTTAAACTCAGCCATTTTAGTTATTTAGCTTTATCGTGAAAATTTTGGCTTAGGTTAAACCAAATATCACAGTGCATGAAACTCGACTAATCGGCTTATTATTAAGCCGGTTTAATCATAAAAGTTTCCAATCTTTTATATTTAAGTAACAAAAATTTATTTTTTGAGTTAATTCATTTTGAATAACCCCTTTTTTATATTAAATATTGTAATTCTATTAAAATTATTAATTATCCAGAGTGCTAATGAAATTATTTAAATTTACTCATTTATTGTGGTCTGCCTGCTTTATTTTTACGCTCAGCGCGTGTCAGCAAGCAGATAAATCAGAAAATTTGGCAGAAGCTAACAGCGCTAAACAAGATAATCAGCTAACCACTAAATCAGTCTTACAGCCTGATTCGGTATTGATTTTTTCTAAAACCGCAGGTTGGCGACACGACTCAATTGAAGTTGCCACTAAAACAATCGCCGATTTAGTAACCCAACAAGGGCTCACTCCGGTTGTCAGTGAAGATGCCAATTTATTTACCGATGACACATTAAAAAACATGGCGGCTGTGGTATTTGTTAATACAACCGGAGATGTATTAAATCAGCCGCAGCAAATTGCGATGGAAAGATATATCCAAGCCGGTGGTGGTTTTGTTGGGGTTCATTCTGCAACAGATACCGAGCATGAAACTGGCGATTGGTACTGGTATCGCCGTTTAGTGGGTGGGGTATTTAAATCACATCCGGGCGATCCGTCTAATGTGCAAAAAGCGCAGTTAAAGGTGGTTAATGCAAATCATCCGGCGACAGAAACCTTGCCGGAAAAATTTAGTTTAGTCGATGAATGGTATGATTTTGTGAGTTTATCGGATCGTCGCCACGATTTAATTACTTTGGATGAGCGCAGTTATCAAGGTGGTTTACACGGGGCTTATCATCCCATTGCTTGGTATCACGAATTTGATGGTGGGCGAGCGTTTTATACCGGTATAGGGCACAGTAAAGTGACTTATCAAAATGCGTTATTTTTAGAGCATTTAGCTGGTGGTTTACGTTATGCAATCGGTCAGAAAAATCCGCTAGATTACACTAAGTCACGACCTGATCCCCGCCGCTTTCAACAAAATGTGATTGTTAAAGATTTAAAAGAGCCAGTGAGTTTTGATTTAATTTCAGATTATTCAGCAGCCATTATTACCGAACGCAATGGGCGATTATTATGGGTAGATATTCAGCAAAAAACACATCATGTAATGGCTGAATTCAAGGTATTTGGTGCCGGTGAAAAATCAGAATTTGGTTTAGTGGCCGTCACGTTAGATCCAGATTTTTTGCATAATCAGCTTATTTATTTAATGTACGATACGCCAGATAAATCGGGAAATGCAGAGCTGCTGCAAAGGCTTTCTCAGTTTAAAGTGATTGATAAAAAACTGGATTTAAGTTCAGAACAAGTCTTATTTGAAATTCCGTTCGATAATACCTGTTGCCATACAGGTGGTAATTTAGAGTTTGATAACCAAGGTAATTTATATATTGCGATAGGGGATAATACCAACCCATTTGAATCAAATGATTCAGGCCCAATCAGCAATATTGAAGATCGTAAATATCATGATGCATTAAGAACATCGGCTAATACGCAAGATTTACGCGGTAAAATTTTACGAATTACGCCGGATAAACAAGGCGGCTATAGTATTCCTAGCGGAAACTTATTTACCTCAGCCGATCAGGGACGAGCCGAAATTTATGTGATGGGCGTACGTAACCCTTATACAATTGCGGTAGATAACGCGAATGGAGACCTATATTTTGGTGATATTGGACCGGACGGTAAAGCCGACACTGAAACATTTGGCCCGCGTGGTTACGATGAAATCAATAAAGTCTCTCAGGCTGGATTTTTTGGCTGGCCAGCAATTATTGGCAATAATATTCCATACCGGATGTACGATTATAAAAACCAGAAATCAGGTAAATTATTTAATCCACTTGCGGTTGAAAATTTTTCTCCCCGTAATACAGGTTTAAAAGTATTACCTGAGGCTCAAAGCGCTTTAATTTGGTATCCGTATGCCCGATCTGAGCGTTTCCCGGAGCTAGGTCAAGGGGGACGAAATGCTTTGGTTGCTGGTGTTTATCCGGCAGAAAAACAGCTAGCTTATCCTGAGTATTATCAACATAAATTGATTATTAGTGATTTTATGCGCGGTTGGCTTAAAGTGGTGAGTCTGGATGAATTTGATGATGTAGTGAAAATTGAAAACCTAGCATCAGATATTAAATTAGGTGGTCCACTGGATTTAAAAATTGCAGCAGATGGCCGGATTTGGGTACTTGAATACGGCGCTCAGTGGTGGCCAAGCAAAGCTGAAGCTCAACTGTCCGTTATTGAGTTTAACCAAGGTGAACTTAAAAAATGGGTGGATGATTCGGCAGTAAAACCAGAAGCATTATCTGAAAAAACAACCTCAGATTTAGACCATCAGGCTCGTTTATTAATAGCTCAAGGTAAACAAATCACTAAAGATACAGCCTGTATTGCTTGCCATACTGAATATGACGCTTCGGTTGGCCCCGCTTTTGCTAAAGTTGCGGCTAAATACGGCGCTCAAACCGATGCTAAACACTATATTGCAACGACTATCGCAACAGGCAGTAGTGGAAAGTGGGGAGAGCATATTATGCCTGCGCATAATTTTTTAGATGAAGCAACCAGACTCAAAATTGCAGCCTATATTTTATCGCTACCGCCAGCGGAAAAATAATTAACCCAAATATTAAAAGCCGGTTTTAGTTCATCCTAAACCGGCAAGTTTGCTTGTTAGTTTTAATGGATAGACTTAAAATTAAAACGTTTTCATTTTAAATTCACATAAACTTGAATAAGGATAATTATGAAACTCAAACATTATTTAGCCATTTTAACCATCGGCATGAGCTGTTCTGTTTTAGCCCAGCCTAAACTGGATATTGATACTTCGGTCGTGAGTGAAAAAAATGCCAAAGTAGAGAAATTTGAATGGGGTAAACTGATTAGCTACTTTGAAGGCGAATCTTATGCAACTAAAGATGCACTAACCGCAGTTGCTGTGATTAACCCAGGTATGGAAATTCATCCGCCTCACGAACATTACGAAGAAGAATATTTAATGGTATTAGAAGGTGAAGGGACATGGAGTGTAAAAGGTAAAACTTTTGCTGCAAAAGCCGGTGATATTTTATATGCCAAACCTTGGGATATGCATGGTATTAGTAATACAGGTGACAAACCGTTAAAGTTTGTGGTATTTAAATGGGGTTACAAACCGCCAGTTAAATAATACTCAAACATAGGAAGTGCTAAATGGGTAAACAATTTTCAGAATTATCCGACCAACATATTGAATTTATTAACCAACAAAAAATATTTTTTGTTGGTACAGCCGCCCAGTCGGGCAATGTCAATATATCCCCAAAGGGCGGAGACTCACTCAGAGTATTAAATTCAAAACAAATTGTTTGGTTAAATTTAACCGGTAGTGGCAATGAAACTGCCGCCCATTTATTAAATACCCCCAGAATGACACTTATGTTTTGTGCATTTGATGGTGCCCCACTGATTTTACGAGCGTATGGTAACGCGGTCGCTTTGCATCAGGGCGATGAACAATGGGGAAGTTATATAAACTTATTCCCGCACAGTGTTGCTGCCCGCCAGATTGTGTTGTTGGATATTGAGCTAGTGCAATCATCTTGCGGCATGTCAGTGCCTTATTTTGATTATCAGGATGATAGAACCGATTTAGCAAACTGGTCAGACAAACAAGGAAAATCTGGAATAGAAGCTTATTGGCTTAAGAAAAATCAAACCAGTATTGATGGTTTTCAAACCCAAATAGCGGATCGTTCAGGCTTAATTGATAAAAGTTAATAAGCAAACTTATTTAAAATTGCTTTTTGCTCACAGATTATTAGAGCGAAAAGCAGATCTTAATTAGTTTTTAGATGAGCGCCGACTCTAAGACTCAAAGTTCACATAGGTTACCCTTTTAGGGTATCGACGATTTAAGTAAGTCAAATTTCGCTTAGAGCTCCATTCTAATTAATTCAAAAAATTGAGATTTAGCCATCAATAAATCCTCCAACCTTAAATACTGATTATTTACACCGTTATAAATGGCGATACGCCAAAAACTCAAATTATTTCTCGCTTTGTTTTTAACAAGGTATTAGTTTCATAGAGATGATATAAATTAACAGTCTGATTTTATTTGATTTTTATAATAATAAGTTTACATAACGACCCTATATTAGGCTCGCTTTGACGATTGGCTT
>NZ_JAOPFU010000047.1 GCF_025515275.1 Catenovulum sp. 2E275
AAAATGCCTGATACTGCGTCAAATTGTTTTGATGTAGAATGACTATACCTACAACAATTTGTCTTGCCTCATGCATTTTTTTCTCCGGCTGAAATCAAGCATCTTGAGGTAGCACGGGTATAACTGAGCAAACAGCATTGGCTGGTCTATTTTTGCCGATTTAACCACAACCAAAGTTTATTGGTTTAACGCGTTATATTGCTTGTCTTCTTTGGTTACTTACTGTACTATTCGCCGCCTTAAATCAGTCAACATTCACCGTTCCTTGCCTCCATAGGCAGTCTGACTGAGCTGTTCTCGGGGCTAACTAACCGTAAGGAGCAACAATGCGTCATTACGAAATCGTATTTATGGTTCACCCAGACCAAAGTGAACAAGTTGCTGGCATGATTGAGCGCTATACAGGCATCATCACTAATGCTGGTGGCCAGATTCACAGATTGGAAGACTGGGGTCGTCGTCAATTAGCTTATCCAATCGAAAAATTGCATAAAGCTCATTATGTTTTAATTAACGCTGAAGCGACTACTGCTGCAATGGAAGAGCTAGAAACAGCTTTCCGTTTCAATGATGCAGTATTACGTAACATCGTTATGCGTACTAAAGCTGCTGTAACTGAAGCTTCACCTATGGCGAAGAAAGAAGAAAGCGGTCGCGGTCGTCAAGAGCGTAGTGAAAAAGCTGAAGAAAGCAAGGCTGAAGCTGCTGAATAAGCGTGTTTGAGAATTGTTTAGTTATAGCCGGTCAAATTGCCAGCCCTCCGGTAAGAAAAACAAGCCCGGCAGGTATTCCACATTGCTATTTGGTTTTAGAGCATAGCTCTGAGCAAATAGAAGCAGGATTAACCCGCAGAGTTTGGTGCCGAATCAGAGTGATTGCAAGCGGACAAACTATAACAGCGCAAACCCACAATTTAGAGTTAGGTATGTCAATTAAAGTGAGTGGTTTTATCCAGCGGCAAGAAATGGCCAATGGCGTTGCCCAACTTGTTGTTCATGCCAGACAAATTGAAAGAATAGATTAGGAGAAAGCCAATGGCTCGTTATTTCAGACGTCGTAAATTCTGCCGTTTCACGGCTGAAGGCGTTAGCGAAATCGATTATAAAGATATCGCTACTTTAAAAAACTATGTGACTGAAAGTGGCAAAATTGTCCCTAGCCGCATTACTGGTACCAGTGCTAAGTATCAACGTCAATTAGCTCGCGCTATCAAGCGTGCTCGCTACTTGTCTTTGTTACCATACACTGATTTACACGCTTAATCGCTGAGTTTAAATAGTTTTAAAGGTAGCAAGATGGATATCATTCTTCTCGATAAAATTGCAAACTTAGGTACGCTTGGCGACCAAGTTTCAGTTAAAGCTGGTTACGCTCGTAACTTCCTTTTCCCACAAGGAAAAGCAGTTCCTGCAACCAAAGCAAACATTGAACACTTCGAGCAGCAACGTGCTGAGCTTGAAGCAAAATTAGGCGAAGTATTAGCTCAGGCTGAAGCTCGCGCTGAAAAAATCGCTGAATTATCAAAAGTGACTATCGCTTCTAAAGCGGGTGACGAAGGTAAATTATTCGGTTCTATCGGTACTCGCGACATCGCTGATGCAATCACTGCAGCTGGCGTTAAAGTTGCTAAATCAGAAGTTCGTTTACCTACTGGTACTATCCGTACTACTGGTGAATTCGACATCGATTTACAATTACACGCAGACGTATTTACTACTATCAAGCTGGAAGTTATTGCTGAAGCTTAACAGCTAGATAATCTGTACCCAAGATTCAAGACCCGAAAACACCGTTTTGCTGAACGGTGTTTTCACCCCTTCCAAAAAACCGTCATTTTTATTTCATTTAAAAATGTTATAGCATCACATTTACCCCTGTGTTATATTATAACTTAACATCATTTTTGGGGTATAAATATGCAATCTGATTTAAACCGAAACAACAGACTAGATAAACTAGGTATTACTGTTGCGTCTTTATGCGCGATTCATTGCATTTTATTACCAATTCTTTTACCTGTATTGCCTTTAATTGGTTTGTCTTTTGTTGGCGATCATACTTTTGAAAATGTTGTTTTAATTGTCTCTATGGTAGCTGGTTTTATTGCTTTATTTACAGGCTTTAAGCGTTACCACAGAAAAATGTACCCTATCTACTGCCTTGCTTTAGGCGGCCTTATTTATTCTTTAAAAGAGTCTTTTGGTGAAGATCTTCACCCTTATTTAATTGCGTTGGGCGCAGGTTTAATTATTTTTGCTCATGTAATGAATGTTAAATTGTGTCGAAGCTGTAAAACCTGCTAATTCTTTACTGATAATTTAAAATTATTGCTCGAATTATCCTCAGAACTTATCTACACTAGCCCTAGGCAGGAGTCTGAACTAAGGGTAGTTTTATATTGTGTCGGTAAAAAAACAAACTGTATTTACAAGGATAAAACAACAATATAAGTTAGCTATTGGTCTTGTTATTATATCTGTTAGTTTAACTTCAATTGCAACTTTATATGTGCTTTATCAGCAAAAAGAATTTGCTCAACTTTTAAATTTAACTGGTCGTCAACGTATGCTATCGCAAAAAATTAACTTGCAGGCATATCAGCTAGCTAATTTAAATTCAGATCAACTTACAACTCAATCCCCTGATATTATTAAAACTTTAGATGAGTTCAAAGTCGGTTTTCAGTTGTTAACTCAAAATAGTGCAATTAATACTTTATCTGAAGAGCGCCAACTGCAAGTAAATGACTTGTATTTTTCTAATGCATATTCAATTGCCCAGGTCATCGATATTTACTCGCTTGAAGTGAAAAACTTTGTGACCACTGGTGGTAACCCTGATAATCAAAAGTATCAGGTGTTATTTAACCATCAGGAGTTAGATAACCTACTAAACTCGCTTGAAAAAATTGTTAGCATTTATCAACAACAAGCTGAACAGTCAGTAAAAAATGTTGAAACAAGTATTTTAATTTTATGGTTATTAACCTTGCTCATTATTGGCTTAGAAATTGTTTATATTTTCAGGCCCACTCAAAAACAAATTGTACGTTTATTTAGCCAACAAGAAATAGCTGCCAAGCAATTGGCTGTAGCAAAAGAGCAAGCTGAACATGCCGATAGCATTAAATCTCAATTACTAGCGAATATTAGTCATGAGGTTAGAACGCCTTTGAATGGGGTATTAGGTATGTTGAATATAATGAAAACTCAGCGAAGATTTGAGCCAGATTATATTCAAAAAGCAGAGCATTCCGCTTTGGATTTATTAGCTATTTTGGATTTTATTTTAGAGTTTGCAGATTTAGAACAAAGTCGTACCAAAATTCAAATTAAACCTTTTTCTTTTACCCAGCTATTATCCAACAGGCTAGATATTTGGTCAGATAGATCTGAAAATAAAGGTATTGAATTTGATATTGTCATTGGTTCAAATGTACCGACTCGATTTGAAAGTGACGAAAAAGCGATTGAATCCATTTTAAATAACCTGTGTTCAAATGCGATTAAATTTACTGAGTTCGGTAGTATTAAATTGGATATCCAGTTACTTGAGCCGGTTAGTAGTAAAACTTATTTACAATTCAAAGTTCATGATTCAGGTATAGGGATGCCAAAAGATACACTTGACAGTATTTTTGAGGCATTTAATCAACAAAGTAAAGGGCTTAACCGGAAATATGCTGGTTGTGGTATTGGTTTATCGATAGTTAAGAAGTTGCTTCATTTACTAAATGGGCAAATTCTCATTGAATCGAGCATTGGTAAGGGAACTTGTGTTACTGTTACCATTCCAATCCGCTTATCCGCACCTTATGTGGCAGAACAAATTCAATCGGAACATAAAACTTTGCAGGGTTTAACTTTGCTGTCTAAAAATCCGGTTCTTTTGCACCATTATAACAAAATAGCTAGCCACCTTGATATTAATATTCAATGCCCTAACGATTTCTCAGCTCTAGAGCAGCAATCTTTTTTTGGTACAGTATTATTTGATTTAGCATTATTACGTGATTTTCCTCAGCTTAACCCTAAACAAAGTTGGATTTTACTTAACACCAAAAAACATCAGCAAGATAAATCAGAAAATACTTTACCAGCCTTTTTAAGCGTTCAGCAATTATGGCATTTAATGCTAGGGCAAGTAGCTTTGGAAGATAAACAAAGTTGGCCAGACAAGCGAGCATTAGTAGTTGAAGATAATGAGATTAACCAAGAAGTTATTCGTAATTTATTGGAATATGCAGATCTAGAAGTTGAATTAGCAAAAGACGGCTTACAGGCGTTAGAACTCATTAAACAGCAATATTTTGATATTATTTTAATGGATTTACAAATGCCAAATTTAGATGGTTTGGCAGCGACTAAACAAATTCGTAAAATGGAGCTGGATTTTCAGCCACCGATTGTTGCATTAACCGCTCATGCACTGCGAACAGACGAGCAGGCTTGCTACGAAGCCGGCATGGATGACTTTTTAACTAAACCCGTTAATGCTGACAATTTGTTCAATGTATTAAGACGTTTTCTAACCAGCTAAGCTAATTTTTTCAAAAACCAAAAAATTTTACTATTTTTATAAATAATTCAATTCAGTTTGTTTGCTCATGTGACAACTTTGTGAAAGAATCAGGATATACGCAAGATTTTTAATGTGAGTTGAATCGTGATAGATGCCGATGGTTATCGTGCCAATATCGGCATAGTAATTTGCAATCGATATGGTCAAGTTTTTTGGGCAAGGCGGTACGGACAACACTCTTGGCAATTTCCCCAAGGTGGTATGGATGAAGGGGAAAGCGCGGAACAAACCATGTACCGCGAGCTGTATGAAGAAGTTGGTTTGCGCGAAAAAGATGTAGAAGTGTTATATTACACTCGCAACTGGCATAAATATCGGTTACCAAAAAGATTAATCCGTAAAGACTCTAACCCTGTGTGTATCGGACAAAAACAAAAATGGTTTTTGCTCAGGTTACGCTGTGCTGAGAGTAAAGTGAATTTATTAAGTTCAAGTCATCCTGAATTTGATGAATGGCGGTGGGTGAGTTATTGGTATCCGGTGCGTCAGGTGGTATCTTTTAAACGAGATGTATATCGCAAAGTAATGAAAGAATTTGCATCAATTGCTATGCCGCATAAACGTTATAATAAAGACAATAAAAAACGGAGACATTACCGAAGATGTTGACGATACTCAAACGCATTGTTGATGAATTTAACCGCCAGCCTATGCTGGAAAAAGCACTTGATAAAGTGGCCAGAATGGTTAAAGAGGCAATGCAAACTGAGTGTTGTTCTATTTATTTATCGGACGATGAAAACCGCCATCATTTACTGATGGCAAGTGATGGTTTGGCGATTAATGCAATTGGTTCGGTTGCAATTGGTTACGACGAAGGTTTAGTTGGACTAGTTGGTGAAAAAGAAGAACCGGTCAATATTGCTAATGCCAGATTCCATCCCAGATTTTTAGTTACCCCTCAAGTTCATGAAGAAGCTTATAACGGCTTTTTAGGTGCCCCTATTATTCACCAAAGAAAAGTATTAGGGGTGATTAGCGTTCAGCAATCTAAACCTGGCTTATTTGATGAAAGCGAAGTTGCGTTTTTAGTGACGCTTGCTGCTCAGTTAGGCGCTGTCATTGCTCAGGCTGAAGCCAGAGAAGCCATCGACAGAGCCGAAAATCCAGCACTTAAAACCCGTTCACGCGCGTTAAAAGGGGTTGGTGGCTCAAACGGTATTGCGATTGGCTCTGCATTTATTATTCAGCCGCATATTAGCTTTTCCTCTATAGTACCAAAGCGTACACACAATATTGCCCGCGAAATTATTCGGTTTAAACAAGCGGTTAAAAAAACGCAGCAAGAACTGAAAGTTTTATCCGGTAAAATGACTCAGATTTTACCTAGCGATACCTCTGCAATTTTTGATGTGTATAACCACATGCTCAATGATGATTCATTAGGCGAAAAAGTGCAGGCTCAAATTCATAATGGTTGGAATGCGGCAACCGCGTTAAAGATTGTAATTGAGTCTATTTGCAGTGAATTTGAGCAAATGGAAGACAGTTATATTCGTGAGCGCATTACGGATATTCGTGATATAGGGCAAAGAGTTTTAGGCAATATAGTTGCCAAAGAATTAGCCAGACGTGCGCTGCCGGATAAATTAATTTTAGTCGCAGAAGAAGTCACAGCTTCTATGTTAGCTGAATTTCCGCGCGAAAAGTTGGTAGGTGTTTGCTCGATAAAAGGCTCAAATAACTCACATGCTGCCATTTTAGCCAGAGCATTGGGGATTCCTGCTGTGATGGGGGTGGAGCAACTTCCGCTCAATAATTTAGATGGCAGAAAAACCATTATTGATGGTTATAGCGGCCATGTTTATTTTAATCCTGATGCGATTATTACCCGTGAATATCAGGACTTAAAAGCGCAAGAGCAAGAGTTAGATTCACTGGTTAAAAGCATAGCTCATGAGCCAGCCTGCACCGCAGATGATGTGCCGTTATCATTAAGTATTAATACCGGTTTAGCGGCCGATTTTGAAGTTGTGCGTGGTATTAATGCCGATGGCATTGGGTTATATCGGACTGAAATTCCGTTTATGGTTCGTAACTGTTTTCCGTCTGAACAGGAGCAGTTTTTATTATACGAGCGTGCTTTGAATGCTTATCCCAATAAACCAATCAACATGCGAACACTGGATGTTGGTGGCGACAAGCCTTTACCTTATTTTCCGATTGCTGAAGATAACCCGTTTTTAGGCTGGCGTGGGATTAGGATGACATTAGATCATCCAGAAATTTTATTGGTACAGGTTCGGGCAATGCTCAGAGCCAATGTTGGCAGAGGCAATCTGCAAATATTATTACCTATGATCACCTCTGTAGCTGAGGTTGAAGAATGCTTGCGTTTAATTGAGCAGGCCCATAAAGAGTTATGTGAAGAATTAGGTAAACAAATTGAACGGCCAAAAATAGGTGTGATGCTGGAAGTGCCAGCGGCTATTTATCAAATTGGCTTATTATCTAAAATGGTCGATTTTTTCTCAGTCGGCAGTAATGATTTAACTCAGTATTTATTAGCGGTTGATCGTAATAATTCAAGAGTTGCTAGCCTTTATGACTATTATCACCCAGGGGTGTTAGAGGCGCTGCATCATATTATTCAGCGTTGTCATAAATATTCAATGCCAGTTAGTATTTGTGGTGAAATGGCCGGTGAACCAATTGGTTTGTTATTGTTATTGGCAATGGGTTACCGACATTTTAGTATGAGTGCACAAAACCTTTTAAAAGCTAAATGGATTTTAAAACATTTAAGCATAACTCAGGCTGAATCTTTACTGGCTCAGGTAAGTGATATGTCGTCACCTCAACAAGTGCGCACTTCAGCTATAAAAATGTTAGACGAGTTGGGCTTAGGTGGTTTTATCCGTGCCGGAAAATAATCTAATAACTGTCATCTTAAAGCGTTAAATTCATGCCTGATATCGATATTCAATCAATCATTCAATCTATGGATTTTGTATTAATTGGCTTGTTTCTCGCAACCGGGATGATCGCCGGTGTATTAGCTGGCTTTTTAGGTATTGGCGGTGGCTTAGTTGTTGTTCCACTATTAACTATTGCTTTGCCGATTGCCGGATTTGCGCCAGAAAAAGTGATGGTCGTGGCTATTGGCACGTCACTTGCCACCATAGTATTTACTGCAATTTCATCTACCAATAGTCATCGCAAACGGCATAATGTGGTATGGCCCGCTGTCTTTAGCTTATTTCCCGGATTAATGTTTGGTGCTATGTTAGGTGCAACGCTTGGCTCGCAAATGAGCAATGAATTTTTAGCTATCTTTTTTGGCTGCTTTTGTGCTTTATTTGGGGTGTATACTGTGTGGGGCAAGCGTTATCTGCGTCCGGTTGCCGATTATGCCCAAAGCCGAGGTTGGTTATCGTTAATTGGATTATTTACCGGTTTAGTTTCTAGTTTAGTTGGCATCGGCGGCGGCACTATGCTTGGACCTGCACTCATTTGGCTGGGGTTAGAAGCAAGACGCGCGGTCGGAACTTCTGCTACCTGTGGGCTTCTAATTGCCGTATTTGGCAGTTTAAGTTATTTAATTTCCGGTGCTAACGAAACCGAATTGCCTAAATATACCGTGGGTTATATTTATTTACCTGCGCTATTTGGCATTATTGCAACCTCAGTGCTGTTTGCACCTTTAGGGGCTAAAATGGCGAGCTATTTTTCAGAAAAAATTATCCGTAGCTGTTTAGGAATTGCCTTACTAGCATCGGCAGTAAAAATGTTTATCTCGTTATAATTATAATTTGGAGAAAGTTGTGAGTGAGTTTTGGGTATTTCCTGCTATTAACCCTGTTATTGTAAGCATTGGCCCAATTGCCTTGCGCTGGTACGGTTTAATGTACTTAGTCGGTTTTGCTGCTGCTATGTATTTAGCAAATCGCAGAACAAGTGAAAAAGGTTGTTTGTGGAATAAAGAGCAAGTTAGCGATTTACTATTTTATGGATTTTTAGGTGTTGTTTTGGGTGGCCGAATTGGTTATGTGCTGTTTTATCAGTTCCCAGAGTTTATTGATAATCCGCTGTATTTATTCCGTATTTGGGAAGGCGGCATGTCTTTTCATGGTGGATTTTTAGGGGTTGTTGCTGCTATGTTCTGGTTTGCTCATAAAACCGGAACTCGCTTTTTGCAGGTGGCTGATTTTATTGCGCCATTAATTCCAATTGGTTTAGGTGCTGGGCGCATTGGTAACTTTATTAATGCTGAATTATGGGGACGACAAACAGATGTTCCTTGGGCGATTATTTTTCCGAATGCCGGTGGTGTACCGCGTCACCCGTCGCAGTTATATGAATTTATATTAGAAGGTGTTGTCCTGTTTATTCTGTTAAATTGGTTTAGACGAGCTGATCGCCCAGTGGGTGCTGTTGCCGGGCTTTTCTCTTTAGGTTACGGTAGTTTCCGGTTTATTGTTGAATATTTCCGTGAACCGGATGCACATTTACATGACTTTATGGGCGGATTTATTACAATGGGACAACTCTTGTCTCTGCCAATGATTTTAGTTGGATTAGGCATTTTATTTTATGGTTATAAATTAAGCGCAGATAAAAAACAGGTTAAAAACGCATGAAAGAATATTTAACGCTAATGCAGCATGTGCTGGATAACGGCACAACTAAAACAGACAGAACCGGCACAGGGACAATTAGTGTATTTGGTTATCAAATGCGTTTTAATTTAGCGGATGGTTTTCCGCTCGTAACCACTAAAAAATGTCACTTACGCTCCATTATTCATGAGTTATTATGGTTTATCGCCGGTGATACTAATATTAAATATTTAAATGATAACGGCGTTAAAATTTGGGATGAATGGGCAACTGATGAAGGTGAATTAGGCCCAGTTTATGGTGCGCAGTGGCGTAACTGGCCTGCACCAAATGGTGAGACTATTGATCAGCTTGCTGAGTTAATTGAGCAAATTAAAAATAATCCTGATTCACGCCGTTTATTAATTAGTGCATGGAACCCAGCGGTATTACCGGATACTCAATTTTCACCAAAACAAAATGCTGAACAAGGCAAGCAAGCTTTACCGCCTTGCCATACTTTATTCCAGTTTTATGTTGCTGATGGCAAATTAAGCTGCCAACTTTACCAGCGCAGTGCAGACATCTTCCTTGGTGTGCCATTTAATATTGCCAGCTATGCCTTATTTACCATGATGATCGCTCAGGTTTGTGACTTAGAGTTAGGTGATTTTGTACATACACTAGGTGATGCGCATTTATATTTAAATCATCTTGATCAGGCTAAATTACAATTAAGCCGTGAGCCAAGAGCTTTACCTACAATGAAAATTAATCCGGCAGTAAAATCTATTTTTGATTTCAAATTCGAAGACTTTGAACTAGAAGGTTACGATCCGCATCCGGCCATTAAAGCCCCTATTTCGGTTTAAGTGGAGCGAATTGTTGTTACAAACGGATGGTTATTATAAAGCCAATTTAAAAGTATTTTTAAATTGGCTTATTTGTATTTTGCCTGTTTGTTTAGGCATAGCTGTGGTTATTTTTGTATCTACAGCCCAAGCAACCGGGCTTGAAAAAACAAGCTCAATTGAACGTTTAGCGCCGCCACTTGCCAAACAAAACGATTTAATGACACAAAGCGAGCAGGCAGAAGTTTTATATTCGCAGCATAAAATTGCTATTAACTCAAATGGCGAGCTAGAGTTAACTCATTATTATTCTATCCGGGTGCTAACCGAGCAAGCCGCATCTGACTATCAACTGATTAATTTACCTTTTAATTCTGATTTAGAATCAATTAGCTTAGATTTCGCTCATATTTATCAGCCAGAAAATACCCAGCAAAATAATACGCAAACAACGCAATCGTCATTATTGGATATTAGCGATCAAGTGTTAGTGGCTCAAAAAACAATAAGCGATGAGGTGAGATTTGCTGCTTTTAACCGACCGGAAGCGAACCAAACAGTCAGCTTATTTGCCAGAGCGCTTAAAGCCCAGCAAATTCTTGAATTTCAATACAAAGTGACTTTAAAACAGCAAGTTGCTTCAACTTCTGCGGCTTTGGTTATTTCACCTTATTGGATTCAAAGTGTTTGGCAGCAAGAGCAAAGTTTTAACCGAATTGATCCGGTACAAAATTATCAATTAACTTTAGAGTTAAATACCAATACTCCTTTTTCGGCAATACCGGTTGCCGGACATAGTTTAGCTACTGAGCGTGAAGCCGGCATTCAGCCAAATAACATGACAACTTGGCAAATGAATAATTTACCTGAGTTGAAGTCTGGCGGTTTTGCGTTTAAAACAAATGAATATTTAACCCAGTTGGTTTTGTTGATTAATGATGCGGCTGCAAAAAATGTGAATCCAAAACCATTAAACTCAGCTCAGTCAGAAACAGAACAAGCTGCATTAAATTCAATTATTGCTTTATTTGAGCAGGTTAACCCTAAATCAGAATTCAAAGATAAAACCGCACTTGTAAAAGCGATTTTTGAGTTTATTCAAAACGAATTTGTATATCAGCCAGAGCCTTTATCCAGCTCAAATTATGAAGCTAAATTAATCGCCAATTTATTTGAGCAGCGCTTTGGTAATGATAAAGATTTAGCGCATTTGGCGGTTAATTTATTAAATTATTATGGAGTCGAAGCTCAGTTAGCTTGGTTGGATTTAGATAATTTAGCGTTAGCTGATTTAAATTCTAGCCGGCTCAATAATAACGCTTTGTATAGCTGGTTTGATCAGGCCATTGTTTATTTGCCTAAACAAAGTGGGTTAGCTATTAATTGGCTAAATCCAAGCTCAAACCAGATTTTTCCCGGCGTTCCAGCTAACTGGGTTGGGCAAAATGTTTGGGTATTTTCAACTAACCAATACACAGCGCGTACGATTAAATCCAATGAATTAATGGCTAACAGCGCAGTTATTAAATTAGATTATTTAACGGTTGAAAATAATGTTCGCGAAGTAAAACTGCTGCTTGAATTATCCGGTGCCGCAGAGCAATATTTTCGCCGTTTAGCTGAATTAGATAGCGATACCCAACAAGCACAAACTTTGATTGAGAAGCAACTGAATTATTTATTTAGTGAACAGGCAGAATTTGAATTAACTTATCAGTTGGATAATCTGGCATCAAAAACCGAGCCGTTAGTGATTAAAGCCAGTTATTTATTTAACGAGGCTGATTATAATTATTCAGTGGGCGCAAATGTCGCTCAAATGTTTAATTTGGCGGCTGCGTTTAATCATATTCCTGAACCTGAAAATGCCGCTTTAGGTTATCTTGAACGCTCTGGATTTACAGTAGATCTGTTTGCTTATTTTCATGGATATCCGGCTCGGGTTGCCAGTTTATACCAAAGCTCGGTTGGGCAGCACACACCTTATTATCATTTAATTCAACAAGGACAAGCTAAAGGGCAAGACTTTGAGCTGCACTTTAGTTTTGAGCAAGATGCACTGGATTTGTCGGCACAAGCTTATTTGGATTATTTAGCTGCTATTCAACAGTTAACTAATTTAGATTCTTGGCTGGTTTCGTTTAGAGCAAATCCAAAAGCTTATGCCGAGCAAAAGTTAGCGCAGGCTTTAAATTTATTTAGTCAACATAGTGCGGAGTGGTTTTTGGCTAAAGCTGAATTTGAATTTGCGCAAGGCAATTTTGAATCCAGCCTAAGATTAGCTCAGCAGGTGGTTGATGCTGACCCTGAACATGCCAGAGGCTGGTATATTGTAGCGGTGAGTGCCGGATTAACCGGACAAACAGCATTGGCGGAATCTGCTTTTAATTATGCTTATCAGCTTGGTTATTCATTCGGAGAAGAAAAATAATGCGTTATTTAGCTCCGAAGATGATCGCTCTGTGGATCGTCTTAATTAGTTTATTAAGCGGCTGTGCAATGCAACCAAACCAGCAGCCGGTTTCGGCTAATATTGACTATTTTGCTCAGGGTCAACACACTTATCAGGACTGGTTAAAGCAAACCAATCAGTTGGTTTTATTGGCTCAGGCAAAGCGGGATTTAACGTTAGCTTTGCAACAAAATCCGAGTCATATTAAAGCTCAGTATTATCATTATCGCGCTGTGGCGAGTTTAGCGCTGGCAACTGAAAAAGTAGATGAAGCAGAGTTGTTGAGCTATTTTAATCAGTTAAATCCAAGCCTGTTAGCTGAAACAGTTTCACCAGCTTATGTAAGTTATGCTGTGTTATTTAATCAGGCTAAGCGCAATAATCAGTTGGCTCAAAAATTTACCTTATTGCAGCAAACGATTTTACGGGCAATTAAACAAAACCCGTATACCTCGCAAAACTGGTTAATATTGTCTGAATTGTTCCAAGCGATGGATAAACCAGAATTGGCGCTCGCTGCCGCTGAAAAAGCTAAACAAATTGCGCCGGATGAAGTCGCTAATATTAAAAACTTTGCAATGGCGCTTAATAATAAATCGGAAGTTGGGCAATGTGTTTATCAACAAACTGATTTATTGGATTTGTCATTACAATATTTTGAGCAGGCGCAAAAAATGCAGCCAAATCTTGAAAATATTAATGAATTTATGGCTTTTCAGGCGTTCCGCTTAGGGGATTTTAATAAGGCCAAGCACATTGCGGCTCAATCTTTTGCTCAGCAGCCTAGTTATTCCAATAGTTTAATTACTTTTGAAACCAGTTTATTGCTGGGGGATTATAACTTAGCTGATCAGGCTCTAATTAAAATGCAATCTGACTTTGCGCCAGAAAAAGCCCGTCAGTTATATGTTTTATTAGCCTTGGCGAAGCAGGACAATAAATTGGTGGGGCATTATTTAAGCCAGTTAATTGAAACGAGTGATCCGGCAAAACTGGATATTTATATCGCACTTTTAATTGATTATGTTCAGCAAAATCCTGCGGATAAATCCTATAGTCAAGCTCATATCAAACCGACTCAGTTATTAAACGAGTATTTTTATCAGGATGTTGATGATAAAACGTTTTTAACGCATTTTAATCATGCATGTGATAAAGCGAATGCTTATTACATGATGGCGTTTAAAGCATTAAATCAGCAAAAAATCATGCTTGCATATCAATACTTTAATCAGGTGATAGCACAAAAAGCTTACCGGCAGTCGAGTTATTTATGGGCGAGTGTGATGCTAAAAACTGAGCAGATGCAATCTTATACTCAGTTGTTGTCAAAAATGCGTATACAGGCAAAAAATGGTGATGCGCAGGCCCAGTTTAAATTGGGGTTGGAGTATTATTTAGCTGAGTTAGTGACTCAAGATCTACCACTTGCGCTTAAATGGTTAAATTTAGCCGCTAAACAAAACCATCAAAACGCACTGAATCTACTGGCTTATTTTTATTTAGTCGGTGAGGGAGTAGAACAAAATACAGAACAGGCAATTAAGTTGTATTTGCAATCGGCTGAACTTGGTAATGCGCAGGCTTATTATCAACTTGCTGAACTGTATTTAAAAGGTGAGCAAGTTGAGCAAAATATTGAATTAGCGATTGAGTATTTTGAGCGCTCTGCCAATTTAGGTTATGCCGATGCTTTAGTGCGTTTAGCTAATATTTATACTGCAGAACCTGAGCCTGATAAAGCGTTTGAGTTATTGCAACAAAGTGCTTTAGCAGGCAGTTATCAGGGACAAACTCAACTGGCACTTTTTTATCAGCAGCAAGAAGATGACGATAATCAATTAACTGCTCTGGCATGGTTAACGCTGGCTAAAAAGCAGCTTAAAGCTAATAGTGAGACAGCAGCAAAAATAACGGCGTTATTGGATCAGACTGTGTTTACAAAAGCTCAAATTAACGCCAGAGTGGCAAAACTTGAGCTGCAAATTGAGCAATATCAAACTAAGCTATCTCAAGAAACACCTTAACTTTACTCTTAATTCTTGAGATAGCTTAGCCGACTTACCTGCTTATCAATTAATTCGCGTTTATTATTTTATTTATGCACCTGATTTTTAATTGATAGGCAGGAAAGGTTACATTCCTGCATGCGATAATTTAGCGGAAAAATTAATTACTCTTCGTTTTAATTGGCTTTTTTTGAACCAACCAAGCTCTACATAAGTTTGTGGATCAATTAATAAATAATAGCTTTGTGAATAGTTGTCATTTAAAACAGAATCAATGATGGCGTAATGTGAATGATTGAGCGCATCCTTTGCTTGTACAAAATATCCCTTTTTAAATTCAAATGGCCAGTATAAATGTAACATACTCATTGTTTCCTCCTAAAAGCAGTGAAGTGATTTAATCATATCCGATATTTTTAATAATGCAAGTGATAATTATTATCATTTAATGTTTTTTTGATTTTTGCACTCTCGCATCTTATTGAGAAATCTTCTAAGCTATATCGCATCGTATAAACGAAAGGGAGGGAGCTTATGAGTTTTATGCTCGATGCTCGTTTACAGGCAGACTGTGTAGAAGTGGCTAATTTGGAGTTATCTAAATTATTGCTAATGGATAATCGCAATGTGCCTTGGTTGATTTTGGTTCCCAGAAAAGAAAAGGCAATTGAAATTACTGATTTATCTATTACTGAACAACACATGCTGCTTCAGGAAATAAATTTGGTAACGCAAATTCAGCAAAAATTGTTTAATCCAGATAAAATTAATACCGCTGCAATTGGTAATATTGTTGCTCAGTTGCATGTGCATGTGATTGGACGGTTTAAAACAGACCCTGTTTGGCCTGCGCCAGTGTGGGGGAATTTACAAGCTGAGCCTTATCACAAAGGGGAATTACAACAAAGAGTTCAATTGCTCAGACATGCAATGCATATATGAGGTTTATATAATAAAATAAGAGGCAAATCATAATCACAACTTATGTTGATTATTTGTATCTCTATGGGAATGAGCCCTGTTATTTTGCCATCTATCACTTATACTTGCTGGCATATTGTTGAATAAAATAGGCTAATTAGCTTTTAATATTTTATCAAACAAGAATTTTATATTACTTAGAGGAAAACACTGTGTTAGAAGCTTATCGTAAGCACGTTGCGGAGCGTGCTGAGCAAGGTGTGGTACCACAACCATTGGATGCAGAACAAACTGCTGCTTTAGTCGAGTTGGTGAAAAATCCACCTCAGGGCGAAGAAGCATTTTTATTAGATTTATTATCTAATCGTGTACCGCCAGGGGTAGATGACGCAGCTTATGTAAAAGCTGGTTTTTTAGCAGCTGTAGCAAAAGGTGAAACCAGTTCACCAATTTTATCTGCTGAAAAAGCAACTGAATTATTAGGCACTATGTTGGGTGGGTACAACATTCAGCCTATGATCGATTTGTTGGATGATGACAAGTTAGCCGCAATTGCAGCTAAAGGTTTATCACATACATTATTAATGTTTGATGCTTTTTATGATGTAAAAGAAAAAGCCGATGCAGGCAATGCATTTGCTAAACAAGTTTTACAATCATGGGCTGATGCACAGTGGTTTACATCAAAACCTGAAGTTGCTGAAAAAATTACGGTTAAAGTATTTAAAGTAACCGGTGAAACCAATACCGATGATTTATCTCCTGCACCAGATGCATGGTCTCGTCCGGATATTCCACTGCATGCTTTAGCTATGTTAAAAAATAGCCGTGATGGTATTAATCCAGATAAAGACGGTGAAATCGGCCCAATCAAACAGTTAGAAGAATTACAACAAGACGGTATTCCACTGGCTTATGTTGGTGACGTTGTTGGTACGGGTTCATCTCGTAAATCTGCAACTAACTCTGTTTTATGGTTTATGGGCGATGATATTCCATTTGTGCCAAATAAACGCTCTGGTGGTGTTTGTTTAGGCGGTAAAATTGCGCCTATTTTCTTTAATACAATGGAAGATTCTGGTGCATTACCAATTGAAGTTGACGTAGATAATATGGAAATGGGCGATGTTATCGACATTTATCCATACGAAAAGTGCGTTAAACGTGGTGGCACAGACGAAGTTATCGCAACATTTGAATACAAATCAAATGTGATTTTAGACGAAGTACGTGCCGGTGGTCGTATTCCGTTAATCATTGGTCGTGGCTTAACCGACAAAGCGCGTGAAGCGTTAGGTTTAGAGGCTAGCACGGTATTTAAACGCCCAGAAGATGTTGCTGCATCTAACAAAGGTTTTACCTTGGCTCAAAAAATGGTTGGTAAAGCTTGTGGCGTAGAAGGTGTTCGTCCGGGTCAATATTGTGAACCTAAAATGACGACGGTTGGTTCGCAAGATACGACAGGCCCAATGACTCGCGATGAGTTAAAAGATTTAGCTTGTTTAGGTTTCTCTGCTGATTTAACGATGCAGTCTTTCTGTCATACCTCAGCTTATCCAAAGCCTGTAGATGTCAATACTCACCACACATTACCTGATTTTATTATGAACCGTGGTGGTGTATCGCTTCGCCCTGGTGACGGTGTTATTCACTCATGGTTAAACCGTATGTTATTACCAGATACAGTTGGTACTGGTGGTGACTCTCATACGCGTTTCCCAATGGGGATTTCATTCCCAGCTGGTTCTGGTTTAGTCGCTTTTGCTGCTGCAACTGGTGTGATGCCGCTTGATATGCCTGAATCTGTTTTAGTTCGCTTTAAAGGTGAATTACAACCGGGGATTACATTACGTGATTTAGTTCATGCAATTCCTTATTACGCTATTCAAGACGGTTTATTAACGGTTGAGAAAAAAGGTAAGAAAAACATTTTCTCTGGTCGCGTATTAGAAATTGAAGGTTTAGAAAAATTAACGGTTGAGCAAGCGTTTGAATTATCTGATGCTTCGGCTGAACGTAGTGCGGCTGGTTGTACTATCACGCTATCTGAAGATTCAGTTGCTGAATATTTAGAGTCAAACATTGTTATGCTTAAGTGGATGATTAGCGAAGGCTATGGCGATGTACGTACAATTGAACGTCGTATCGGCGAAATGGAAAAATGGTTAGCAAACCCAAGCTTAATGCGTGCAGACGCTGATGCTGAATATGCAGCCGTTATTGAAATTGATTTAGCAGATGTTAAAGAGCCGATTTTATGTGCGCCAAATGATCCGGATGATGCACGTTTATTATCTGAAGTTGCTGGTGATAAAGTCGATGAAGTCTTTATTGGCTCATGTATGACAAACATTGGTCACTTCCGCGCAGCCGGTAAGATGATTGATAAATTTGGTTCGGTTTTACCAACTCGTTTATGGGTTGCTCCGCCCACTAAGATGGATAGAGATCAATTAACTGATGAAGGTTATTACAGCATTTTTGGTAAGTCTGGTGCGCGTATTGAAACACCGGGATGTTCGCTTTGTATGGGTAACCAAGCTCGTGTTGCCAATGGGGCAACCGTGTTATCTACCTCTACCCGTAACTTCCCTAACCGTTTAGGTACAGGCGCTAACGTATACTTATCATCTGCCGAATTAGCAGCAGTTGGCTCTATGATTGGCCGAATCCCAAGTGTAGAAGAGTATATGCAGTATGCTGAGCAAATTAATGCAACAGCGGCAGATACTTACCGTTACCTGAATTTCCACAAAATGGATGCTTACACTAAAAAAGCAAACTCTGTGATTATTCAGCAGCCAGCTTAATTGATATGAGTCAATTACTCTGAAAACCCGGCTTTTTAGCCGGGTTTTTTGTTTATAGTTGAAGTTAACTTAACCTATCTTATTCTTACTGCTATATTTAACCCTAGAGTCTTTCAATGACATTAATTTAACCGAATTGAAGTTAAATTAAATTTCTCTGAAAAAATACAGCTTATGTAATGTATCTGAACTTAGATTATTCTGTGCCTGTGTTTAAAGGGTTTTGTTATGTACTTTTGTAACCGGCTTTTAATATTACTGTTAGTTTGTTTTTTTGAAGTCCATGCATCATCACAAGTGAAATTGATTGATCAAAATGAGCAGCCTGTCAGTGATGCTGTTGTGACTTTTCAATCAGAAACTCAGTTTACGAACTCAAATATTGCAGTGATGGATCAGCGTAACAAGCAATTCACTCCAAAAGTATTAGTTATTCAGCAAGGACAATCTGTTCATTTTCCCAATAGTGATAATATTCGCCATCACGTTTATAGCTTTTCAAATCCTAAACCTTTCGAAATAAAGCTGTATAGCGGTACACCTACCGAGCCTATTCGGTTTGACCAGGCCGGAATTGTTGTGTTGGGGTGTAATATTCATGATTCAATGGTAGGCTACATTTATGTTGCTGAAAATGAAAAAGTGGCTTTGACCAATCAGCAGGGAATAGCTTATTTTGATGAGAGCTCATTGCCTAATAATATTTCAGTGTGGCATGCTAAATTGTCAGCATCATCGAATGAAAGAGTAAACACTAAATTGAAAAATAGAGCTGCTGATGGCGCTTGGATTATTCAACTTAATTTAATTGAGCAGCAAGTCGGTGACAAAAAATCAAATAAAATATTTAGAACTAGGTTTAACTAATTGTCATTAAAATCACTTCATTACAATATATTTAAACTAGTGGGCGGGCTTTTGTGTTTTAGTTCGTTATCGATATTATTCGCTATCTGGATTGCTACAACCAATCATGCTAGAACTCAGGTTAATGGTGATTTACAGGTTGGTGAACGTATTTTTAAACAAGTATTAGCCAGCCGAGAGTTACAGTTATTCAATTCTGCAGATGTGTTAACTTCTGACTTTGGTTTTAAGCAGGCGGTTGCCACTCAAGATGAAGCGACTATTTTGAGCGTATTAGACAATCATGGTCGTCGAATCAAAGCCGATTTAATGGGGGTGATGCTGTTATCAGGTGAGTTAATTGCAACCGGTTTGGCTGATAAAGCCTCTCAAGAAACCGAGCAATTATTAAGCTTATCTACCCAAGCCTTACAGCAGGGAGGACACTCAGAGATCATTCAGTTAGGCGATAATGCTTATCAGATCATGTTATTAACTGTAGATGCACCCAATCCTATTGCAGTTGCTATTATCGGTTTTGAGTTAGATAAAAGTTTCATACATGAATTAAAAGAAATAACTAAATTAGATATTACTATTGTAAAAGATCAGCACTTGCCTGCTATCTTAATCAGCTCTTTAACCTCAGAGCAACTACCACATGTATTGAATCGGGTGGGTAAAGAACTAGATCTGGTGAGATTACCTTTTACTTATAAAAATATGTATGCCTCTAAGCAGTTTTTATTATCCACCGATAATCAGTCAGTTTGGGTGATCCTCTCAGAAGATCTCAATCCTCTGTTTTCAGAGTTTAATTTTTTACAATTTAAAATATTTGTAATTGTACTAATGTCTTTATTTTTGGCTTTATTCTTGGGCGTTTTGTTTGCCAAAAATTTAACGCATCCATTAACTCAATTGGCTCAAATGGCAAAACGAATAGCGAAAGGTGATTATTATAACTCGATAGAAACTAAAGTTAACTCCCAAGAAATGAGTAATCTTGCCTTGGCTTTTAGCGCTATGCAGCAAAATATTAAAGAGCGTGAAGTGGAAATCCAATATCAGGCTAATCATGATTTATTGACGGGATTATATAACCGCTATCAAATTGCACATATTATCCGGCAAGCATTAGATAAAGCGGAAAGTTTTCAGGTAATTGGCATTAACATTATAGATTTTAGAAGTATTAACGATACTTTCGGTTACCAAAACGGTGATATTTGTTTAAGTTTATTAGCTGAGCGAATTATGGCTTTAGGTGGCAGTGCTGCCAGATTAAATGCAGGTGAATTACTCTGGATACCTGAAAAACTGCTTACTGAACAAGAGATTCTGACTTGCCGAAAAGAGCTTGAACAAACTTTTATCATCGATGATTTAACGCTTAACCTAAAATTAGCGATTGCTGTTATACAGGCCCCTCAAGATGCTCAAAATGAAGCGTCATTGTTTCGACGGCTCAATATTACGGCTGAAAAATCTCAATCTCAAGCTCACTTTTATCAACAATATGAACCCGAATTAGAAAAAATTTATCTTAAAAAACTGGCTGTGCTAGGTGAATTGAAAAATATGTTAGATACAGAGCAAAATGAATTAGCAATGTTTTATCAGCCTAAGCTAAATACCAGCAATAATAAAATAGAAAAAGCAGAAGCATTGATCCGCTGGAACAGTCAAAAATTAGGTTTTGTATCACCTGATTTTTTTATACCAATAGCTGAGCAAGCTGGGATTATCGTGCGCTTAACCGAGTGGATTATTCATCGCGTAGTGCAAGATATTGCACGCTGGCAAGCTGAGGGGGTTAATGTGCAAGTTGCGATTAATTTATCTGTGCATGATGTCGCAGATGAAACTTTACTGCCAAAAATAATGAATTGTTTAAACACATATAATGTAGGTCGTCATGCTTTGTCTTTTGAATTAACTGAAAGTGATTTGATGAAAGATCCGGTTAAAGCGATTGAACATTTAAAAGCGATTAGAGATTGTGGCTTTGGACTGGCAATTGATGACTTTGGTACAGGCTACTCGTCACTGGCTTACTTAAAAGATATGCCAGTGACAGAGCTTAAGGTAGATAAAAGTTTTGTTTTGCATTTAATGAACTCGGAAGACGATCAAAATATCGTTCAAACAGTGATTACACTCGCTAATCGCTTTAGCTTGGAAGTGGTAGCTGAGGGGGTTGAAGATGTGGCTTCACTTGAGCTTCTTAAAAGTTGGGGTTGCCATTGGATTCAAGGCTATTATATTGCTAAACCCATGAGCGCAGCTAATTTTAAACACTGGTTAGTGGATGAGTTTCAGGAAAAGGTGTTGATCGGCACCGATTAACGTTAAGTGTGGATCAGGCAAACCAAAGTATAATTGAGGAACGGACATGAAAAAAACGATATTACAGCAATTGTTTTTGTGGCCTTTTATTTTAGTTACCAGTTTGGTTTATGCCGCTGATGGGAAATTACTCGCAACCGCTGGGTTAACTCAAGTGGAAGGCAGCGGTGGAGGTGGTATTGTGCCTTGGGCTACTTTAAGTGGTTATGATAGTCAGGAACAAGTTTCTGTTTCTGCTTTTAATACTCATGTGTCGGTGGACGATTACCAATTGAATGTGATTGGCTTAGCAACCAGTTTTTATGATCGAGTTGAGTTTAGTATTGCGCGGCAAACGTTTGATTTACCTAATAGTGTTATTGGCCTTGGGCTCGGTGATGAGATTAATCAAACAATCTATGGGCTTAAAACCAGATTGTATGGTGACGTAATTTATTCTCAATTTCCGCAATTAAGCTTTGGAATTCAGTATAAAAAGTTATCTGACGGGGCTATTGCTGGTGCTATTGGTGCAGCTGAAAATCAACAAGGGGTAGATTATTATTTAGCTGCCACCAAAGTGCATTTAGGTGCTGTAAATGGTTATAACCTTGTATGGAATCTAACCGCAAGAGCGACGAAAGCGAATCAGATGGGATTATTAGGATTTGGCAGTCAACCTAAACAGGATCACCAACTAGTTTTTGAAGCGAGTCTAGGGGTTTTGTTATCACGAAATTTAGCTATCGGAGTGGAATATAGACAAAAGCCAGACAATTTGGCGGCTTTTAAAGAAGATAATTGGAAAGATATTTTTATTACTTATATACCCAATAAGCATTTTAATATCACTTTAGCATATGCTGATTTAGGTAATATTGCGGTGGCAGATAAGCAACAGGGTATTTATGTATCAACAACAGGGTATTTATGGTGATTTTATGAAATTGATAACTTTTTTGTTGGTATTAACTTTAACTGCGTGTGTCAATCAGACTCAAAAAACGCTTTATGAGCAGTTAGGTGGAAAAGACAAAATTACACAAATTGTTGAAAACTTCATATATGAAATTGAATTTAATGAAACCATTTATGAATACTTTAAGGAGACTGATATTCAAAGGTTTCATGATAAATTAATTGAACATATTTGTGTTAACACGGGTGGGCCTTGTCAATATACAGGGGATACCATGGCACAAGTTCATGCAGGAATGAATATAAATGAGTCGGACTTTAATTTGACGGTCGATTTATTAATTAATGCCATGACTAAAGCGGATATTCCTCATCCGTTGCAAAACAAAGTGCTGGCCGTTTTTGCACCTATGCGCAAAGACATGATATATAAATAAAAATAAATTGAGCCGTCAGACGTGGTCAAAATGATTGGAAATGTGATCTAGTCAAATAGCTAAAGCAATAAGCTATCGCATTTTTTATTAATAGTTTGTAAGATGGAGAAATAATAAGACATGACTAAATCACAGAGCCTTTTATGTACGAAGCCTTTTATGGATTGAAAGAAAAACCTTTTCACCTGACACCCGATCCTCACTTCTTTTTTGCCAGTAAACTCCATACCAGAGCACTTTCTTATTTAAAATACGGGATTACTCAAGGCGAAGGTTTTATTGTGATTACCGGTGCAATTGGTACAGGTAAAACCACGATTGCCAATAGTTTATTATCTGAGATTGATCATCAAGAAGTTAAAGCCATTCAAATTGTAACCCCTAAGTTAAATCCTGATGATTTAGTCGTTGTTGCGGCTGAAAAGCTAGGAATTTCAACTGAAAATAAGTCAAAGGGGCAAATTTTACAACATATAGAAAAAGAGTTAACCAAACTAGTTAACAGTGGACATAGAGCGTTATTAATCGTTGATGAAGCTCAAAATTTACCACATGAGTCTGTTGAAGAATTAAGAATGCTATCTAACTTCCAGACTAATGGTAAGCCTTTACTGCAAAGCTTTTTATTAGGTCAGCCAGAGTTAAGAAACTTATTACAACTACCTAATATGGAGCAATTCCGTCAGCGTATTGTAGCTTCCTGTGACCTTAAAGCGTTAAATCAGCAAGAAACTCATGATTATATTCATTTTAGAATTAATGCGGCATCGGAAATTGATGAGACGGTTAAATTAATTTCTGAAGAAGGGATAGATAAAATTTATCAGCTGAGTTTAGGGATTCCAAGACGTATAAACACTATCTCAGATCGAGTGCTTTTATATGGGTATTTAGAAGATAAAAAATATTTGGAAGCTGATGATGTTCAAACAGTCATTGATGAAATCAATCAGGAATCAGTTGAAAGTGATAAGGTCCCTCTAAATTTGGAGGAAAGTCATCACCCTCTTAAGCGGACCTCTGCTAATAATGCTTTTAAAGAACAGGATACAAGGTCCAAACAGGATAATGGGTTAGAAGACTTAATGCCGCCACCAGAAAAACCAGCACCAAATAACAGTGGCATTCCGGCGGATATTATTGAAGATGTTGCTCATTTACGCCACATGCTTCAAGAGATCCGTTATACCTTAGAGACATCAATTGAGTATAAGCTTAAAGTTAGCCGCTATATAGACAATGCAATAAGCCGAAAATTAAAACAATTAAAACACTTATCTAATGAAGAACTCAAAGAAGAATCGGGCGATTCTAAACAAGATATAAACGAGCAAAAAGAAGGTTAAGATGAAAAATATAATCTCAGATATGGACGGTGTATTATACCGTGGTAAACAGTTAATTCCCGGCGCTAAAGAATTTGTTCAGCGTTTAATTGAGTCTAATACCAAGTTTTTGTTTTTAACCAATAACTCAGAGCAAACCCCGATTGATCTCGTACGTAAATTAGAATTATTAGGGGTTGAAGGTTTAGAAGAAAAACATTTTATCACCTCAGCGATGGCAACAGCTAAGTTTTTGCATGATCAAAACCCCGGCGCAAAAGTTTATGTTGTTGGCGGTGGGGGCATTGTTAGCGAGTTATATAAACTGGGGTTTTCAATCACAGATGTAGATCCTGATTATGTTGTTGTTGGTAAAACGACTTCATTAAATTATAGCCAGTTAAAAACAGCCACTCGCCTAATTTTAAATGGTGCTCAATTTATTGGTACAAACCCAGATATTGTAGACCCCGGTGAAAAAGGTTTAGAGCCAGCAAGTGGCGCGATTTTGGCTGCAATAGAAGTCGCGACCGGTAAAAAACCTTATGTAGTTGGTAAACCTAATCCCCTTATGATGTTAATAGCAAAAAACCAATTAGGTGTGCATTCTAAAGATACAGTTATGATAGGTGACCGAATGGATACCGATATTATTGGTGGAATGGAAGCTGGGATGGATACGATTTTAGTTTTATCTGGTGTGAGTAACCGTGATACAATTTCTCAATTTCCGTACCGTCCAACGCATGTCTTTGCTGATGTAGGCGAAATAGAGTTAGATAAATTGTAATTGTTTTGTAAAATATATTTATTGAATTTTTACTTAAACTCACGGTCAAAGCTGCTAAACTAAAACCATTAAATTATTTAGTCAGGCAGCTTTGATATTTTTATGAAGCAATCAGTTAAAAAGTGTACTTTAGCTTTAGTCACCTTATATCTTTCCGGATTAATTATTATTTTATTTGCTTACAAAAAAGGCTCAGTTGAATCTGAGCTAATGCAATATTATGTTTTGGCCGGTGGCTTGTTGGCTGTATTAGGGTACAGATTTTCAAAACTTTATAATGATAAGTTTGACCTTGGCCAGCTTATTACCCGTGATCAATTTACTTTAACCGCACAAAGTGCCTCAGGTTTTATTAATTATTCAAAAACGGCTATTCCAATCAGTCAAATTAGTAATATTACCATTGCCCAAGGTTATTTATTAATTGAACTTAAAAACGCCAAACCGGAAGATAAAACACTGGAGTTTTTCTTTCCCGCCTCTAAAGTGCAAATTCAAACCCATCTATTTCGGCTATTAGACTCAACTGAGCTTAATAAAATTCAGCTTAACCTACTGGCTGAATAAAACTCTCTCGACAATTTTCGCTTAAGTTTAACTTTAACTGTTTGATAGCTATAATGCCTGCTCAAATTTAGGCAGGCAATTAGCTAGATATTCAAGCTACTTGAATAGATAAATATCCAACAGGTTTTTAAATTATGGCGATAAACTGGTATCCGGGCCACATGCATAAGGCTCAGCGAGAAATAAGAAAAATTTTAGGTGAGATCGATCTGTTTATCGAAGTGTTAGACGCGCGTATTCCTTACAGCAGCGAAAATCCTATGATAGCCCAAATTAGAGGTGATAAACCTTGTATTAAAATTTTAAATAAAAGCGATTTGGCTGATCCTGTTATTACTCAAGCATGGCTTGAACATTTTAAACAAACCAAAAATACAGATGCGATAGCAGTAAGCGCAAAAAAACCTGCCAGTTTAAAAGATATTATTTCGCTATGTCGTCAAATGGCACCTAATCGTGGTGAGCCGGGCAAGCCGGTTAGAGCATTAATTGCAGGCATTCCAAACGTAGGCAAATCAACCACCATTAATATATTAGCTAACCGCATAATCGCCAAAACAGGCAATGAGCCTGCCGTAACAAAAAGTCAGCAACGTATCAATATTGGTGACAATGTGATTTTATATGATACGCCGGGCATGTTATGGCCAAAAGTGGAAAACGAAAACTCGGGTTATCGTTTAGCGATTACCGGCGCTATTAAAGAAACAGCATTTGATTTAGATGATATTGCAACTTATGCCGCCGATTATTTAGTAGAAGCTTACCCTGATGCATTAAAAGCAAGATACCAGTTGGATGAATTTGCCGATAATGGTTATGAAACACTAGAGCTGATTGGTAAAAAACGCGGCTGCTTGCGTGCCGGTGGTCGGGTTGAGATGAACAAAGCCGCTAAAATATTATTAACTGAGCTACGAGATATGCAAATTGCAGCCATTAGTATGGAAACTCCGGCTATGTGTATTGCAGAGCAAAAAGAAGTTGATGAACGTTTAGCAGAAAAAGCTCAAAAGGATGCTGAGCGTAAAAAACAATTTAAACAAAAGCGCAGATAAGCAAACACGTTTAATAAATAAGCTAAAAAAGCATTTTTAGATGCTTTATTCGTCAATTAGAAAAATAATTGATTTTTAGTGAAAAAAAACAAAAAAATTGGTTGACTTAGACCCTCAAAATCCGTTTAATACACGCCCGCAGCAGCTAGAGATTCTAGCCGCTCGAAGTGTTGCCCAGATAGCTCAGTCGGTAGAGCAGGGGATTGAAAATCCCCGTGTCGGTGGTTCGATTCCGCCTCTGGGCACCATTAGTGCCGACTTAGCTCAGTTGGTAGAGCAACTGACTTGTAATCAGTAGGTCGCCAGTTCGATTCCGGCAGTCGGCACCATTTTTTGTAACACCTTATTTGCCCAGATAGCTCAGTCGGTAGAGCAGGGGATTGAAAATCCCCGTGTCGGTGGTTCGATTCCGCCTCTGGGCACCATTTCTTTTATTTCCTTTTTTGTGAATAAAGAAGCCTGCTCAATTAGGTTTGATTAGCTATTGAGTTTTATTTGATTTATCAAATAGTTTGTTTTTATATGCCGACTTAGCTCAGTTGGTAGAGCAACTGACTTGTAATCAGTAGGTCGCCAGTTCGATTCCGGCAGTCGGCACCATTTATATAAAAACAGACAATTAACTTACTCCACATAAGTTAGCACTATCGTGTCGCCCGGGTGGTGGAATTGGTAGACACAAGGGATTTAAAATCCCTCGATCGTAAGATCGTGCCGGTTCAAGTCCGGCCCCGGGCACCATTT
>NZ_JAOPFU010000048.1 GCF_025515275.1 Catenovulum sp. 2E275
CTCTCATCGTTATTTTTCTGACTAATAGCTCGCTATTAGGTACAGAAAAATGCCTTGATAGACGAAAAACTATCCTCGTTGGAACGTAAAATAAGCTTGATTTGGCATGATTTAATTCAATAGTTGAGGAATTTACTTCAACATTTCTTATACGCACCTCAGGTTAAATAACCTGAGCTACACATCATAGACATTTGCCCAACGGCTATATCGCAGCTTAAAAGTGAGTTTAGGGCGTTATTTATGGTGTTGGAGTGATGAGGTTAACTGTATTTATACTGTTTGAATGGCGAGCTAAGATATTGATTTAGCTCTAACTCGCCATGTGTAGTTATATTGGCGCTGTAAAAATTAGGCCTGATATAGCTCCAGTGGTAAACCATCAGGATCTTGAAAAAAGGTAAATTGTTTACCGGTTAATTCATCGGTTCTGATTGCTTCGACTGCTATTCCTAAATTTTCTAAAGCCTGTTTGCTTTGTGCAACATCATCAACTAAAAATGCTAAATGTCTTAGCCCCTGTGCTTCAGGGCGTGATGGTCTTGCAGGTGGATTTGGAAAAGAAAACAATTCAATTTGGCTATGTTCATTAACTGATAAATCCAGTTTGTAAGAATCTCTATGTTCTCGATAGGTTTCTTTAATAACAGCTAAGCCTAAAATTTGAGTATAAAAATGTTTCGATTTTTGATAATCCGAGCAAATAATCGCAACATGATGAACTGCTTTTAAATCTAACATAACTAACTTCTTATCCAGAGTTGAGGTTAAACATTTAAGCTTAAAAATGGGTTGTCACTTGAGCGGCTGCTTTAACTGCTTTTTCAATTGCTGTCTCAATATTATCAGCCCGTTTTAAGATCACACCTAAACGGCGTCTGCCATTAATCTCAGGCTTACCGAATAACCGAATTTGAGTAAGCGGCTCGGCTAATGCCTCGTTTAATCCGCTAAATTTAATATTGTTTGATTGACCTTCACGCAAAATAACCGCAGAAGCGCTGGGGCCAAATTGGCTGATATGAACAATTGGTAAGCCTAAAATAGCCCGTACATGCAAAGCAAATTCTGATAAATCTTGCGATATTAAAGTCACCAAACCTGTGTCGTGTGGGCGAGGCGATACCTCACTAAAAATAACCTCATCCCCTTTAACAAACATTTCAACGCCAAATAATCCGCGTCCACCTAAAGCTTTAACCACTTTTTCGGCCATAACTTGGGCATTTTTTAAGGCTGCGGCACTCATAGCGGCCGGTTGCCAAGATTCACGATAATCACCGTCTTCTTGTCTGTGGCCTATTGGTTGGCAAAAATGAATACCATCCACAGCATTAATGGTTAATAAAGTAATTTCGTAATCAAAATCGACAAAACCTTCAATGATCACTTTACCTTTACCGGCACGACCGCCTTCTTGCGCATATTGCCAAGAGGTTTGAATATCGGCTGCTGACTTGATAACCGACTGGCCTTTGCCAGATGAACTCATAATAGGTTTGATTACACAAGGCATACCAATTTCAGCTACTGCACGTTCAAAATCAGCAAAATTATCGGCAAATTGATAGCTGCTGGTTTTTACGGCTAATGTTTCAGCTGCTAATCGGCGAATGCCTTCACGGTTCATCGTAAGCTGAGTTGCTTTGGCACTTGGCACAATGTTTACGCCTTCTTGCTCAAGTTCTGCCAAAGTTTGGGTCGCAATTGCTTCAATTTCCGGCACAACCAAATCAGGTTTTTCCTGTTCGATTAATGCGCGAAGTGCTGCACCATCGAGCATGTTAATGACATAACTTTTATGCGCAACTTGCATTGCAGGCGCATTTGGGTATCTATCCACCCCAATTACTTCAACCCCCATGCGTTGAAGCTCAATGACGACTTCTTTACCTAACTCACCACAACCTAACATCATTACTTTAGTCGCTGATTGACTGTTTGCCGTTCCTAACATTTGCAACCCTAATTATTGAACAATTTGAATGAGGCGGATTTTAACAATTACCTTGCCTGAAATCAGATATTTTTGTATTTTTCTCTGGCTGCAATCAAGCATTTTAAGAGAATTTAATGAAACTTTATTTATGGGTGTTTATTTATAGTGCTGTGCTTATCTGGTCTGGGATTAATCCTAAAGATCAATTTACATGGTTTTTAGAAGTGCTTCCGGCGATAGCGGGTGGGTTAATGATGGCATTAACTTATAAGCAGTTCAGGTTAACGAATTTATTGTATATTTTCATTTTATTACATTGCATTGTGCTCATGGTTGGTGGGCATTATACCTATGCTGAAGTCCCTTGGTTTGACGGATTATTTGGCGCAGAGCGTAATAACTACGATAAAGTAGGTCATTTTTTCCAAGGCTTTGTACCTGCATTACTCGCACGCGAAATTTTAATCAGAAAACAGATAATTCAGGGGCAAGCTTGGTTAAGTTTTATTGTTATTTCGATTTGTCTGGCATTTAGCGCTTTTTACGAATTAATTGAGTGGTGGGTTGCGTTGGCAACAGGCGAAAATGCAGAAGCATTTTTAGGCACCCAAGGTTATCAATGGGATACCCAGTCAGATATGGCGCTGGCTTTATTAGGGGCTATTTCGGCTCTGTGTTTATTAAGCCGCTGGCATAATAAACAACTTAGTCGGTTGTAAGTTATATGATTTATCAGCTGGTTGAAAAGCCTATGACTCTGCATTTTATGCTTGCTTGTAACTTTTAAGGCAGCTCGATTATTTGGAAACAGAATGAAAAAAGTTTACTAAGAGCATCTATGATTTTTTCTGTTTTGAGCACATTAAGTTCTATGTCTGTGTTGTCTCAAAATATGAAATCTGATGATTATGCCAAACAAGGTTTATTACTGGCGCAGGATTTCCCGGGGTTAGCCAGTCTATGTGACTTGTCTAAACCGCTCCGAGATATGGGGGCTAAACGCGAGCGATCTAGCCGGCAGCAGGATGATCAAACAAGAACCCAAAGAGATACTTCAAAACAGCAAAGCCGCCCTAAATTAGGCCCGGTTAAGGTTTTTGATAATTTATATTATGTTGGCACTGCTGGGGTTGCAAGTTGGGTGGTGAAAACGAGCGAAGGTTTAGTCGTTATAGATGCGTTAAATAATGATCGTCAAGCAAAAGAGTATATTGAGTCTGGTATTGAGCAATTAGGTTTAAATCCCAAAGATATTAAATACTTAATTATCTCTCATGGTCACGGAGATCATTACGGAGGCCAGAATTATCTGGTAAAAAATTATCAGCCTAGAGTGGTTATGAGTGAGATAGAGTGGACAATACTGGAGCAGCCAGAACAAGATTTTTCAAGCCCTAATTGGGGGAGCAAACCCACACGAGATATCAGTATTAAAGATGGTGATGCGATTACTCTTGGTGACACTACTATTCAGCTTTATATCACTCCGGGGCATACACAGGGGACTTTATCTGTTATTTTCCCAGTTTATGATCAAGGTGAAAAGCATATTGCCAGTATGTGGGGTGGAACTGGGTTAAATTATGGCCCAAAGCTGGAGAGAATTTTAGCCTATTCTAATAGTGCGAAACGTTTTAAACAAATAGCAGAAGTCCAAAATGTTGATATATTTTTATCAAATCATCCTAAATTGGATGGTACGAATGAAAAAATTAAAGCGCTGCTAAGTAGGAAAAATCAAGAGCCGCATCCATTTGTCATTGGTAAAAAATCAGTTGGTAAAGGGTATGATTTACTAAAAAATTGTACTTATGCTCAGGCATTAAAAATACAAGAACAAAGTCAGTCGTTTTAGAAGCGTGATTTTAAACTGATTGGTGTTCTAGAAGTGCTTTCATAATAATTTTGGGTTAATACAGTTAAGTGTATTACTACAATTGCTCTAATACCCGCATCCATGCAGGTATTTCAGTAATACATTATTCTCCAGCAAAAGGGTAGGTCACGCCTAATTGTTCGCGGATCTTATCCATGATTTTAAGTTGCTGGCGGGTTTGAGCATGAGAGGCTACTTGGCTTTGTAATTGGCCTGATTGAATACACTTTTCTGCTTCGGCAATTTCATATTCAAATCCGTTGACTGCAAAAGGCTGTTTAATTATTTCGGTTGCTTCATCTTGGTTATCAGGATAGAAACTAATTGAATTTGAACACCAAAACATATTCTCAATTTTAATTCTGCCTTTGGTGCCATACGCCCACAAGGCATTTTCCGTTTTGGCATCAAAATTACAGTTAAATTGAGCAAACTGGTTATTTTGGTACTGCATATTTACAACCGTAAATTCATCGACCAGGGTTGCGCCTACAGTACCCATTGCCTGTATTTTTTGTGGCATCTCTAACTGAGTATTTTGAGGATGGCTGTTAGATTGATTAATTAACCAGTCTGAGGTTGTTACATTATAAACACCCATATCCAGTAAAACGCCACCGGCTAAATCGCGGTTAAGCCAGCGATCTTGTTCTGATTTAGGCTGGTTAAATCCAAAACTGGACTGAACTAATTTTAGCTCACCAATTTTACCGTTTTGAATCCATTGTTTAGCAATTTGATAAACCGGTAAAAATAGCGTCCACATTGCTTCCATTAAAAATACATTTTGAGCTTTAGCTAATTCAAATAGTTCTTCTGCCTGTACTTGATTAACCGTTAACGGTTTTTCACAAACCACCGACTTTTTAGCCTGCAAGCACATTTTAATTTGTTCATAATGAAATTTATGCGGGGTAGCGATATAAATTGCATCTAGCTCAGGATCCGCCAATAAAGCCTGATAATCATCATACACTTTTTCCACTTTATATTGCTGAGCAAACTGGTTTGCTCTTGTTATATCTCGGCTTGCGACTGCTTTTAATTGGCCTACAAAATCAGCTTGAGTTGCTTGAGCAAATTGCTGGGCAATTCTACCCGGCCCAATTAATCCCCAATTAAATGTGCTTTTTGTTGTCATTTTTAACCTCTTAACTCAAATCTAATAGTTTTATTGAATATATGCTAACACGCTTATTTTTATTCGCCTATGCTAACTATTACTTGGATTTGTATTAAATTTAATTTTTGTGTGATTTATTTGTAAAATAAATTGTTTTTTATGACTTATTAGGTATTATAAATAAAACTACAAACGTTTACATTTTTAATTTGAAGTTAATTTTACTGAAAATGTAGTGTAAATAAGAGTTGTAAATAAAAAGTGTTCAAATAAAAAAGATAAATACTGGATAGGACTTTATATGACAATGTCTTGGATAGATATCGCGATTATTCTAGCGTATCTGGGCAGTACCATTTTAATCGGTTTACTGCTAAAGCGTAAAGCTGGCAAAAATATGAAAAGTTATTACATGGGCGGTAATAAACTACCTTGGTATATGCTGGGGTTATCTAACGCTTCCGGGATGTTTGATATTTCAGGTACTATGTGGCTGGTTACATTATGTTTTGTGTATGGTTTGCAAAGTATTTGGATCCCTTGGCTATGGCCGGTTTTTAACCAAGTATTTTTAATGATCTTTTTGTCAATGTGGGTACGACGTTCCGGCGTGTTAACAGGAGCTGAATGGATTAGAACCCGCTTTGGTGATGATACCGGTGGTAAGTTATCGCACATGGTTGTTGTGCTGTTTGCTATTATTAGTGTGCTTGGCTTTTTGGCTTATGGTTTTGTTGGCATAGGTAAGTTTGTCGAAATATTTGTGCCTTATTCAGTTGTTGCCCCTTATTTACCTTTCACTATTCCTGAGCAGTATGTGCCTCATTTTTACGGGATTATTTTTACCAGTATCGCTACATTTTACGTCATGCTTGGTGGAATGATGAGTATTGTCTGGGCTGACGTAGTGCAGTTTACAATTATTACGATTGCATCGTTAGCAATTGGTTTTATTGCAATGACAAAAGTATCGCCAGATATGCTTGCCGCAGCAACGCCAGAAGGGTGGAGCAGTCCGCTATTTAGCTGGCATTTGGATTTAGACTGGCAAAATATAGTAACAGAGGTGAATGATAAAATAGCCAGTGATGGTTATTCATTATTTGGGCTTTTTGTCATGATGCTGTTGTTTAAAGGTGTGCTGGTGAGCGCCGCAGGACCTGCGCCTAACTATGATATGCAAAAAATTCTGGCAACTAAATCACCTAAAGAGGCAAGTTTAATGAGTGGTTTTGTCTCGGTTGCCTTAATGCCTATTCGTTATTTTATGATTGCCGGGTTTACTGTATTAGCCGTTGTTTTTTATCAAGATCTTAATTTGGTTGTCGGGGGGAAACTAGATTTTGAAAGTATCCTGCCAAGTGCCATTTTAGAGTTTGCGCCAACAGGTATTTTAGGTTTATTACTGGCTGGTTTACTGGCCGCTTTTATGTCAACTTTTGCTTCAACGGTTAACGCTGCACCAGCTTATTTAGTGAATGATATTTACAAACGCTATATTAACCCTGAGGCGTCAGATAAAAAGTTAATTCATGCCAGTTATTTAGTGTCGATTGGTGTGGTTGTTATCAGCACCTTTATTGGCTTTGCAGTGCAAAGCATTAATAGTGTTTTACAGTGGTTGGTCTCTGGTTTATGGGGCGGTTACGTGGTTTCAAATGTACTTAAATGGTACTGGTGGCGACTTAACGGCTTTGGTTATTTCTGGGGAATGTTAGCCGGTATTATTGGTGCTATGTTATTTCCAATCATTTTTGCCGGTCAATTCCCAGAGGTGGCCAGTGATATTTTACCTTTATATTTATTCCCGCTGTTGTTGGTTTTTGCGGCAATTGGTTGTGTTGCGGGCAGTTATTTAACTGAACCAGAAAAACCTGAAATTATTGAAAATTTTTACAAAACAGTTCGTCCGTGGGGTTTTTGGGGGCCGGTTAAGCAGGCGGTACTGGCAAAAGACCCTGATTTTAAAGTTAATACAAATTTTAAGTCCGATATGGTGAATGTAACAGTAGGTATTGTTCTACAAACCTGTTTGGTTGCCGCACCTATCTTTTTAGTCATTAAAGAGTGGCAAAGCTTGACCATTGCGGTGTGTTTATTAGCTGGCTCCGCCATATTTTTAAAACTTAACTGGTATAACAAACTTGAAGATGAATAATATGACTAGTGCTGAAAAAGAGTATGGCTATTACGACGATAGCCAAAAAGAATACGTAATTACAACGCCTTATACACCATTACCTTGGATTAACTATTTAGGAAATGATGGATTTTATGGTTTGATATCAAATACCGCAGGCGGGTATTGTTTTTATAAAGATGCAAAATTTAGACGATTAACTCGCTACAGGTACAACAATGTACCGGTAGATTCAGGTGGCCGATATTTTTATATAAAAGAGGGTGACACAATATGGAATCCGGGCGGCAGACCTTGTCAAACCGAAATCGATTCATTTGAATGCCGTCATGGAATGGGCTATAGCAAATTCAGTGCATCTAAAAATGAACTGTCCGCTCAGCTAACAGCGCTAGTGCCTTTGGGGATGACAGCCGAAAGTTATTGTTTAACTTTAAAAAATGAATCATCACATACGAAAAAAATTCAATTGTTTTCGTTTATTGAATGGTGTTTATGGAATGCGCAAACCGATGGTGAAAACTTCCAACGTAACTTATCGACGGGTGAAGTGGAAGTGGAAGCGAATATCTTGTATCACAAAACAGAATACAGAGAGCGTAGAAACCATTATGCATTTTTTGCATCCAGCGAAAATATAGATGGTTATGATACTCAGCGTAGTGAGTTTATCGGGACATACAATGGTTTTGAACGCCCGCAAGCTGTGATTAATGGTAAATCAAACAATAGCTTAGCTAGAGGATGGTCACCTATTGCTTCACATTATTTTGATTTGACTTTAGCCCCCGGAGAAAGCCGAGATTTTGTTTTTATGCTGGGTTATTGTGAGCTGGCTGATGAAACTAAATGGCAAGGGTTAAATATTATCAATAAAGCACCAGCCAAAGCTTTATTTGCAAAAGTAGATTCAAAAGTTAAGTTTGATAACGAATGTAAACGATTACGAGAATATTGGCAGCAAGCTTTATCTATCTGTGAAGTAAATACCCCGGATGAGAGATTTAATCGCTCGATCAATATTTGGAATCAATACCAGAATATGGTGACATTTAATTTATCGCGTAGTGCCTCTTATTATGAATCAGGTATTGGGCGGGGCATGGGTTTTAGAGATTCGCATCAGGATACGATAGGCTTTACCCATATAGCACCAAAAGAAGTAAGACAAAGGTTATTAGATTTATCTGCAACTCAATTATCTAACGGTAGTGCTTATCACCAATATCAACCTTTAACCAAAAAAGGGAATGCAGAAATTGGCGGTAATTTTAATGATGATCCAATGTGGATGATTTTAGGCACAGCGAATTACATTAAAGAAACTGGCGACTGGTCAATTATTGATGAGAAAGTTGGATTTGATGATAACCCTGAAGCAGATGCGACTCACTTTGATCATTTAACTCGAGCTTTTAATCATGTGACTACTCATTTGGGGCCGCATGGCTTGCCTTTAATTGGTCGCGCAGACTGGAATGATTGTTTAAATTTAAATTGTTTTTCTAGCGACCCAAATGAATCGTTTCAAACCACTGAGCATAATAAAAACGGGCAGGTCGCTGAATCACTAATGATTGCTGGTCAGTTTGTTTTGTATGGCAAAGAATATGTACAGATTTGTCAGGAACTCGGTAAAACTGAGTTAGCAAAACAGGCGCAAGCCGAAATTGATAAAATGGTGCAGGCCGTATTGCAACATGGCTGGGACGGGCAATGGTTTTTACGTGCTTATAATGCACATGGTGAGGCAATTGGTAGTCATAAAAATAAAGAGGGTAAAATCTTTATTGAGTCGCAAGGCTTTTGTGTGATGGCCGGAATTGGTCTTGAAGACGGCAAAGCACAACAGGCGCTCGATTCTGTGGCGGAACATTTAGCCTGTGATTATGGCATTATGTTACAGCAACCTGCATTTAGCCAGTATCAGATTGAGTTAGGCGAAATTTCATCTTATCCGCCGGGTTATAAAGAAAATGCGGGTATTTTTTGCCATAACAATCCGTGGATCTGTATCTCAGAAGCTATGTTAGGGCGAAGTGACAAAGCAATGAGTTATTATCAAAAAATCACCCCAGCTTATTTACAGGATATTAAAGCTAAGCATAAAACCGAGCCTTACGTATATTCTCAAATGGTGGCTGGTAAAGATGCTGCTATTCCGGGTGAAGCTAAAAACTCATGGTTAACGGGTACCGCAGCATGGAATTATTATGCAGCAGTGCAATATATTTTAGGGATTAGACCTGATTATCAGGGGTTGATTATTGAGCCATGTATTCCACAGTCTTGGCCACAATTTAGTGTAAAACGCCAATTTAGAGGCGCTCAATTAGACATCACAGTTTACAATAATGCGGCTGATAAACAGGATAACCATATCCATTATTTAATGATTGATGGTCAGCGTATAAATGGTAACCGAATTGACATTAATCAATTTAGTGGAAGCCATAAAATAGAAGCTTGGATTGGTAAATTATAAGATTAAACAGGCAGGATATAATGACTCATATTTTATTAAAAAAGCCATTTAAATACAGCATGTTAGCCTGTGCGTTATTGGCTAATGCTTGTGCGGTACAAGTATCAGATTCAGTTTTAGGTAAAGCCGATAAACCCGATTCAATCAAGATTGATACTGTGCTTTATAATCAGCAGGGGTATTTACCAGAAAGCTCAAAAGAGGTTTTTGTTAAAGCTACACAAAAAGTTCGTTATCAATTATTCGATGCTAATAACAATAAAGTAGCTTTTGGCTATTCAACGTCTGCTGAAATTTGGCCGCATGCTAAACAGCCATTTGTAAAAATTGATTTATCACAAGTCAAAAAAGCCGGTATCTATCAGCTTGAAATTAATCCTGAAACTGATTCAGTTTCGGTGCAAATTAATATTCAACCCAATATTTATAAAAAACCACTTGAATTGGCAATTAAATCTTTTTATTTGAATCGAGCTAGTACCGAGCTAACAGAAGAGTATGCCGCTGAATTTGCAAGAGCCGCAGGGCATCCGGATGATGTTGTGTATATTCATTCTTCTGCAGCCAGTGAAGCAAGACCAGAAGGCACAATTGTTTCAGCGCCTAAAGGCTGGTACGACGCTGGTGATTACAATAAATATGCGGTCAATGGCAGCGTTGCTTTATATACTATGTTAATGGCTTATCAGGATTTTCCATCCATTCATCAACTCGAATTAAATATTCCCGAGTCAGCCAACGCTCAGCCTGATTTGTTAGATGAGATTATCTGGCAGTTAGATTGGCTTATTAATATGCAAGATCCAAATGATGGTGGGGTGTATCATAAGCTGACAACTAAAAATTTTAGTGGCAAACAAATGCCGGATCAAGCCAATGAGCCGCGTTTTATGGTTGCTAAATCCGTTTCTGGAACTTTAGATTTTGCCGCGACTATGGCTTTTGCTGCGCATGTGTTAAAGCAATCAATGCCAGAGCAGGCAAAGGTTTATCAACAAGCTGCAATTAATGCTTGGCACTGGGCTGAACAAAACCCAGATGCAATTTATCATCAGCCGGAGGATATTAAAACCGGCGCTTACAGTACCTCACAACAAAACTTAAATGATGAATGGTTTTGGGCTAGTGCTGAGCTTGCATTATTAACCGGCAATGCTAAATATTGGCAAAAAGCAGAGCAGACTCAGACTGATATGGCTATTCCCTCGTGGAGTTATGTTGCGCCATTTGCATGGATTCGGTTAGCTAAACAAACACAGCAAACCGACTGGCAAAATAAAGCTGCACAAAAATTGAAAACTGCGGCAGACAGGTTAACTCAAACGGTAAAAACTTCGGCAATTGCTGTTCCCATGGGCAGTTATCAAAATGATTTTGTCTGGGGGAGTAATGGCGTAGCCTCTAACCAAATTTTGGTATTAAGCAGTGCATATCAGCTTGATCCTAAAGCAGATTATAAATATGCCATGCAGGCAGGGTTGGATTATCTATTGGGTAAAAACCCAACTGGTTATTCATTTGTGACCGGTGTTGGGGTGAAAACGCCTATGCATATTCACCACCGAATTTCCGAAGCGGATGATGTGGTTAAACCTGTACCGGGACTATTAGCCGGAGGCCCTCATTCTGGTCAGCAAGATAAATGCGAAGGTTATCCGTCAACAGAGCCTGGGTTATCCTATGTTGATCATTGGTGCAGTTATGCCACTAATGAAATCGCAATTAACTGGAATGCCCCTTTTGTTTATGCATTAGCTGCATTTAACTAATCTATCTTATTATTTTCTTGAACTTAGATCATCAGCCGGAACATTTATGTTCCGGCTTTTTTATTGCTTGTTTAAAGCTATTAATAGCACTCGCCTATTGCAAGTGAACTGAACGCAGCACCCGTGAAAAGGCCATTTGAAACATATTTATTAAATCGATCTGCGGTTTATGAGTTAATCTGCTCTGCTCATAAGAAAACTTGCCCAACGGGCTATTTTTGCGCCTCTCATCGTTACTTTTCTGACTTTATTTATTGTTTCATTTCTCGTTTTATTTGGTTTCATTAAACGTTTTCATTATTAGATTAAGCTAAGTGCTGATTTTTATAATAAATACGTCATTATTTTTAAGTTTAAAATCTTATTAAGCCTAATTTTTTTATATAAAAAAATTATAGATTTATAGCCCATTTTCAGCAGCAAGGTAGGAACAAGTCGATTTGTTTTAATTTGATTTGTTTTTAACTTTATGATTTTAATGTTAATTTTTTAATAAAATAGTATGGAAAGATGAGAGTTTACTTTTTTCAGCCAGTTGTTTCATAGTTTTACAATATTGATTAAGTATGACAATATGAATGTAATTTATATGTTAATTGTTTTTATGGTTAAGTTTTTATGGTGATTTTTGACGAAATTATTATAAAAATTATATTTAACACCAGTTGAGTAACTTGATTTATTTATATTTAAAATGACTTTTATTCTATATTTTTTATTTTAAGTTTATGTTTTATATTGCTTTTAATTTTGTGGAATTTGATGTTTAAATTATAGGTTTGTTATTTTAAGAGGTGGTTTAAATAAAATTTAAATTTAAAATATTATAAAATTTAGACTTGCCAAAAGATTTTATCCTGCCTAAAATGTTTAATAATTTGTAAATTAAAAAACAAGTACACTGTAAATGTTTGGTGATTTGTTACAAGCCAGAGTTGGATAAGTGAAAATTATACATATTTTTTTAAGTAATCAATGTAAACGTTTTTACCATGTTTTACTGAGCTGCTTAGGCCAGTTAAAAACACAGTCATTTACTTGTTGTTTGAGTATGGTTTTAACTGTGTTTTGTGCTTATCCGCTGACAGCTCAAACTTTGGTCATGAGTTTTAATGAGCCGGGTGCTAATTGGGAATCAGATTCTTTACCTATTGGTAATGGCGCTATTGGTGCAACTGTGCAGGGGGGTGTTAAAAAAGACATCATTCAAATTAGTGAAAAAACCTTATGGACAGGTGGACCGGGTTCAGTTGAAGGTTATGATTATGGTTTACCATCTGTAAGTGAAAACTACCCGCAAAAACTAGCTCAAGTTCAGCAACAAATTTTAAAGCAAAAGTCGATGAAGCCAGAAGCTGTCGCGGATGTTTTAGGTCGAGATTATACCGGTTATGGCAGTTTTCAAAAATTTGCAGATCTGATTATTGAGTCTGATCACTCAACTGAACAAGTTAATCATTATCGCCGTTCTTTAGATTTATCTACTGCAGTGGCTACTACTGCATATCAATATAACGGAGTGGGTTACCAGCGCAGCTATTTTGTCAGCTATCCGGATAATGCTTTAGTCGTTAAATTAACGGCTCAGCAAAAAGGTAAAATTAATATTGCTGTGTCATTAGCAACGGACGATAACCGCGATAACCAATTTAAAGTCGAAAATAATCAGATTCTCTTAACCGGTCGACTGCATGACAATAAATTAGCTTACGCTGGATTATTAAATGTAAAAACAGATTCGGGTGTTGTTACCTACCAAAATCAAAAGATAGTGATCAAACAGGCTGATACGGTTTATTTAACTTTTCAAGCTGCAACTGACTATGCTCAAACTTATCCGAGTTACCGTGGCGAGGCAGCGATTGATAAGATTAAGCGCTCTTTTAATGACTTAAAATTGAAAACGTATACATATTTGCTAAATGACCATTTGGCAGATTTTCAGGCTCTATTTAGTCGGGTTGAACTAGATTTAGGCCAAGTGCAGTCGAATAAAACGATTGATGATTTATTGGCTGGCTATCAAACCAAAAACGCTCAGGGCGAAGACAGATTATTAGAGTCTTTATATTACCAGTTTGGCCGTTATTTACTGATCACCTCTTCTCGTAGCGGTTCATTGCCAGCTAATTTACAAGGTGCGTGGAACAATTATAAACAAGCTCCGTGGAGTGCTGATTATCATTTTAATATTAATGTGCAAATGAATTATTGGCTGACCAATATGACTAATTTGTCAGAAATGAACTTGCCTTTATTTGATTTTGTCGATGGTTTAGTTAAGCCGGGGCAACAAACGGCTAAACGATTATTTAATGCAAATGGCTGGACTTTATTACTTAACACCAATATTTGGGGCTTTACCGGCTTAATTAAATGGCCAACTGCATTTTGGCAACCAGAAGCATCTGCTTGGATCGCCAGACATTATTATGAGCATTATCAATATACTCTGGATCAAACATTTTTAAATGAACGCGCCTATCCACTGTTAAAAAGCGCAAGTGAATTCTGGCTAGATGTATTAGTAAAAGATCCACTCACAGGCACTTTAGTAGTTGCACCTAGTTACTCCCCTGAACATGGTGATTTTACCGTTGCGGCGGCTATGTCTCAGCAAATTGTTCGTGATTTATTTTTAAATACGCTGGCGTTAGCGCATGTACAACAAGATGCCGCGTTTATTGCCAAATTAACTCCTGCGTTAAATCAATTAGAAACTGGGCTGAAAATAGGCTCTTGGCACCAATTACAGGAGTGGCGAACCGATTTAGATGACAAAAATTCAGCTCATCGTCATGTTTCTCATTTATATGCGCTGCATCCTGCTAGTCAAATTTCACCTCACAAAACCCCTAAGTTGGCTGATGCTGCCAAAGTGAGTTTAAACGCAAGAGGTGATGGCGGAACCGGCTGGAGTAAAGCATGGAAAGTGAATTTTTGGGCAAGATTATTAGACGGTAACCGTGCACATAAATTATTGGCTGAACAGTTACATCACAGCACTTTACGCAATTTATGGGATAACCATCCACCTTTTCAAATTGACGGAAATTTTGGTGCAACCGCAGGGATGACAGAAATGTTATTACAAAGCCAAAATGGCGAGTTGCATTTATTGCCATCACTGCCAGATATCTGGGCAAATGGTGCAGTTTCCGGATTACTTGCCAGAGGCCATATTGAAGTCGATTTAATTTGGCAAAACAATGAGTTAAAGCAAGCTATATTTAGCCCTAAATATACTCAAATAATTACACTCAGACTCAATTCTAACAAGCCAGTAAGCTTGGTGGAACAGAATTCAGCAAATGCTGCGGTTAAATTTCAACGTGAAGGAAACATTGTGAAATTTAAAGCTCAAGCTGGAAAGCGGTATACCTTGTACCCAGCTTTAAACTAAACGGATGTTTTTGACAGTTAACATAATTACATTAACGTAAGTGGGAAAAACTATGAAAAGTACTAACACACAAAGACAAAAAATAAGAGACTTATTTAAAGTTTCCAAAACCTCACTTTTAGTGATGGCTGCAATGGGCGGAAGCGTCAGCTTTTCAGCTGTAGCAGCCGAAGATGCTCAAGCCAATGCAGAAGACACCGAAGTAATTAATGTCACCGGGATTCGTTCGAGTATTATTTCTGCGCAAGAAGTGAAAATGAATTCCAATAAAATTATGGATGGGATTAGTGCTGATGATATTGGTGCACTACCTGAACGAAGTGTTACAGAAGCGCTTCAGCGGGTACCTGGCGTAGCTATAGACAGATATATGTCTATGAATGATCCTGAGCATTTTTCAGTAGAAGGTAATGGGGTTATTGTTCGTGGTTTACCTCAAGTACGCAGTGAATTAAATGGCCGCAGTAGTTTTAGTGCCGGTGGTGGGCGTTCTCTTAGTTTTGGTGATGTTCCGCCGGAATTATTATCTGCGGTCAATGTATATAAATCACCAACAGCGGATCAAATTGAAGGTGGCTTGTCAGGCACGGTAGATTTAATTACCAAACTGCCATTTCATAATGACGGGCAAAAATTTGCGTTTAGTCTTGAAGCAAATTATGGCGATATGATTGAAGAAGTTAAACCAGCTTATTCTGCTATGTATTCAAATACTTGGGAGACTAATATTGGTAAATTAGGCTTTTTAGCCGATTTTGCTTTCTCTGAATTATCGACCCGAAATGATTCTATGTATGTTAGACCGTTTTTTGCGTATGACAATATGCCTGGTCATGAGGGCGAAAGCGTTTATGTACCTCGTGGTGCGGATTGGCGGACTATGAATTTTAATCGTAAACGTCGTGGTACTTATTTGGCCGGACAATGGCAACCAGCGGAAAATCATGAGATCACACTAACCTATTTCAAAAGTGATTATGATATGCGTTGGGACGAAGATGCAATATTTGTCAGTAATGATATAACCCAAGTATCAGCAACAGCCGATAGTGTTTATAATTCTAATGGTGTTTTTGAATCAGGGCGAATTGAATCTATGGGCGACAATGATATTCAAATGGGCTCAGATATTCGGGTATCTACCAAAAATTCGACAACTGAAGATTTAACCTTAAGTTATAAATATTCCAATGAAAATTGGGAGCTTGATTTTGCAGTCCAAAAAATAGACGCAAGTGCCAAAGGCATTGACTCTACTGTTGCTTTATCTGTATGGGTTCCTTATATCGATGTTAACTTAAGCGGCTCTCTACCAACTATTTCATCAGATAATGAATTTATGAGCGATCCTAGTAATTATGTATGGGATTTCTTAATGGATAATCAGTACAACAACAAAGGTGAGTTGAATGCTTATGAAGCAAACGCTAAATATTTCCTAGATGATTCTGGGCCAATTAAATCAGTTAAAACCGGTGTGAGATTCACTGATTCTAATTCAGATAACTTTGATACAGGTTATAACTGGGGTGCTGTAGGTAACTGGATTTATACATCTGGTGCAATTGTAAGTGGTGCTACGCCATCTCAATCTCAAATGCATTTAAATCAATTTGATGATTTCTTTGGTGGTGATGTTGAGCAACCTGCGAGTCTGTATGCACCAAATGCAAATTTAGCAGCAGGTTTTCCTGGCACTTATAACGACATAAAAGATTCCGTTACTTATGTTGATTGGTTTGATGTAAATGGGACATGGCAACCAAGAAATTTAATGGATGAACAATGGTTTAACTCTCAAGAAGAAAAAACTTCATCTGTATATGTAATGGCTGATTATGGTTTTGACACAGATATGCCAATATCGGGTAACTTTGGGGTTAGATATGTTAAAACTGAAAATACAGCATTTGGTTACCTTAATTATCCTACAGCTAGTATTTTTGCATCATCACCTGAACCATTAATTGCTGATTATGATTATGACAATATTTTACCTAGTTTTAATATGCGGGTAGATATTACGGATGATTTAGTATTAAGGTTTGCAGCCGCAAAAGCTATGGCTAGAGCTGCGTTTACAGATTTACGTTCAAGGTTGGATTTAAATGCCGATTTAAATGAAGCTGGTAACGCTAAAGCAGAACGGAACCAAGACAAGCCGGATGATGAGAAAGAAGCATTTGTTCCAAGCGATTATGATTTAAATGCAACTGCACAAGGTAATCCAGAATTAGATCCTATGCTGTCGACTCAGTTTGATATATCTCTTGAATGGTATTATGAGCAAGACAGTAATATGTCTTTTGCATTATTTAGTAAAGACATTGAAAATTATCAGTCTATGTCAACTGTTAATGAGATGTATGGCCCTACTGGTGGTCAACAATATACATATCGAGTGGATCGTTTAGTAAGTGACGGAGAAGCTAAATTACGAGGTGCTGAGTTTGCTGTAACTCACTTCTTTAGAGAATTACCAACGCCATTTGATGGATTTGGTGTTCAGTTTAACTATACCTACATGGATAGTGAAACTGATTTAAGACCTAGCTCAACGCCGGTTGATACAGATGGCTCTAGTTATGGTGAATTACCTTTTATTGGTATTTCTAAAAATGCTTATAACTTAGTCGGTATTTATGAAAAAGGTGATTGGTCTGTACGTTTAGCTTATAACTGGCGTAGTAAATTCTTAACTTCGGTTGGTGCTAATGGGTTCAATGGGAGTATAGATTTAGACCAGGGTGGCCATGTTGTTGCTACAAGCGATGACATAGTAGATACCAACTGGCGCTTACCTGTATACAATGATGATGCGGGTTATTTAGATGGTTCAATTCGTTATAAACTAAATGATAATTTAACCTTATCTTTATCAGCAAATAACTTAGCTGATACAGTTACTAAGAGCTTAGTTGATCAAAATGGTCCAGGTGCTTTCCACGGTGCTTACCATAAAAATGATATTCGCTATAGCTTTGGTATTAATGGTAATTTTTAAATTAACCTAAAATAAGAGGGGATTTTCCCCTCTTATTTTTAATGAGTGTTTAGGCTAAATAACAAAAATAAGTAAAAGGCATTTTTATGCAAACAAAACAAATTCGTAAAATTGTGATTGTGGGGGGCGGAACAGCCGGTTGGATGACCGCTGCTGCATTTGCTAATCGTTTACCGTCACAGTTTTATCAAATTGTTTTAGTTGAATCAGAGCAAATTGGCACTGTTGGCGTGGGTGAATCTACCATTCCTCATATCCGCCAATTTAATGAAGTCTTAGGGATTAATGAGGCCGAATTTGTTCGTGAAACCCATGCCACTTTTAAGCTCGGTATTCAGTTTAAAAACTGGGGCAAACAAGGTGACAGTTATATTCACCCATTTGGTGAAGTTGGAGAATTAACCAAAGGGATCGATTTTCACCACTATTGGTTAAAAGCTAATCAGCATGGTTTAACTGATTCTTTTGACCGTTATTCATTTTTAGCACAAGCGGCGTTAGAGCAAAAATTTCCAGAAAAAAAACAGCTAGAAGGCGAAAAGTTTTCACAATATGCTTATTCGTATCACATCGACGCTACTGCTTATGCCCGGTTTTTGCGTAAATATGCCGAAGAAAAAGGAGTGGTTCGGGTTGAGGGTAAAGTTGAATTAGTTAAACAAGATGCGACTCAGGCGATTGAATCTTTAGTTTTACAGAATGGTGAGTCAATAGCCGCTGATTTTTTTATTGATTGCAGTGGCTTTAGAGGATTATTAATTGATCAAACCCTGAATGTTCCTTTTATTGACTGGTCGCACTGGTTGCCGGTTAATAGCGCAATTGTTGCACAAACCGAATTAACTGACACTGTTTATCCGATGACTATTGCCAGCGCCCATAAAGCTGGCTGGGCATGGAAAATTCCGCTTCAACACCGTATGGGGAACGGATTGGTGTACGATTCTGATTATATGCAGGATCAAGAAGCGGCTGATTTATTTAACCAACACTTGCAAACTAAACCGATTACCGAACCTAGGGTTTTACGATTTAAAACCGGTTGCAGACAGCAATACTGGCACAAAAACTGTGTTGCGATTGGTTTATCTGGTGGCTTTTTAGAGCCGCTGGAATCCACCAGTATTTATTTGATTCAGCAGGGAATTTTTAAATTTTTAGAGTTATTACCTAATCTGGATGATATGAGTGCTGAGCAAAAAGAATATAACCAAGTAATGGATTATAGCTATCAAACTATTCGCGATTTTATTATTTTGCATTATCACCTTAATCAAAAAACGGACAGTGAATTTTGGTTAAGAGCACAAAATATGACTATTCCTGATTCACTCAAGCAGCGACTGGCGACCTTTGCTGAGTCTGGTCGTACCGAGCTGGGCCAATTTGGGGTTTGGCCTGCGGTCTGTATTGGTCAGAATTTTTTACCTGCTCAATACGATAGTCGATTAGATTGGCTAAGCGAGCAAGAGTTAACTCATTTTATGCAAACCCAAAAACAGCAAATCGATATGGCTCGTCAACATTTACCGACAGCCAGTCAATATATTCAAGCCCTGATCCGCTAGGTTTTATTATGCAAAATAAAGTAATAAACAAAATAAGCATTATTGGTAACCAAATTGAAAGCTGGATGAGTGCGATTATTTTGTATCGTGCTTTAGAGGGTAAATGTGAAATCAATATTATTGAAAATGCAGAATTATCCCAACCGGCATATTTTGAAGCGGGTAGCTTCTTTTTTGAGATTCATCAGCGTTTCGGGATTAACTTAAAACCTGTAATGCAGCCAAATCAAAGCCAATTATTTTCAGCTACTAAAATTAAATCAGAACAAACCGAAAAGTGGCTTGGTAATGACATTAAGCTTGCACAATATAAAGGGTTTGAACTGCCGCATATTTTAAGTTTATTGACACAAACTTCTGAAAATTTAAGTTTGGCAGTGCGGGTTTCACAGGCTCAGCAGCTTATCTTACCGCAGCAAATTCCACCTCAGTTAGGTCGTTATGATTTATCTGCGTTAATCAATGGCCATGATTATCTGCACTTTTTAAAACAAGCAGCTCATTTTGTTGGCATCAAGTCATATAGTGCAGCAGTAAAATCAATTAGCTGTAACAGTGAAAATAATCAGATTGAACAATTGGTTTTAGCTGATGAGCAAGTGATTAAAACCGAATTAATCATTAATACATCGGCTCATTTTCAGCGAGCATTTTTAACTCAAAGTGCTCAAAATTCTACCAATAATCCAGCGAATGCTGACAATATAAAAGATAAGTTTATATCAAAATATACTGCTTTTGCTCAGTTTAAAGTCGCTATGAGTCAAACGGCTCAATTTTATAAAACGGTTAACTGTGATGACTGTATTTATCATCATTATGATTTTAGCGGTCAGCGAATTGTGAGTGTTTATTATGACCCGAATGCAATTAGTTTACAGCAGGTTCATCAGCAGATTTTAGCAATTTATCCAAATGCTGAAATGATTTGTGATAAAGCCAGTTTACAGCTTCAACAGTTTGAGAGTTGGCGACACAATTGTCTTAATCTGGCGGAGATTCATCTGGATACCAATCCGCTTTTTGCTGCTTCAAACTTATTTTTACGGGCATTGATGCGTTTGCTTGAGTTATTTCCTAATAAAGATTTTGAAAAAAATAACGCTGCTTTATTCCAACAACTATTAATGCAAGATCTTAATCAGTATCAGGCGTATCAGAATTTATTTGAATTTGCTTTAAACAGAGATTCGGAAGATGTTCAAAGTACCAATGAGCAGACTGAAAGTATTCAGTTAACCGAAGAAAATCAACAACGTATTGCTTTATTTAAAAGCTCGGCAAGGTTATCTCACGAGCTTAATCCATTAATTATCCGTGAAATTTGGAGCAATTTATTAGTTTTAGCTACCCAAGGCCATTATGGTTTTGACCCTGTATTACATGCGCTAGATAAAACTCAAATTACACATTGGTTAAACGGCTATAAACAAAAATTAAATGAAATTAAAATTTAAGGGTATTGATTATGATTTTGCAACAGCAAAATAAGCATTTTAAACAAGGTATTTCTAATCGTGTTGTTAGATATTTTTCTACACGTTTTTGCGCTCTTTTTCCTGCTCTTCCTGTTTCACTGGCAGGTGCATTGGTTTTAACCGCTTGTGCTGCAACTAATACCAGTGATGATAATATTGAAGCAAAAAAGAAAACGTTTTCTAATAATGTTGCAGCGGAAGGGCAAAATAGCTTACCTAAAATTGTGACCGAAAATGGTAAACATGCGTTTATGGTAGATGGCAAACCCTTTTTATTATTGGCTGCACAAACCAATAATTCAGCTAATTACCCATCACAATTAAAGGATGTTTGGCCTGTAGTTGAAAAACTTCATGCTAATACTTTAGGTATTCCGGTTGCGTGGGAGCAAATTGAGCCAATTGAAGGTCAGTTCGATTTTAGTTACCTTGATGCTTTAATTGCACAGGCACAGCAAAAAAATGTCAAAGTGGTTTTACTGTGGTTTGCTACTTGGAAAAATAATGCGCCGCATTATGCACCAGCTTGGGTTAAGTTAGATAATAATAGATTTCCGCGCGTGATCACTAAACATGGAAAAGTGCTTAACTCATTGTCTCCGCATGGTAAAAATACACTGGAAGCGGATAAAAAAGCATTTAAGCGCCTAATGCAATATCTAAAACAAAATGATCCAAATCACACAGTGATTATGGTGCAAGTACAAAATGAAGTCGGTACTTATGGCACCAAACGTGATTTTTCGAAAGCCGCACAAGCTATATTTGAACAAGCTGTTCCAACTGAATTGGTTAAAGGATTAAATGTAAAATCAGGCACTTGGGATGAAGTTTTTGGCAAAGATGCGGATGAGTTTTTTCATGCATGGCATATCGGCCGTTATGTGGATGAAATTGCAGCTGCCGGGCAGCAAATTAAAGACCTACCAATGAATGTGAATGTTGCACTGCGAAACCCTTTTTATCCGGGTGATGGTTATTCGATGGGCGGGCCGACCGATAATGTGATTGATTTATGGAAAATTGCAGCGCCACATATTGATATGATTTCGCCAGATATTTATTTCCGAGACTATAAAACCGCAAATAAAGTATTAGAGCTGTATTCTAGAAAAGATAACCCATTATTTGTTGCCGAAATTGGTAACGATCAGCCTTATGCCCGATATTTTTTTGAAACTTTAGGTAAACAAGGCATAGGGTTTGCGCCATTTGGGATGGATTATACCGACTATGCTAATTATCCATTGGGTGCAAAAGAAGTGAATGACGAAACTTTAGCACCGTTTGCCGAAATGAATCATTTAATGGCCTCGTGGGCAAGTGACTGGGCTAGATTAAGTTTTGAAAATCCGGTTTGGGGTGTTGCAGAGCCACACGATACCTTTGGTGAATCACAACGATTATGGAATGCAAAAACAACCGAAAGTGAAAAAGCCGAGATCATTAAAGATAACGCACATAAATATACTCAAAATTTAGATTTAGGCTTATGGAATGCTGAAATTACCTATGGTCGTGAAATGTTTTGGATAGACCCGCCAGTGGGAAATAATCCTGCATCGGGTGGCGCATTATTTGTAAAACTTTCAGAGAATGAGTATTTAGTCACAGCTTTACGCGCGCGTGTCACATTTTCAGCTTCATCTGAGTTAGATGGCCAACATTATATGATAGAAAAGGTAGAAGAAGGCCATTTTGAAAACGGGCAATGGGTGATGGAGAGAATCTGGAACGGCGATCAAACCGACTGGGGCTTAAACTTTACCTCTAAGCCACATATTTTAAAAGTAAAAATGGCAGCCTATCAGCCTTAGGCTTATTAGTCTGAAAATAAAGGAAATTAAATGAATAAGCTTGCTAAAATTTTATGCTTACCCGGATTATCATTGGTGCTGTTAGCATGTAACAGCACCAATGATGACAATGAAAAAATTTCATTGAAACTTTCAACTGATAAAACACTGACACATGGTTTTAAACTCAAAAACCATCAACGAACGGTTGATCTAGTTAATGCTAAAGCTGAATTTGTTAGCGAAATTGAAAGCGGGAAAGCCCAATTTACCAAAGCCCAGATTGTCGCAGATAATACGGCAACATTATCCTTTCAAAACTCATGGCATAGCGCTTTGATTTGGGATTATAGCCAAAACCCACTTAACCTGACTCAGTTTACTGAAAAAGGGATATTGTCTGTTGATTTAAAAGCGGATAATGCGGATAAAAGTGCGCTCAATCTGGTTTTGTCCTGCGGCGAATCTTGTACGGGTAAGGTCAGATTAAGAGAATGGGTACAGCAAAATACAGGTAAAGGCTGGCAAACACTCAAGATACCACTGAGTTGTTTTGAGCAGCCCAATGCAGACTATTCTAAACTCGATCAGCCCCTGATTTTAGAAGGCGATGGCAGCGCAGATATTCAAATTAAAAATGTCACCATCCATGCTAATGGCGCAGCTAATTTTGAATGCGCTAACCCGAGTGATTTATCAACTACGCCAGCAGTGTTAAATGAGTATTGGTCGGTAGAATGGTGGATGCCAAGACATGAACAAAAATTATTGCAGGCGAAAACACAAAACCCTGATTTTATCTTAATTGGTGACTCGATTACTCATGGTTGGGAAGATGCAGGTAAAGACGTTTGGAATAAATGGTTTGCCGACATTCATACGCTTAATTTAGGTTTTTCCGGTGACAGAACTGAAAATGTTTTGTGGCGATTACAGCATGGCGAAGTCGATGGATTATCGCCTAAGTTAGTGATGATTATGATAGGGACTAACAATACAGGCCATAGAATGGAAAATCCTGAGTTTATTATTAATGGCATTAATGCCATTTTAACTGAGCTGGATAAACGCATTCCAAATAGCAAAGTTTTATTGCTTAATATTTTTCCAAGAGGCGCTGAAATTTCAGACGAAGCTCGCCAAAACAATATTAAAGTGAATCAGTTATTGGATGATGTTGCCCTTAAACATAACGCACTCAGAGCTGACTTTAACGCTGACTTTTTAGACGAAAGCGGACATTTATCAAAAGCGATTATGCCGGATTTATTACACCCAAACGAGCAAGGTTATGAAATTTGGGCCAAGCAGTTAAATCCATTTATTGATCAATATATCCGCCAGCTTGAGCAATAGCTAAAGCAAGTGAAAGCATAAATTAGAATAATAAACCTCAACACTAGAAAACAAAATAATACTAATAGCCAGTCAATTTAAGGCTTTAGCTAACTTCTTATCCAGAGTTGAGGTTAATAAATGAAAAGGTTTGAGTATGATAACTGCTAAAAAATTGTCTCTGCTGGGTTACTTCACCCTGAGCTTATTGCTCAGTGCGTGCTCTGGAAGCGGTGGGAGCTCTAAAGGTTCAAACACCCAGCCTGAGCCGGATAAAGAGCAACCTAAAACACAAATTAGTTTAAGTGCGAATTCTGTTGAATTTGCACTAACTGGTTTAACTCAAACACTGAATATTACGACAACTGAGAATTGGTCAATAACTGGTGCTGAGCAATGGCTGCATTTATCTAAAACACAAGGTAGTGGTAATGCAGAAATTAAATTAACGGCTTTGGTTAATATGCAAACTGCCAGCCGAAGTGCTAATTTGCAGGTGAGTGCAGGCAATAACACGGCTAACTTAGCCGTTACCCAACAAGGTTTTGAGTATATTAAAACGCCTGATTCAACGGGAATAAGAGATATAAGCAGCACTGAATTTACCGAATTAATGGGGGTGGGTTTTAATATTGGTAACTCGCTAGATGCTGTTGGGGGCGAAACCGCGTGGGGGAATCCAGAAATTAATACTCAGTTGATTGATGCGATCAAACAGGCTGGTTTTAAGTCAATTCGGCTACCAGTCGCGTGGAGCCAATTTTCTGATCCTGAAAATTTTATCATTAAAACAGAGTGGTTAGCCCGGGTTGATGAAGTTGTCAGTTATGCAATTGCACAAGATTTATATGTGATGCTAAATATTCACTGGGATGGTGGTTGGATGCAACCTGTAAGTGATGAGCAGGATTCAGTTAATAATCGTTTGGCAATTATGTGGACTCAAATTGCGGAGTATTTTGAAAAATATGACGATAAATTATTATTTGCCGGTACTAACGAGGTGATGGTAGAGGGAGATTATTCAACGCCTAGCGCTGAATATACCCAAGTTCAAAATAGTTTTAACCAGACATTTATTGCAGCAGTTAGGGCAACTGGCGGCAAAAATGCATATCGCCAACTGATTGTGCAAGGCTTTAATACCAACATAGATCACACTGTAAATTTTGTTCAAATACCGGATGATGTAATTGCCGAGCGTTTAATGATGGAGGTTCATTTTTATGATCCTTATGAATTTGCTTTAGATGCCAGCTCAGATAAAACTCAATGGGGTGAAAACGCAGTAGATGCTTCTAAAACAGTAGGTTGGGCTAATGAAAGTTATATTGATGCTCAGTTTTTAAAGATGCAAACTCATTTTTATGATCAGGGCATTGGGCTAATTTTGGGTGAATATGGCGCTATTGCCCGTACTAATATTGAAGCGCATCATGTTTATCGACTTGCATGGCACGATTATGTTACTCAATCGGCATTTAATCATCATTTGGTTCCGTTTTATTGGGACAATGGTGATACAGGGCAAAACGGGTTTGCATTGTTTAACCGGGCAAGTGGAGAAGCATTATTGCCGGATTTAATTAATGCAATTATTGAAAATGATGAAAAATAAAAGTAAATCCTGAATGTAAATAGTTTTAGCTTGAAAGGATTTACAGTATCATGTAAACGTTTTATGTAAAAATTACAAGAGAGCTTATACTAATGGCCAAAATCGGAATAAAACAAGTTGCTGCTTTATCTGGTGTTTCAATTGCAACTGTGAGTCGGACTTTACGTAATCCAGAAATTGTTTCTGAAAAAACACGTCAAAAAGTGAACGATGCAGTGAAAAAAGCAGGTTATAAACCCAATAAAATGGGATCAAGCCTGCGAACGCAAGAAAGTGGTAACATTGTTGTGATTATTCCGGATGTAACCGATCCGTTTAACTCAGGGATTATCTGCTCGATTGAACGCGAAGCCCAAAAAATGGGGTATTCGGTGTTGTTAGGTGATACCCAAAATGATCCTAAACGGGCAGAGCAGTACGCTGAAATGGTTGAATATGGTCAGGCCGATGGGATTTTATTATTTTCTTATAATCTTCCACTTGAAGTTGTGCCTGATGAAAAAGGTAATGTAAATCTACCCCCCATTGTTAACGTATGTGAGTCAACTGCTTATGATGGTATTCATAAAGTAATGGTTGATGATGAAGAGGGTGCACGTAAAGCTACTCAACATTTAATTGATTTAGGCCATAAGCGCATTGCGGTTATTACCGGAAATGAAAATACCACCACTAATGCTAATCGTCTAGCTGGATATCGTAAGGCACTACGTACATCAGGAATTCAAATTGACGATAAATTGGTTATGCAAGGCAATTACCAAATTGATTCTGGGGTTGAACAAACTAAAAAGTTGTTGTTATTTAAAGACAGACCTACTGCAATTTTCTGTTTTTGCGACTTAATGGCAATGGGCGCGATTAAGGTATTACATGATCATGGTTATTCTGTACCAAGAGATATGTCGGTTATTGGCTTTGACGATATTAAATTTGCAGAATATACCTATCCGGCTATTTCAACCATTCGCCAACCAGTGGACGAAATCGGCAAAACCTGTATGCATCAGCTTTATCAGCTACTTAAAGGTAAACCGGCTGAAAAATATATTGAGTTAAAAACAGAGTTAATTGTGCGTGATAGCACCGGTCCTGCACCTAGAAAATAAGCTAGTTGACTTTGTAAGCAGATAAATCAATTGAAATCGATAGGTTTATGATTGAAATACTTACATAACGATGAGTATGGAAAATAGCTGTATGGTAATTTTTACGTGGAGTTTAGCTTCGACAAACTGTTGAAAAATTGGCTTAAAAGATCAGCGGCACTCTAGAAATCAGCTGAAAATAGGCGTCAATCACTTTTTATTTTGTTAACTCAAATCTATTCTTTGCTAGGGTCTGTTGACGTTTGATGTACAAATTTTGTTCTAACTAAATGCTTTTTAATCGCGGCGCAGCATTGAAGGCCTAATGGGTTAAGTCAAAATGCTGCAACAAAGAGTAAAAAGCATTTAGAACGAACCTAAAAGGCAGCGTTTGTTTGGCATTTCTTCTGCGTTATAGCTCATTTGTGTAGCTCACTACACGTCAATCGCT
>NZ_JAOPFU010000049.1 GCF_025515275.1 Catenovulum sp. 2E275
AGAACTTTTCAACATTGAGTCTAACAACACCATTCCAATAAGCTTTAAATTAATAATTTCATAAACTTAAGCCTAGATTAACTAAAATGCAACAACAATTTTAGGGCAGAAACCAAGCCAATCGTCAAAGCGAGCCTAATATGGGTCGTTATGTAAACTCATTATTATAAAAGATAAATAAAATCAGACTGTTAATTTATATCATCTCTATGAAACCAATACCTTGTTAAAAACAAAGCGAGAAATAATTTGAGTTTTTGGCGTATTGCCATTTATAACTGTGTAAATAATCAGTGTTTAAGGTTGGAGGATTTATTGATTACTAACATTAAACTACTTTAACTTGAAAAGCTGAGATCCAATCAATAGTTAATTAAGCTCTGCTTTTCGCTCAATCAATACAGAGAAGAGAGGTTAAGTCTAATCCTGCTGAGCAAACGGTCAGAATCAGATATAAGTTGCTACAACTAAACCCCCTGTTTTACGCTGAGGATTTTGCTTGGGTATCGTACGAGATAATATCTTCTATTTTCATTTCAAAAGCTTTAATAAAAGCATTGTGTAAAATCGAAATGACAGCTTGAAGCGTTGATATTTTGGTATTGTCTACCGTACCGCTGATTGGAATTTTTGCGGCAACTAAATCACTTTTACTGTTTTCTAAAATATTGCCAAATAGCTCCACAATATTTTCAAATATTAAGGTTGCTGGGCCATCATTGTCTTCTTCTATATCGCCTTCCCACGAAAATACATTTAAATCATAAATCCCTGCGGTTAAATACCCTTTAAGTTTTCCGTTATGACAAACCAGCTCCATGGCGCCGTCTACAGAGCCAAGCTCAATATCAAACGGAGTATAAAATTTAATGGCTGAATCAAGATGAGCAATATCAAAGCGTTGAATTTCTGCGTTAAAGTCAAAATTAGGTTGTTCACTAAAAGGGTTTAGTGCGCCATATAAACTGAGTTTCGATTCGCCCATTAGTTTTCCGGTTAGTGAAAACTTACTGACTAAACTGTCTTGTCGTTTTTCACTATTGGTAATATTACTGAATTTGCCGTTTAAATCGCCAAGGTAAGTTTGAGTTTGTTTATTTTTAAACTGATTGATCAGCGTAATTTTACCCTGTTGAATTGAAACCTGATCAATTGAAAAAATCACAATGTCATTAGCTAAAGCAATCCATGTTTCTTCATTGGTGAGTTTATTTTGCTCTTGTGGTGTGATCTTAGGTTCTTGGTCAAATATGATTAACTCTGGCTGGTGAAGCTGCATTTGCGAGACAATTCTGCCACGAAACAGCGCAGGAATTAAAATAGATAAGTTAACTCTTTTTATATCTAATAATGGCTGCGGCGGGGTGTTATCTACAACTGAATAAATTGAAATGCCTTTAATATCATAAGCGGCGTCCAACAAATGTAGCTCAACTGCTTCAACCTGACCGGTAATCCCATCGGCGGTTTGCAGAGCATGATTAATAAACTGCTTCATCACCATTGGGGTGATTAAACGCAATAAAACAAGTGCCGTGATAATAAGCAGGCTGTATTTAACCCAGTTGTTAGAAAATAGATTTTTATTATGGTGAGTTTGAGTCATTAGCATCGCAGTTTATTGATTGGTAAAGTAAATCTAGCTTGAAAAAGCCAATAGTTAAAGCCAAATAAACTCAGGCTGCGATTATTGAGAATTAGGTTTAAAAGTGGTGGAAGCTAAGGGTTATTAGAAGAAATTTGGTTAAGAAACTGGGACTAAGCCATAGGGTCTTTTCGAGATAGATTTTAACTCTGATTTTATGCTGCACTTCTGGTGATTAAACTACTCAGTAATTAAAATAAAAGCGACATATTATTTCCACTCATCTAATAATACATTTATGGTAAACCGAGGCTATTACTAGCTTGGACTGTAATCACTCGTATCATATTAGTGAAGGGAGCCTGAGTCTATTAGTCAAGCAGCTATTTTACAATTGTAAGTCAGACCGCTCTTAAATGAAGTTTCCTATAATGACGATATTATTAGCTATGTTATCACCTTCGGTTATGCAACTTCTTCCTGTTCTGTAGGGAAAAGCTTTTAAAGCGAACATCTATCTAAAATAATTAAAACTATAAACCAAGAGGCGAACACCTTATTTGGTAGACTTTATTTAAAAAAGTGTCTTTTCAACAACAGATGACAAATGAATATGTATTAAAAATGCGATCTAGCATTATGTTTACTTTAATATTTTATCTTCGTTTTTATATTAAATAGATCTCAAGTTAGGATAAAAAATATCAAAATGTATTTTTTTTGTAAAAAATATTGAAAACAACGTTGTTTATGTTTATAGTTTAGACAACGTTGTTAAGGTATTTATTAACTTAATCCTAACTAGGTCAATTTGAGTTAATTGTTTAAAGGTAAATTTTATGAAAGGTTTAGTTCCAATTCTGGCGGTAGGATGTTTATCAGCTTGCAGTCAATTTAATACACCCAAGGATGTAAACGGGTTAACTTTAGGAGGCGAGCAAATGGAAACCGCACAGCATCATTATCAAGAACATCACAGACCTCAATTTCATTTCACTCCTAGGTCTGGTTGGATGAATGATCCAAATGGTATGGTTTATATCGATGGTGAATACCATTTATTTTATCAACATTATCCAGACGATAATGTGTGGGGACCGATGCATTGGGGGCATGCAATATCAAAAGATTTAGTGCATTGGGAACATAAACCTATTGCGTTATACCCGGATCAGCATGGCTGGATTTTTTCTGGTAGCGCCGTGTTCGATAAAAATAATACATCGGGTTTAGGGACTGCGGATAATCCACCTTTAATTGCTATTTTTACATATCATAATGATAAAAAAGCTCGCGCGGGTTCTAAAAACTTTCAAACTCAGGGGATAGCTTACAGCTTAGATAAAGGTCGTAGTTGGACACCTTATGAGGGTAACCCTGTATTAATTGGCCCTGATATTCCGGATTTTCGCGATCCTAAAGTGAGCTGGTATGAACCAGAGCAAAAGTGGGTGATGGCATTAGCTGTGGATGATCACATCAGCTTTTATTCATCTAAAAATTTAATTAACTGGCAATTTGAAAGCGATTTTGGGATAGATGCGGGTACTCATGCCGGTGTTTGGGAATGTCCAGATTTAATTAAAATGCCAATAGAAGGTACAGATCAAGAAAAGTATGTATTGCTCGTTAGCATCAACCCAGGTGGACCAAACGGTGGCAGTGCAACTCAGTATTTTGTTGGCGATTTTAATGGCAGTGAATTTATTTTAGACGAGACAATTAAACAGCAAGTCTCACAAATTCCTGCACAGTTTCCACAAGGTAATGTGTTTGCAGATTTTGAAACTGATTTTTCAGACTGGACAGTAAAAGGCGATGCATTTTCACTTGGCCCAGTTGCTGGTAATGCCGCGGGTCAAACAGGGGTTTCAAACTTTGTGGGTAAGCGTTTAGTCAACTCGTTTAACAAAGGTGATGCAACAACGGGTGAAATCACTTCTCAGACTTTCACAATCGAGCAACCACATATTAATTTTTATATCGGCGGTGGTCAGCATCCGGGTAAAACGGGGATTAACTTAATTGTTGATGGCGAAGTTGTACGCAGTGAAACCGGCCATAACTCCGAAAAACTAGATATTGCAAGCTGGGATGTATCTGAGTTTATTGGCAAAAGTGCACGTTTAAAAATTGTTGATCATGTGACCAGTGGTTGGGGGCATATTAATGTTGACCAAATTGTATTTGCCAGTGAACCGGCTTATCCAATCAGAGAACCAGCAATTTGGCTGGATTATGGTACAGATAATTATGCTGGCGTGACTTGGGCGAATGTTCCTGAATCAGATGGGCGCTATCTGTTTATTGGCTGGATGAGTAATTGGTTATACGCGAACGATGTGCCAACCGATGAATGGCGCAGCGCAATGACGATTCCAAGAACATTAGCCTTAAAAAACACTTCAGCAGGTTATCGAGTTGTTTCTCAACCGGTTAAAGAACTGGAGGTATTAAGAGTCGCAAGTAATACACGTAAATTAGACGTGATTGACTCTAAAGTAAATTTAAATCAGTTGTCTGGTATTGAAGCTGAGCAATTCGAATTAGAGCTAAGCCTAGATGCTAAACAAACCCAGAGTTTTACTCTAGAAATTGGTAACCAGATTAATGAAAAAATCAGTCTGATATTTGATCGTGAAAATAATCAAATTGTGCTTGATCGTTCAAATTCAGGTAAAGCAAGATTTTATGATGGTTTTGCCGGAAAACAGTTTGCGCCTCTTCCTGAAGGGCAAAAGTATCAAATTCGGGTATATCAGGATACCTCATCCACTGAGTTATTTGTGAATCAGGGGGAAGTAGTGATGACGGCGTTGGTATTCCCAAATAAAGATTTTACTCAGGTGAATTTATCGACCCAGAGTGAAATTGAGTTAAGCCGCTGGAGTATGCATAAACTTAACTCAATCTGGAATAGTAAATAATTGTTATTTATTAAAAATGAGTCGAATCAGAGATGAACGACTAGGGTTTAAATATGAACTTTGTGTGGGCTGGATGCTCACACGAAAATTTGACTTAAAAATCATATAAACAACGTTGTACTTTGTTTAGAGAATGAGAATTATGGGGACACACGAATGAAGCAATTCAAGTTAAATCCATTAAGCAGATCAGGTGCAATACCACTTTGTGGCTCTTTACTTATGATGCTGCCTACTGCTTATGCTGCGGAAGCAGAAAGCGAAGCTGAAAATCTGGAAGTTGAAGAAACCATTATTGTGACTGGCTACAGTACACAAAGAAAAGAAGATTTAACCGGTGCAGTAACTGTTGTTGAATTAGATGACATTGAAGATCAGCCTGCTGGTAATATTATGCGTAATTTACAAGGCAGGATCCCCGGGCTTTCTATTACAACAGATGGTAATCCGGGGCAAGGTGCAACTGTGCGAATTCGTGGTCAGGGCTTAGGCCGTTTAGGTAATAATGACCCGTTATATATTGTGGATGGTGTGCCAACTAAACTTAGCTTACACCAGTTAAACTCGCGTGATTTTGAATCTATTCAGGTATTAAAAGATGCCGCAGCAGCGAGTATTTATGGTGCTCGTGCCGCCAACGGGGTGATTGTTATTACCACCAAAAAAGGTAAAAAAGGTAATGTGCAGTTTAATGTGTCGTATAACGAAACGATTGAAGATTTTGATTATGACCTGAGACCGCTTAATACTGAAGAACGTGCGCAAGTAGTTTGGCAAGCTGCAATAAATGATGGAACTAATCCAAATAATGCCAGCCCACTTTATTCATACGACTGGAATGGTGATTACGACAACCCAGTTTTAAATAAAATTATTTTTCCAAACAAGCTGGATGCAAATGGGACAACTTCACCGGCAATCCCCGGCACTAACTGGTTTGATGAAGTCACGCAACAAGCTAAAACCCGTGACTTAAATTTTTCAGTGAGCGGTGGTTCAGACAGAGCGCGCGGCTTTATGTCACTCGGCTTTTTTGATGCCGAAGGTATAGTTAAAGAATCTCATTTTGAACGGATTTCGTTCAGGGTTAACTCATCATTTGATCTGATTGAAGATAAATTAACGGTTGGTGAAAATTTAACAATTTCACGTCAGTCATCTAATCAGGTTAACAGCGAAGCTGGGAATATTTTAGGATTAGCGTTAGAGCAGCAATCAATTGTCCCTGTTTATACCGATGATGGTAGTAAATTTGCAGGACCTGCAGCTGGTATTACTGACCGCGATAATCCGATGATGTTAATTGAGCAAAACAAAGATAGCGAAGATATGTTTACTCGAATTATGGGGAATATATACGCTGAATATAAGCCAATTGACACCGTTAAACTCAGATCAAATGTAGCATTTGATTATGGTAATTATTATTACCGTCGTTTGGTTAGAACGGTTGATGCCGGTACTCAGCAACGTGAAGCTGAGCTGTTTAACTCAAATGCGTGGACTCAAAACTTAACCTTTTCAAACACCGCCGAGTATGCAGATACATTCGCCGATAAACATAATTTAGTGGTATTAGTGGGTACTGAAACCATAGATTATGATGCGGAAGATTTTAGTGTGTTAAGTATGGGCTTAGCGGTAGAAGACTATAACTTTGCATTTCAGGGTACAACCACAGGTGAAGTATTAAAAGGCGGGATAGGGGATGAGTGGACACTTAATTCCTACTTCACCAAAGTCGATTATAACTATGATGATAAATACTTAATTTCAGGGACCTTACGCCGTGATGGCTCTTCCCGTTTTGGTAAAAATAATCAGTATGGTAATTTCCCTGCTGTTTCGGCTGGCTGGAATGTTAGCAACGAAGAATTTTTTGATATCCCTTTAATATCAACGTTAAAGCTAAGAGCAAGCTGGGGTAAAACAGGTAATCAGGAAATTGACTCTCGTGCTAAGCAGGACATTTTTGAGCCATTATATGCAACCGAGTCAATGTTTACCGATAAACAAGACAATGGTACAGCGTATGATATTGGTGGTAATGATACCGGCACTTTACCATCAGGCTTTAAAAAAACCTTAACTGGTAACCCGGATTTAAAATGGGAAACCTCTACCGCAGTGAACTTTGGGGTGGACTATAGCCTTTACTATGGAACGGTATACGGTACTGCTGATTGGTTTAAAAAGAAAACCTCTGACATTTTAACTCTGACTACCCCGCTTGCGACTTTAGGTGAAGGTGCGGCTCAATGGGTTAACGGTGGTGACGTTGAAAACTCAGGTGTTGAATTAAGCTTAACTTACGATGATTACCTAGAGTTTGAATCAATTGGTGAAATTAAATTTGATATTACCGCCAATGTATCTAGTTACAAAAACGAAGTGGTTGCACTACCAGACAATGTTAAAAACTCATTTGGTGGAAACGGTGCGGATAAAACCATTTTAGGCCATTCAGTTAACGCAGTTTATGGCATGGTGGCTGATGGGTTATTTCAAAGTCAGGAAGAAGTGGATGCTCATGCTGAACAAACAGGGGCAGCGCCCGGGCGAATTCGCTGGGTTGATACCAATAATGATGGTGTAATCTCAGATGCAGACAAAGTCTTTTTCACCGAAAGAGATCCCGATTTTGAATACGGTTTAAACATTAATATTGAATACGAAAACTGGGACTTTAATATGTTCTGGCAAGGTATTGAAGGCGGCACGATTGAAAATGGTTTCCGCAGATTCACCGATTTTACCTCATTAAACGTAGGTTCTAACTATGGTAGCCGCACATTACATGCCTGGACACCTGAAAATTCGGATTCAGATGTACCCGCATTAAGCCGGATTGATAACAATGGTGAAGGCCAGCTTTCCAGCTTTTATTTTGAAGATGCCTCTTATCTAAAACTCAGAAATGTCTCTTTGGGTTACCGATTAGATGAAAGCGTATTAAAAAATTGGGGCGTGTCTAGCTTACGTTTTTACATTCAGGCGCAAAACCTAATCACAATTACCCCAGATAATACGTTAAGTCAGGATCCGGAAGCACCTAATAATACATTCCCAATCCCGAAACGATTCACTATAGGTTTTGACATGGGTTTTTAAGCACAACTAGCTAAGTACAGTGACTAAAAATCCAAATTTTATACAGAATTGATGAGAGTAAAAAAATGAAAAAATTAGTGAGCTTATTAACTGCATCGGCACTCACCTTAGGGTTAGCTGGCTGTGGTGATTTAGAGAAAGATCCAAAAGGCGCATTAACTGAAGATCAAGTAACAGCGCCAGAGCAAATTGATCAATTGGTGATTGCATCTTATGCCTTTTTAGGTAATGACCATTACACCATTCCACATTCTTTTTGGGCTACAGGTAATTTAAGGTCTGGTGACGCCCATAAAGGGGGTAATGGACCGGGTGATATTTTTTATTATCATGCTTTGTCTATGTATACTCCGCTTATTCCTGATATGGCATCGTATCCGCCTGATTTTATGGATATTAACGGCAATATGTGGGAGCGTTTTTATGCCGCAATTTCACGTACCAATGCGGCATTAAATGCAGTCGCGGAAGCCGAATTAAATAACAAAGCTGAGGTACAGTCAGAACTAAGATTTGTTCGTGGTATTTTTTATTTTTGGTTAAAAATCCATTACAAGCATATTCCTTATATTGATGAAACGGTTAGTGTGGATGAGATTATGCAAATCAGTAATGCTGATTTAACCGATCAGCAATTATGGGAAAAAATTGCCGGTGATTTTGAATTTGCTGCTGCTAACTTACCTGAAAATCAAAATGATGTTGGCCGTGCCAATAAATATTCTGCGCAGGCGTTTTTAGCCAAAGTTCGTTTATTTCAAGCGTATGAGCAAAATGACCAAAACGAAGTGGTTAACATTAATAAAGATCTATTAAATCAAGTTGTTAGTTTGGTCGATTCAATTGAAGCTTCTGGCAAATACCAATTAAACGATGATTTTGCCAAAAACTTTTTGCACGAATTTGAAAATAGTAAAGAATCTGTTTTTGCAATTCAGCGTTCAATCGACGATGGCACTCCAGATGGTAAAGGTAATTTCGCGTTTGCGTTAAATGGACCTCAAATCAATATGGATGTCTATTATGGTTGCTGCGGTTTTCATATTCCGACAGATAATTTAGTTAATGCGTTTAAGGTTGATTTGTCTGGTTTACCTATGTTTGACAGCTACAATGATGAACTATATCAACAAAATAGTGATATTGTTGATCCTCGTTTAGACAGTACAGTTGGTATGGTTGGTAAGCCATTTAAATATGATCCTAACCTGATTGTTGAAGAGTCATGGGCGCGTGATGCAAATAATTATGGCACTTATGTATCGATGAAAGAGCTTGAAATCCCTGAGTGTAATTGTTTAAGTAAAAATGGCCCTTTCACTATATCTTCTTTAAATACAGACTTAATCCGTTATTCAGACGTATTATTATGGAAAGCTGAGGCGTTGATTCAACTTGACCGTTGGGATGAAGCGCTACCTATTATCAATAAAATCAGGCAGCGTGCTCAAGATAGTATCGCCCGTTTTCAACGTCCTGATTTAACTAAGACTGAGATTGGCGGTAGCGCTGAATACCGAGTCGGTTTATATACTGCTTTTGCAAATAAAGAAGAAGCTTTTACCGCGCTTCGTTGGGAACGTCGCTTAGAGTTTGCAATGGAAGGTTTTAGATTTTTTGACTTAGTTCGTTGGGGTGTCGCAGCACAAACCATTAATGGATATCTAACAGTAGAAAAAACTCGCAAGCCCTATTTAGCTGGTGATCCAGAAAAAACCACAGATGATGCGTTTTTTGTAAAAGGTAAACACGAATACATGCCAATCCCTCAAGAGCAAATTAACTTGAGCCAACAAGGTGCGGTTTATATTCAAAATGCGGGTTATTAATCATTAATATCAAGCAAGCCATTGATGTAAACAAACAAGATAACGTGTTTGTTTACATCGTCTAATTAAATTTAGGTCGGCACACTTAAATTTAATTATTTCAAAGTCTTAAATATATTTAATTAAAACAACGTTGTTAGTTTGTTGAGGGGATCAGTAATGAACAAAAAATTATCTTATTTAGCTTGTTTATCTGCATTGGTGTTAGTAACGGGCTGTAAAACAGGCGTGGAATCACCAAAAGGTGAATATAGTATTAGTTTGGCTGACGATTTTTCTAGCGAAGTTGAGCCACCGCCAGAACCACCAAAAGCGTCTTACCAAGAGCAAAATGTGGATCAAACAACACATAACCTGACAGTAACGGGCGATGCCTTTACCCAAGTGATTGGTAGTTTTGATGACGCACTTGCCACTTTGGAAGCCGGTTGGACTGCTAGCGGTGCATTTGATAATCCGGCCAGTTCCGATAGTTGGGCTTTTTTACCTGATAATCAAAAAGAAAATGAGTCAGAGCCGACAGCATTTGTCGGTTTACATGGTGTTTCAACCTGTGAAATTAATCAAAATGCTGAAGGCTGTGATGCTCCAACCGGTAGTTTATTATCACCGTTTTTCACCGTTAATGCCGACCGGCCTTATCTAAAATTATTGTTATCTGGTGGTAATGCTGAAGGTTCTAATGATGTAGGTATTCGGGTTTTAGACGAAAGCGGCAATGAAATTACCCGGTTAAATCCGGCTAATTGCAGCGCAGCTTGGAATAAAAGCGACGATAACTGGCAAGCAATTAATTTATCGTCACATATTGGTCAATATGTACAGGTTGAGATTTTTGATAATGAAAGTGAAGGCTGCGGTTTTATTGCTTTTGATCACTTACACATGAGTGGCTTTGAATCTTTAGCGTCAGATTATGCGGAAGAAAACCCAGATCAATCTGTGCTTAATTTAACTCTGGCGGATGATTCATTTACACAGGTGATAGGCAGTTTTGATAGCGCTAACGCAATGTTAGCTGCGGGTTGGACTGCAACCGGTGTATTTGCTGAACCAGCCAGTGATGCTGCATGGGCATTTGTATCAGATAATAACAAAGACGTAGATGCCGCTATTGTTGGTTTACATGCTGCTTCAACATGCGAGATTAATGAAAATGCGAATGGTTGTGATGGTCCAACCGGCTCACTTACATCGCCATTTTTTATTGTTAACGCAGCGCGTCCAATCTTGAATATTTTATTATCCGGTGGAACCGGTGATAACAATGTTGGCATGAAAATCCTCGCTGCCGATGGTAGCGAAATTGCAAATCATAACCCGGGTACTTGTAGTGATGCCTATATTAAAGCAGATCGAAACTGGGTTTCTCATGATTTGTCTGACTATATCGGGCAAACAGTAAGAGTACAGTTATTTGATAATGAAGAAGCCGGATGTGGGTTTGTTGCATTTGATCATTTACACATGAGCTCAGTAACTTTGGCTCAATAGTATGAGTTTAAAGCGGATGTTTTCAATCAAACATCCGTTTTATTTATGCAGCATCTTTCATTTTATCCTGGGTCTGTTGACGTTTGATGTACAAATTTTGTTCTAACTAAATGCTTTTTAACCGAGGCGCAGCATTGAAGGCCTAATGGGTTAAGTCAAACTACTGAAAAATTGTACTCAAAAGATCAACAGACCCTAGTTAATCATTTTAAATCTTATGCCAAATTAATTAATAACAAACGTCTAATAACAATTTTAATTGGTGTAATTGGAAAATATCATGAATATAAAAAATGCACTCAAGTTGGGGATGGTTTCTTTCGCGTTTACTTCATTGTCAGGCTGTTTAGTCGATGGCAGTAGCGAGATAAATCCAGATCAGTTTTTATCGAATCAAATCCAAACAGATTCAGAGCAAGAACCATTGCCAGAGCCAGAAACGCAACAACCTTTGACACAGTTAGTTTATTTGAATTTTGATGAAAATTCGGGTTCAGCAACCACACTGAATCAGGTTGATCAGTCTATTTTTAGTATTAGTAATACATTCTCCAAACCAGAGCGCGTATTAGGCATAGAAGGCAATGCACTACGCACTGATGGTTTTTCAACTTGGGCAACAGGCAGTGTTAATTTAGCTAACTTATCAGAAATGACTGTGGAAACTTGGGTGGCGTTAGAAAGCTATCCGAGCGATCACGAAACAGTTTATGACAATCTCTCTCCAGCTTCTTTTATTGCTCAAAGAAAGAATAATCAAGGTTTTAGTTTAGATATTAATACTTTTGGGCAATGGCAATTTAACGTTTCAATTGACGGTGTTATGTATAATTTAACCGCGCCGGACGTTTTTCCTTTGTATAGTTGGAATCATATTGCTGCAGTTGTCGATGGATTTAACGGCACTATAAAACTTTATCTAAATGGGGTTGAAGTTGCTTCGACTGACAATAATCCAATCGGCGGTAAAATAGACCAAGCCGATTCTGAACTGCTAATTGCAAAGAGTTATAATACAGCTTCATCTGGTCCATTTTCAGTTATTAACGGATTAAATGGTGCATTTGATGAAATTAAAATTTATCAAGGCAGTAAAACAGCTGATGCATTTACTGCCAATGTACAAATAACAGATAACTCTCATCCACTTGGAACTAGCTCGCTTGAAACGCCAGAGAGTCGTTTTATAAATGACCCTCTCAGACCTATTTTTCATGCTATGCCTCCGGCCAATTGGGCAAATGAGCCACATGGTTTGGTTGAATTTAATGGCCAGTACCACATGTTTTATCAACGCACTCCAAATGGTCCATTCAAAACTCAAATGCATTGGGGTCACATGGTGTCACCTGATTTTGTGAGCTGGTCACATTTGCCTGATGCACTCTGGCCGGAGATTAACAAAAGTTCAAATCAAGGTTTTGATATGAAAGGGATTTGGTCGGGTGATGTGGTTGTGGAAGGTGATACAGCTTATGCTTTTTATACCAATGTAAATCACTCTGGACCTTTTAATCCGGGGGTTGCTGTTGCAACCAGCAAACAAACAGATTTGAAAAACTGGGTTAAATTAGGTCCGATTATTGATAAAACCGGTGTCGATGATATGCGCGATCCTTATTTATGGAAACAAGATGGTATCTGGCACATGATAATAGGAGCCATTAACAATAATCGTGGTGCTTTATTGCATTATACAACGTCTGATATCACAGATTTAAATAGCTGGCAGGCCAGTGATTTCATGAGTGATTTTTCAGCTCTAACCGCCCCTGATGGCTCAGATTCTGGTTTAGCTGGTGTTTTATGGGAAATGCCTGTTTTTGATAAGATTTCCGAAGATAAATACATTTTATTGGTGAATCCGGTTGGTAATGGATATAAACCTCGTGGCATTTATTGGATTGGACGTTGGGTGAATGACCAGTTTGTGCCTGACAATAATCAAGCTAAGTATTTAGATTTAATAACGGGCCATATTTCGCCAACGGTTGCGCGTAATGATGACGGTTTGTTAACCGCTATTGGGATTGTGGATGAAAGGCGTTCATCAGAAGCCCAATTAGCGGCGGGTTGGACTCAAACTTTTTCTGTACCAAGGGTATGGTCGTTGGCAGCTGATGGTGCCACTGTTCAGCAAGTACCAGCAGCGCAGTTAGCACAACTTAGATTAGCTGCTAGTTTGCGAGAGCAGAATAATTTAGTTGTAAATGGCGAAACTGTTATTAATGGTAAAGGACGTCATGTAGAAATTATTGCCGAATTAGATGTAACAGCAACTGCCAATAAATATGGTGTGGTAATTGCGGCTTCTGCTGATGGTGAAGAAAAAACGGTTATTTATTATGATGCGGTTAATAAAAATATTGTTTTAGATAAAACAATATCTTCTGTTTCCACTGATGCCTTTGAGTTAACTGAGCAAGTTGCAGGTTATGATGAAGAGGTTTTCGGTAAGCCGGAAAAGTTTCATATCTTTGTTGATGGCTCAGTGGTTGATGTTTTTATAAACGAAAAAGCAGCATTTTCTTTTAGAATTTATCCACTTAAAACTGATAGCCACAATATTGCTTTATATTCTCAAGCTGCGGACACAACATTTACAAAAGTGCAGGTATATCAATTGGCTGATATGCAAAGTAAACGCACTTTTATTTCAAGTAAAGCTGATCACAATGGGATTGTTGAAGAAAATGAAAATGGAGAGATTATCACTGTTAGAGTAACTAATAATGTATTTGCACAAACATTAGATTTGAGTAAGTGGCAGGCAATCAATTTGCCAAGTGGTGTGAGCTTAGGTCATCTTAATAAAATTGATGAGTCCACCGCTGAGATCACTCTGGCAGGTAATTCTAGTGACGATTTTGACACTGATATTTCTGATATAACAGTGACAATTTCAGCTGAACAGTTTGCTAACATGCCAGTACCGTTATCGGTAACAGGTCTGTTACCTACTATCACTGCGGAAGTTGAAGCTGTCACTTCTGCTCAGCTATCAATTAATGGTGATATTCTAGCAAGTATTAATGAAGGCTTAGAAGCTGGGCAGGTTATCTCTGTTGCGTTAACAAATAATACCTTTGTTGACCCGCTTAATAAAACGGATTGGACTGCTCAAAATTTACCAGCAGGTTTGGATTTTACTTTAACCCGAGTTTCAGACAATCAGGTAGATATTCAAATTGTTGGGACAGCCGAAAGCTATCAAAATCAAGACCAATTGGTGACGATTAGCATAGCACCAGAAGCTTTCATCCAAGTTGATCCCGAATTATTCACTCAACCGGTTATCTCAACCGCTATTTTATTTAAAGCTAATAAAATATTTAATTTAACCTTACCTGAGGATGGGCAGAATAATGCATTAGTGATAGGACGATTTGATGGCGCACAAACCACATTAGATCAGGGTTGGTCAGCAAGTGGCGATTTTGCAAACCCGGCTACTGAAAACGCATGGAAAGGTACAACAATCAGTAGCTCTGCTGCTCAAGTTGGTGAAGGTGCAGTGAGTAGTTGTGAAATGAACGGCAATGCTAAAGGTTGTGATCAAAGTACAGGTCGTTTGACGTCTCCCATTTTTACCTTAGAAAAAGAGAATTTATTTACCTTGTTAGCGGGTGGCGAGAATAATAACAAAGCGGTTGGAATTCGTATTTTAGATACAGCCGGAAATTTGTTACACAATTATTCACCAGCGAGTTGTGGGCCTGCCAATATAGATGGTAATGATGACTGGACTGTTATTCAGGCCAGTGTGCTAAATGGTGCTAATATTCGGGTTCAATTTTATGACGAGGAAACCGAAGGATGTGGATTTGTCAGTTTTGATCATCTATTTCAAAGTGATGCAGCTAAAGACGATGCTATGCTTGATGGTGGTACTGTTACATTAACTGCAAAACAAAGAGCGTCTTTAAGCTATGGTGTTAGTTTGCCGTATCAGGATTCAGATTCAAATATCATAGGCTCATTTGATGATGCGCTTGCTATGATTGCAGATGGCTGGATTGCAACTGGTGATTTTGCTAATCCAAGCTCGGCAGAGGCGTGGCATAGCCTTACTACCAGTGCTGCGGATTCAGCCAGAGTGGGAGCCGGCGGTACAACAAGTTGTGAGTTAAATGGAAGTTCATGTGATGTCAGCACAGGCACATTAACGTCACCTTTGTTTACTGTATCTGCTGAGCAAGCTAATTTAGCTATGTTAATTTCCGGCGGTAATGTACAAATGAGTAATGAAGTCGGGGTGCGTATACTCAATGCCGCAGATACTGAATTATTACGTTTTAACCCTGGTACATGCAGTGATGCTTATATAAAAAATGATTTACATTGGAAAACGATTGATTTGTCAGGCTTGATTGGCCAGCAAGTCAAAGTTGAAATTTTTGATAATGAAACGGGTAGTTGTGGTTTTATCAGTGTTGATCATATTCATTTAACTTCGGCACAAGCCATTGATCCTAATTATGTTGATTTTAATTATGATGCCATTGATTTTTCAGAAAGTAATCCAGACCAAAGCTTAAATAATTTGACTGTCACGGATGACGCTTTTGTGCAGGTTATTGGTAGTTTTGATAGTGCAATTCAAATGCTAAATAATGGTTGGCAAGCCAGCGGAGATTTTATTAACCCTAACGATAATACTGCATGGACAGGCACAACCGTTTTTACTGATACTGCAAAAGTGGGTTTAAACGCAGTGAGCACTTGTGAGATTAACTATAATGCAAACGGTTGTGATCAACCTGTAGGTACAATCACTTCGCCGAATTTTAAAATAAAGTCTGATAGACCTTATCTGAATTTTTTAATGTCAGGTGGAAATGGCAATGTGCCAGTTGGACTAAAAGTGATTAATCCTATATCGGGGGCTGTGATTGAACAGTATCTTCCAAATTCATGCTCAGACTCACGGACTTTAGGGAACCAACATTGGGTGTCTATTAATTTATCTGACTGGATAGGGCAATTTGTTCAAGTTCAGATTTTTGATGAAGAGTCTGGAGCTTGTGGTTTTGTTAGTTTTGACCATGTACATATGAGTGCTTCACTTTTTTAAAAACGTAAAAAGCAGCTGTATTGTTCAGCTGCTTTTTATAACGCTCAAATTTAAAACGACAATAATGAGAATAAAATGAAACTATCCAATCTTATATGCTTGTGTTTTTTTGCTCAGTTATTACCAACTCCATCTTTATCTAAACCCCTCACTATAGGAGTTGCTATCAATGACCTCAATAATCCTTTTTTTCAGCAGATTGTTAAAGGCGCTAAGCGAAAAGCAGATGAGTTAAGTAACAACCAAGCGATTATGATGGTGGTTTCAAGTGACTATATACTGGAAAGACAAAAATATCAGCTCAGCCAGTTAGTCGAGCGTAAAGCCGATATTATTGTACTAACGGGAGCCGAACAAACCGCTTTAAAACAGGATATTCAAAAAGCGATTAAAGCTGGTAGCCAAGTGATAGCTGTTGATGTCGCAACAGATGGCGTAATTGCTACGGTTGCAACTGACAATGTAAAAGCAGGCGAAATTGCATGTCATTATTTGGCTGAGCAAATTAATAAAACAGGCAAAGTTGCCATTATTGACGGACCTGCGGTTTCAGCAGTTAAAGATAGAGTGACGGGTTGTATTAAGGCGCTTAACCAATATACCAGTATTACATTAGTAAAAAAGTATGAAAACGGACAAGGCAACCAGCAAGGTGGCAGTTTGGCACTAAAAATATTATTGCAAAATCATTCTGATATCAGGGGAATATTTGCGATTAACGACCCGAGCGCAATTGGTGCTGAATTATACGCCCAAAATACAGGGAAAAGAGACTTAGTGATAACATCTGTTGATGGTGCGCCTATTATGCAAAAAGCGTTAAAAAGTGATGCCGCGCTAGTTGCCGCAACATCTGCACAATACCCTGATCAAATGGCTGAAAAAGCAGTTGAGTTGGGCTTTGCTTTAATGCAGGGGCAAACTTTAAATCGAACTGTTTTTTTGATTGATCCTAGTTTAGTTACTAAGCAAAACGTGTATCAATATCAGGGGTGGGTTGAGTAAAGTTATGTCATTACAATTTAAAATTACGTTAGTTTTTGGCTTTTTAGCCAGTGTGATTTTGGCTGTTATTATGATTGGAGTGCAAAACAGCCAAACTATTAGCAATAGATTCAATCTGTTTTCAGAATATACGACTGAGTTATTACAGGATGTATCAAATACCAGAGCGACTTTTATTCAACAAGATAACCGGGTACTTGAACATTATTTGACGCAGTTACCAGATAAGCAAGCATCGTTACAATCTTTGTTAAATCAGGATATCCAAAAGGTTAATTTGCTCATAAATAAGATAAAATTAAACACAGAACAATTATTTCATGACTTAGATTTTAATCTAAAAAGCTTAACCCCTAATTTATTACAACAAACTAAACTCTTGACTGTTAATCATCAAGTGCTCAATTCTAAATTACAGTTAGTCGACTTAAATAATGATTTTTTAAGAACTTGGTCTCAGGTAAATAATGTTCTTGAACAGCGCACAAAAGATTTAAATGATAGGAGTATTATTTGGCTGTCTTCTATTTTAGCAATTAAAGAAGGGGTGGACCGGCTTAGAGAGTTGACCGAAATGGTACAAATCACTCAAGATCCAAATGTCTACCCAACTTTAATTCCTACTGCTTCAGATACAATTAATATCATCTCGGCTAATTTAGTCATACTGACATATCAAAACTATTTTAAAGTGGATGACTTACAAGCATTTATTAGAAAAATAGAAAATATTTTATTATCAACAAATGGCTTATTACCCACTGCGGTTGAGTATTTAAATGCAAGAGATAAACAAGCTCAGCAACTTATGTTGTATCAACAAAGCTGGCAGACGCAGCAAAATAAGCTGGAAGCATTTGCAAATATGGTGCACCAAGGTACGGTTGATAATGCTGCAATAACGAAACAACAGAATAAAAAAGCGGTTATTTGGTTAATTACTGTTGGTATTATTTGCATTGTTATTACCGCAATTATTAGTGTTTATATGGTGCTTGGGATTCGTCGTCCATTAAAACGTTTAATGATATTTAGTGAGCGATTAAGTAAAGGCGATTTAACCGATAATTTAAACCATATTAGTCATGATGAATTTGGCACTATTGGTGGAATGCTCAATGACATTTCAAAACATTTGAATAATTTGGTGGTCGAAGTTGTTGATACAAGTAAGCAAGTTAATAACACCAGTGATATTTTATTAAATAATAACCACTCTAGTTTATCCCGCGTATCTAACATAAGTGCTGAAATAGAAACTCTATCTGCTGCGTTACAAGAGCTTGGCGCTTCTGCTGGTCATATTGAAGAAAGAACAATTAATACTCAAAAAGAAGTAGATAATATTGATGGTTTAATTGTTCAAAGCAGACAGCTTTCCGCTCAAAATGCTGACAAATTAGCAGAACTAGGGGCTCAAATGAAAAATACGGCTAGTATTGTTCAAAACTTACGTGTCAGTAGTGAAAATATCAGCTCGGTTGTTGCTATTATTCGGGCTGTTGCAGAACAAACTAATTTATTAGCTTTAAATGCCGCGATTGAAGCTGCAAGAGCTGGTGAAAATGGCCGTGGCTTTGCGGTTGTTGCTGATGAAGTCAGAGAGCTTGCCGCCAGAACTCAAAAATCAACGCAAGAAATAGAAGAGATAGTGACTCAATTGCAAACGCAAAGTCAGCAAGCTGAAATTTTAGTTAATTCTGGATTTGAAATAACTCAGGCCAGAATAGAAGATGCGAATGGTTTATCTAAAGATATGCAATCAATAAATCAGGCGGCTTCTGTGATAAAAGATATGAGTGCTTCAATTTCTGCGTCAGCGATTGAACAAGGTTCTGTAATTCAGCAACTGGCACAAAATATTGTTGAATTGGCAGATCAAATTAATGCCAATAAACAAGAATTGAACCACAACTTAGTTAATACTCAAACGCTGGTTGAAAACGCTCATTGTTTACAATCTGCCAGCGAAAAATTTAAGATTAAGCAAGCTTAGAGCAGATTAGGAATATTATTGTTTCAAGTTATACATTCTATGATCTGCCTGTTCAATCAAATCATAAATATTTTGACCATCGTACGGATAAACAGACCACCCAGCAGAGAAACTAAGTTGGTAGTGAATATTGCCTATTCTTATGTCTGTACAGTGAGTATCTATATTATCAATTACAGTTTTGATTGATGATTCATCATTGATTTCTGGCAAAATAACGACAAATTCATCACCGCCATATCTTATTTTAATATCTGAATACCTTAAAACTCGGGTTAAACGATTGGCAAAGTGTTTTAAAACTTGGTCACCAAAATTGTGACCAAAGGTATCGTTTGCGGGTTTAAAATTATCCAGATCAATAAAAATCACTGCTACTTTATGCTGATTACGCTGAGCCAAAGATAAAATAGTATCGGCATGAATTTTTAAAGCTCGTTTGTTATCTAAGTTAGTCAGTGGATCTTGCATTGAGATAGTTTTGTACTTGAGCCTATCTAATGCGATAGCTAAAGCATTAGTAATAGCATTAAAATACGTGATTTGTTGTGGATTAAGAGGTTTTACACCTTCATCTAAAAAAGAACCAGTACCAAAAATGCCAATACTTTTATCATGAATAAATAGCTGGCAATTAATCAAGGTTCGATTACCCCAAACTTGAATGATTTCTTTGTTTGTTGAGCTATCTAAGCGTGCATCTTCTATATAAACCGGTGAGTGATTTTTTAAAATATTTTCCAGCATTTTATCTTGCCTAATATCAATAAAATCATAATTATTCTTGATTAGCTGCTGGCGGTTACCTTTGACTGAGATAAGTTTAAGTTGGTTTTTTTGATTATCTACAAATTGATATAACCAGATGAGATTAAAACCAAATACAGAGTTAATTTCGGTTTTTAGTAAACTCAACATTAAATCAATACTATTAAGTTGATAAAGTGCTTTGGTTAAACGATTAATTGAATCAATTAAATCCGGCGAGGTTTTCACTATTTATTCCTTGTGTATATTTTAAAAGATCCGATGAGTAGCAGAGAATTCAAGCATAAATTAATAAAGACAGCAAGTCATTCAGTGAGGATAAGTCGTTTAAAGTAACTTTGTTTTTATATATTTAAATATTTAAATCAAATAATTACGGTAGTATTTAGCTATAGCTTCTCAGTTTTTTTCTAAAGTTTTTTAGTATATATAAAAACTTTATATATAAGGGGCTATAAACCAGATAAGTGATAGGTTGGCACTTTGTTATGCTTAGAGCCGCTTTCCTTGGCAGTATCACTGTAAAACCCATAACATTTCATGGTTGAACGCTTTTCATACTAATTAATTAACTATTTGCCAAGCTTAGTTTTATTGTGCCGTCAGCTAACGTTTGATGTTCAATGTTAAAGTTTTGACTAAGCACAATGAGCAAGCCTTTTATATCACCCGTTTTAAATACGCCGGCTACTTTAATATTTTTAAGCGTATCATTTTGCTCTAATGTGATTTTAGTTTCGGTATAACGTTCAATTTCGGCCATTGCTTGTGCCAGTGTTTCGCCTCTAAATACTAAATTACCGCTGCGCCACGACAATTTTGCGGCAATATCTGCATCTTCAACTTTTTCGATTTCTTTGGCTGTTTTACCGGTTAAATCTAAATCCAGTTTTTCACCTTTAGCCACAAATTGAACGGGTTCAGATTGAATGGTTTGAGTCGAACTCGCGGTTTTTTGCTGTGTTTGTTCTACTTTGACTTTACCGTCTGTGACTAACAGTTCCACTATATCTTTTTTCATTTGCACACTGAATGCGGTGCCAACTGCTTGAATTTTCTGGCCCGCGGCTAATACATCCAGCGGTCTTGTTGGATCATGTGCTACTTGAATATGAATTTCTCCGCGGTGAAGGTCAATAATCCGGCGATTTTCGCTAAATTTAACCTGTACAAAAGTATTGGTATTAAGTGTAAGCTCACTACCATCTGGCAATTTTATCACCTGATTTTGGCCGACTTTAGTTTGATAATTGGTTTGTGTCGCCAATATATTTTGCTCTGGTTGGGTATGGTTATTTGAATAATCCAAAATGAACCAAGCAGATAGCACCAATAAAAATAAGCTAGCAGCGGCATATAATCCAAAGTGAGTTTTGGGCGCTGTTTGTTTAGTTTTTGGAAACAAATCTGATAGACGGCTTAATTCGTCCATTTTATCCCACAAGTTTGCGACCTCAAGTAAGTCTGTTAGGTGTTGAGGATTTTGCTCAAGCCAATGTTTTAGCTCGCCCTTTTCTACTTGATTTAACTCACGATCAATTCGGCTAATCCATAAACACGCTTGATCTAAACTGTCATCATTGGTTATTTGGGCTTTATCAGCTTGATTCGGGAACGGATAAATATTACTCATTTGAACCTCCGTGGCGTTGGTTTGCCTTGGTTGGGGCTGAATGAATATGTTGACGTTCGCGCATAAAAAGAGTGCATTTTTTTAAACCGGCTGCAATATGTTTTTCGACTGTGCTTTCACTTAATCCACAAGTTTCGGCAATTTCTTTCTGACTGTAACCATAAACTTTTTTAAGAACAAAAACCTTACGACATTGAGCTGGTAACTCTCTAACTGCTTCGCAAAAGTCAGAAAACGCTTGATTATTTGCTGCGTTTTCAAACATTTGATCGCTTAATGTATCGTCAAGTGAGTGATAATCGGTTTCGTCTTCAATTTCCTGTAAATAGCGGGTATCGGCTTTTTTAAGATGATCTAATGCTAAGTTTCTGGCGGTTTTTAGCATAAATGAGCGCGGAGAATGTATATTTTCGCTGTTTTCTATTTGGCAAATGCGCACATAGGTTTCCTGAACAATATCTTCAATTTCTTTAGGTGGTACAATTCTGGAAACAACCCTTGCAATGGTATTGCGGGAAGCTAAAAATATTTTATCTAACATGGTTTCTTGCGTCATAAGCGCGGTCGTCTTTTAGTTTGAGCCGATTATTTTAAAAGACGATTTAACCGCTTTTTTCCACTAACTATTTTTATAAAATAACGATAAAAATAGCATTTTTTGTATTTTAGATAAATAAAATGCTTGCCTGCCATGTTAAAAAAAAACTAGCATGTAAATAAATATGTTTTTTTTAGTAAAAATTTTTTGTGTTTGCATAGCGGAAAATTTTTTGTCTTTCGTCTTACTCAATACGCTGGATAAAAACAGCGTACGTTTGGTTATTAGGTGGTTAGGTTGAAATTATTATCATTTTTGGTGGCTTCTAGCATAAGTGTTAGTGCGCTTGCAGATAATTATTCTAAGACTTATCCGTTTAATATTCCTTCGCAAAGAGCAGACGCTTCGCTGATCCAATTTGCGCAACAGGCTGATTTAACTTTGTTATTTCCGCAAGAGGCCACTTTGGACAAACAAGCAAATCCGCTGATTGGGGAATACAGCATTGAACAGGGTTTGCAAATTCTTTTAAATCATACCGGTTTAAAAGGCGAATTAAGCGCGTCGGGCCAACTTGCGATTTATCTTGAGACAAAGGTGGAGAGTTCCGACATGGTAACGCAGCACAACAAAAATAAATTATCGAGCGCGGTTTTAGCTATTTTAACCGGCATGGCATTTGGCCAGTCAGCCAATGCAGCAGAAGATGAGCAAACAACTCAGGCAACCGACGATGTTGCTGAAGTGATTCAGGTAAAAGGTTTTCGCGGTGCATTATTTAAGTCACTAGAAGAAAAACGCAACGCGGTTAATGTTACAGAATCTATTATGTCAGAAGATATGGGGAAATTTCCTGACTTAAATATCGCTGAGGCGATTCAGCGTGTACCGGGTGTTGCTATTTCACGTGAAGGCGGTGAAGGCCGCCAAATTACTTTACGTGGCTTAGGTCCGTCTTTTACCCGCGCAACGTTAAATGGGATGGAAGTGCCTGCCAGTACCGATGGTTTAGATTCGGGTAATGGGATTAATAATGGCCGTTCGTTCGACTTCAATGTATTTGCGTCTGAATTATTTAACCGAGTAGATATTCAAAAATCGACTACCGCTTCAATGGAAGAGGGCGGTATTGCTGGTACGGTTGATTTATATTCAGCCAAACCATTTGATTATGCAGGGTTTAAAGTTGCAGCCTCTGCACAGGGCGGTTATAACTCGCTAACGTCTGAAACTGATCCACGCCTTGCTTTTATGATCAGCAATACTTTTGCAGATAATACCTTTGGGGCTTTGTTTTCTGTTGCTTATTCAGAACGAACCGTCCGCCAAGAAGGTTTTGGTACAGTGCGCTATACCACTCCGGTTGAAGCAGGTCAGTTATTTCCAGATACGGATAACACAGTGGTTAACGGCGAGTTTGCCAGCGAAGCCTGTGAATTTGATGGGGCTCAGGTTGATCCGTTAAACTGCTTATGGTTGCCGCGTTTACCAAGAGCAGACTTTTTTGGGAACAATCAAACCCGTTTAGGGGTGACCGGTTCATTACAGTATCGCCCAACTGAAAATGCAACCTTAACGCTGGATCTTCTTCATTCAAAACTGGAAAATAAACGCACTGGTTATAACTCAATGGAATGGTTTTTAACGCCGGGGACAGTCACGCCATTAGAAGTTTCAATTGATCCAAATGGTAAACAAATTATGGCTGCAACTTTTGATAATGTGGAGTCGTGGATTGAAAGCCGTGAGCAAAATTCAGATACAGATTTCAGCCAGTATGTATTGTCTGGTCAATTTAATTTAACCGATACAATTAAACTAGATACGATGATTGGTCACGCATCGTCAGATGCTGCGCGTGAAGAGTTCAGATATTATTATGTATCTCAGCCGCATATTTATAGTTTTGATTTTTCAAATAGTAAAAATATCCCAGAAATTAGCTATGGTGAAGGTTATGATTATTATGATGCGGCCAATTATGAAGTACGCCCAGCAACAATTCGCTCCAATGATGTTAACCGCAAAAACTTAACCGCTAAAGCGGACCTTACGATTGAACTTGACGATATGCAGATCAAAACCGGCGTAGCATATAATGATCGTGAAGTTGAATATGTAGTGGGTGATGGTTTTTATGGCGATGCTGTTTCGGCGGTAGGCTACACTAAAGATTTTCCGTATTCTGATTTTGGCGATGGGCTCGATCAGGCGTTAATGACTTTTCCGGTTGCCGATTTTGCCGCACTGGAACGTGACGGAATTTTAAGCCGTGAATTTACCACTAACTTATCCTCATCATGGACAGTGATTGAAGAAACCGTGGCAGCTTATGCTGAAGCAAATGGATTTTATGATGTAGGGGATATGTTACTACGTACTAACTTTGGTGTGCGTTATGTAGAAACCACAACGACTTCAAAAAGCCATTTTAATGGTAATCCGGTTGAAGAAGAAAATAGCTACAATAACTTCTTACCATCTTTAAATTTAGCATTAGAAGTCACTGACGATTTTATTACTCGCTTTTCAGCAGGGCGCAGCATGACCCGTGCAAGTTTAAATGCGCTTAATATAGCTAACCCTAATTTCACTTATGAAACTCGTACGGTTAGCATTGGTAACCCTAAATTAAAACCTTATGAATCCAATGATTATGATTTAGGGTTTGAATGGTATTTTGCCGATGAAGCGCTGCTTTCCGCGACTTATTTTTATAAAGATATTGTGACAGCATCTGAAACTTTACCGGTTGATAAACTCATTGATCCGGTTTATTACGATACGATTTATGCCGACCCGCGCTACGATGAAAGCTACGATTCTGATCCGGCAACGGTTGAATATACCCATTATACGCCAGTTAATGTAGATGGCGAAGCAGTGAAAGGGATTGAGTTAATTTACCAGCAGCCGTTTAGCTTTTTAAATGGCTGGATGTCTAATTTTGGGATCGTGACTAACTATACCCGTGTATCAACAGATGATATGACAGGCATGTCTGAAAACTCGTACAACTTCACCGTATATTACGAGGAAGAAACTTATGGTGCACGTATTTCAGCTAATATGCGAGACGATTATTTGTTAAGTAAACCAGGCGGAAACGGTCATGTTGAAGAAATGAAATATGGACCAACACATATCGACTTTTCATCTTTTTATAACTTTAATGAAAACCTGACATTTACGTTTGAAATTATTAACTTAACTGATGAAAAAGAACGTATTTATGGCACAGGTTATGGTGATTTAGATTTAACCCGCGAATATAACCATACCGGTACTTACTTCTTTGTTGGTGCGCGTTATACGCTATAAGCCAGAGTTTTTGTTCTTGCTTTGCTAGCGCATTGCTTGAGTAAACCAATAGAGACAAGATCCTCTGCTTGTCTCTATTTCTGGATATTCATTTATCGCTATAAAATACCGGAAATGAAAGGCTTTTATTTAACCTGAGGTGTGTATAAGAAGTGTTGAAGTAAATCTCTCAACTATTTAATTGCCCACACTTTAAAGTTGCGATACTGGAATTTAGTCCACTGCATTTGTCTAAAGCCAATTTTTCCGTCAGTTAAAGCTTTGCCTGTATCTACACCTTCAATAAAGGCTTGGTTGTCTATGTAATCAATGACTTTACGTTCATCAATAAACATTTGAATATGTGCGTTTTGTTTAACTAATCTGATTTTATGGGGCTGAGTTGATTGAGCTTTAATGCCTTCTTCGCCCATTTGTAATAAAGAAAAGGTGTTGTTTTTTCTTAAATTCGCATGGCCTCGGTCTGGGTTGTGCGCGGCATTCGTATAGTAAGAAATATGGTAGCTTTTAATTTCACCCTCTGTGTATTGGCTAAATGTGCCATCACGTTTTGGTAGGTGGGGGGCAAAAATGTCTTCACCATTGACGGCTTTCGCGGCAAAAAACAGGATGACTAAACCGGCATCTGTTTTTAAATTTTGAGCTTCCCATTCTGCAATAAAAGAGTCTGGGAATTCCTGCGGACACCAAAATACATGATGCATTTGTTCGTTGGGTGAATACATTTGCATCCAGCCATCGTTAAATTCTAATTTACCCGGGCCTTCCATTACCCAATCGTTTACATCGTCTGGTGACGATAGTGCATTTGCATAAATCAATGAACCTTTTTCAGCCGTGTGAGGCATTAAAATCTGACAGGCTGTTAGCGAAACAAGGAAAAGGATTAAGCCGCAGCACTTTATTAATTTTTTTAAATATATCATAAACGTCTCGATAAATTTCTGTTTTAAAATCAGTTAAGTATGATTATTTAAACATTTTAAATCAAACCCAATCAATAGTGGTCATTGTAATTCATCTGTGATATAAGTTAAACACAATTTGAATAGTTTTCTATTTTGTTAAACCTTTTAGCCGTAATCACTAATAAAGCAGAGAATATTATGGATCGTCGAGAGTTTTTGAAAAAATCTACGATAGCCGCTTCCATCCCGTTAGCGTTATCAGCCTGTAGCCAAACCTCCGCACTAAGCAGTGCAACCAGCCAGAAGTTAAAAAACTTTTTGCGTCAGCCCGGCAAACTCAGTTGGTTAGAAGGCCAACAAACGGCTTATAAACCGGGTAGCACCTGGGGTAAACCTTGGGCGCAGGGCGAATTAAGCAAAACTCAGGCACTCAAATT
>NZ_JAOPFU010000004.1 GCF_025515275.1 Catenovulum sp. 2E275
TCATCTTCTGCTGATTCAGCTTGCTCAACTTCTTTATCCGTTTCTGTAACAGAGTCAGTTTGTGTATCATCAATTAATGCATCTATATCAAACTCATCATCCTCGGCTGATTCATCACTATCAAGCAGATCATCAATCTCAACATTTTCATCTACTTCGTCTTCATTTATAGGTTTATTTTTTGCCATATCTTCATCTAATAATGAATCTAATTCATCATCATCTAAATCATCAGGCTGAGTCGCAGAGTTTTGTTGGGTATCATCAATTAATGAGTCTATGTCATTTTCATCAATTAATTCAGTTGCGTTAGAAACTTTTTCTGCATTAGATATTGGAGGTAATAATTCGTCCTCATTATCATCATTTAAACCATTAAATAATGAATCAAGCTCATCTTGAGATAACTCACTAGATTCTTCTGTAGGCTCTTTTTCCGCTTGTTTATCTACTTCTGGAGTTAATGGTTTTTGATTAGATTCCCCAACTGTTTCGAGTAAAGCATCTATATCATCTTCAGACACAATATCGTCCAAATCATCATGTGATTCATCATTAACTAGATCATCAAGAGACTGGTCTAAAATATCATCACCAAAATTAACATCTGCACTGTTTTGTTTTGCTGAGTTTACTTCCGAGTTCATAGGTGAATCTAATAAATCATCATCATCCATTAATAACTCATGATCCATAGATGAAAGCAGATCGTCATCATCTAACCGAATACTTTGCTCACTCGAAGATGATTGAATCGGACTGGCTGAAAAATCATTCGCCTGATTTTCAAATAAATCATCTGTCGGCATTGAGCTATTGCTTGGCGTAAACTCAGGCTCTGTTGTTTGAGATTGATTAAAATGATTGGCTTGCTCTTGCTGATCTGGTTGTTTTTTCCGAACAAGCAGCCACCAAATTAATAAACCAACCAGAATTAACCCCGGTACTGTACCTAATAAAATTAAATATAAAATATTTGAACTAACCGCTTTCCAAAAATGAGTTAATGCACTGTCATTCTTTTCAGCTAACTCTTTGCGTTGCTGCTCAAGCATTTCAGTCTGTTGAGCTAATATGGTTTCCATTTGCAGTTGTAATTGACTGCCCTGTCCTACTTGCGAACGCAAGTCAGTGACTTCTTCGTTAACAGAAGCTAGGCGATTTTTTAGCCGTTCATTTTCTTCAATCAGCGCTTGAATATTGGTTAACGAAGCAGAAAATTGCTCTTTTAATGACTGATAAGATTTTAATTGTTCTTGCTGAAGTTGCTGTAATCTGTCCTGAATTGCATTTTTTGCCGTTTCTAAGTCAGCTTGCTTGGCAGTTTCTTGCCGTTTTTTCTCTTGAGGATCTTGCTGAGCAGCAATAGCTTTGTTTTGTCGGTCAGCCCAAATTTCATCATCCAGATCAGATTTATTTTTTGCTGCGGTTTTATTCACTTTACGCATCGCGCTTAAAGTTGGCACCTGTAAAATCGCACCACTGCGCATGCTATTCAAGTTATTGTTATTAAATGCATTTGGGTTAGCTTGATAAATAGCAACCATCACCTGATAAGTCGAGATACTACTATCTGGTTTCAGTTGTTCGGCTATTTTCCACAATGTATCTTGCCCAGTAATTGGACCATAAGTTTGTGAGGTTAAGCCTGTATCGTTTTCTTTATCACCACGAATTTGGATTTGCGCATACGCTTTAGGAGCAGAAATAAGCTCTACAAAGCCGATATAAGTACCTATTAACGCCAGCCAAACGACAGCCAAACCAATTTTTCGATACAAGCGCATTATTATTAATCCTAAATCTTGCGAAAGGTCGCATCTAAAACAAATGTTTTTGCCTACAAATAGTGTTAAAACATTAAGTTAGCTAAATATATTATTACTCACTGTCTGTTTGTTTGTTAACGTCTATTTTTTGACACTATTGTTAAAAAGAGGCAAAAACTATTCCAATGTTATTATTTTATATTGTTATTAATCCGACAGATTAACTTTTTAAGCTGGTATTAAACCCTAAATCAGTAAATATTGGCAATAAACTTTGGTCACATTTCACTTTAAGTGAAGTAACTTCACGTCTAATCGCATAATTTTTTCTAAGTTTATCAAAACTATCCGGTGCTTTGGCTAAACCCATTCTAAAGTCTAGATCATCATTACGAATATCATAAATTAAATTCATAATGGCTCTGTACTGACGCTGACTTAAAGTGTAATTATCAGTTAAAGTCATATGCTCAATTGCCAGTGCTGGCAATAAGTTCTGAAGTTGGACTTTGGCTTCAATTCCTAGCCTTTCACAAATCATTTGATAAAGAATTTCTGTCCCTCTGGCTTTCCCCTCCAAGCTATGCCCAGCAATATGAGGCGTGCCGTACTCTAAATAAGGTAATAATCCAAGTTCAATTTCTGGCTCGTTTTCAAACACATCTAAAATCACATGAAGCTGTTTACCGGATTCAAAAAATTTAAGTAAATCCTGATTATGTACAACTTCACCACGGCAAGCGTTAATTAAAATGGTATTTTCTTTTAATTTAGATAAGGTTTCAAAATCAAACATGTGTTCGGTTGCATGTGGACCATGTTTAACTAAAGGAACGTGACAAGTTATTAAATCGCATTTCAGGATGTCTTCAAATTCTGCGCTAATAAAATTAGGGTTTTCAGCTGCTTTCACTGGATCGTATTGCACCACTTGACAGCCAATTGCAGAAAAACGTCTAACCAAACGCTCGCCTATCTGACCAACCCCAACAATGCCAATGACTTTATCTTTTAATTCAAAACTATATTTGTTTGCTAAATTAAAACCTGTGCTTAATACATAATCTGCTACTGCATCGGCATTACAACCGGGCGCTGCGCTCCATGGAATATTACGCGAAGCCAGATAATCGCTGTCAATATGGTTATATCCAGCGGTTGCCGTCCCAACAAAGCGTAACTTGTGGCAATCTTTTAACAGCGTTTCATTTACTTTAGTGGTTGAGCGGGTTAATAAAAAATCAGCCTGAGCAATTTCTTCACTGGTGACATCCCGCCCTTTAAAACGTGTAATTTGCCCAAGTTCAGAAAAAAATTCTTCAGCATATAAAAGAGAATCTTCAATAAAAAAATGCAATTTGTCGCTCATGATAATCCTAAAGTGTTGTTATTCTAGTTGCTCTGATTAGCGCTGGTTATTAAATTGTGATAACTAAAAAGCCGCACTGTGGCGGCTTTTTAATGCAGGTGTAACAATAAGTTATTTTTACGCGTTTTGGTAGCGTTTAAAAATAAGGGTTGCGTTTGTACCACCAAAACCAAAGCTGTTAGACATTACAGTATTTAACTCAGCTTCGCGTGTGCTGTTTACTATGTCTAAACCTTGTGCTTTTTCATCTAGTGTTTCAATGTTAATTGAAGGTGCAATAAAATTATTTTCCAACATCAACAATGAATAAATTGCTTCGTGTACACCAGCAGCACCAAGTGAGTGACCTGTCATCGCTTTAGTTGCACTGATTGCCGGTTTTTGCTCAGAGAAAACCGTTTGAATCGCTTCTAATTCTTTTACATCACCAACCGGCGTTGAAGTACCGTGTGTATTTAAATAATCAATTGGTGTATCGACTGTTGCCATAGCTTGTTGCATACAACGGATCGCCCCTTCACCAGACGGAGCAACCATATCATAACCGTCAGAAGTGGCGCCATAACCTACAATTTCGCCATAAATTTTAGCGCCACGAGCTAAAGCATGTTCTAGTTCTTCAACTACAACAATACCGCCGCCACCAGCAATAACAAAACCGTCACGCTCTGCGTCGTATGTACGCGATGCTTTTTCTGGTGTTTCATTATATTTGGTTGATAACGCGCCCATACCGTCAAATAAACAAGCTAAAGTCCAGTGTAGTTCTTCACTACCACCAGCAAATACAACATCTTGTTTACCAAGTTGAATTTGTTCCCATGCATGGCCAATACAATGAGCCGAAGTCGCACAAGCAGAACTAATTGAATAGTTAACACCTTTAATTTTAAATGGCGTTGCTAAACAAGCTGATGCAGTTGAACCCATAGTTTTTGTTACCATGTAAGGGCCTACACGACGTACCCCTTTTTCCTGCATAGTTTGTGCTGCATTCACCTGATTTTCAGAAGATGCTCCGCCAGAACCAACAATTAAACCGGTTCTTGGGTTAGATACTTGCTCTTCTGTTAAACCTGAGTCAGTCACAGCTTGTTGCATTGCAATATAAGCATAAGCAGCCGCATCGCCCATAAAACGAAGTTGCTTGCGGTCAATGTGCTCAGAAAAATCTATATCTACGTTGCCCCATACCTGACTACGCATGTTTACGTCAGCAAATTGCTGAGAATGAGTAATACCTGAGCGGCCAGCTTTTAATGAAGATGTTACTTCCTGCGCATTGTTCCCTATGCTAGATACAATCCCTAAGCCAGTGATCACAGCTCTTTTCATAAAATTCCTCTTAGTGCGAAAGACACGACTTTATGCCTAATTAATTTTTCTGATATGCTAAAAGTTGCTTATTATCGGTTAATTTGAAGTAAAATGCGATGCTTGAAAAGCAATTGAGACGATAAAATTGACAAAAATTCAAACCGCCAGCTTAGAATTTCAACAAAACGGTACCCCAGTTTCAACTGAGTTTGACGATATTTACTTTTCTAAAGACAACGGCCTAGAAGAATCTTTGTATGTCTTTCAGCAAGGAAACGACTTACTCAACCGCTGGCAAAACTGGCAACAATCACACTTCACTATCGCCGAAACCGGCTTTGGTACAGGCCTTAATTTTCTTGCTGTTTGTCAAACTTTTAGTCAATTTAAACAAAACAATCCAAATCATCCATTAAAGCAACTTAATTTTATCAGTTTTGAAAAATACCCATTATCTAAAACTGATCTTGCGCAAGCTTTAGCCCCTTGGCAAATGCTTTCTTGCTGGTCAGAGCAGCTAGTAAATGCCTACCCTTATCTTGTAAAAGGGGCACACCGACTTGAGTTTGATAACCAGATAAAACTCGACTTATGGTTAGGTGATATTTTAGAGCAGCTGCCAGAAGTGCCTGATAATCACAATGGCGTTGTTGACGCATGGTTTTTAGATGGTTTTGCCCCTAGTAAAAATCAGGCAATGTGGCATCCAACTGTATTTGAGCAAATGGCCAGATTAGCTTCGCCAAACGGGACATTAGCGACTTTTACCGCGGCGGGTTTTGTCAGGCGGGGATTAATCGAAGCAGGCTTTACCGTAAATAAACGCAAAGGCTTTGGCTATAAACGTGAAATGCTTACAGGTATTTTCCAACCGGATTCAGCAAAACCAAAAACAACCGTACATGCGGCGCAATTTCCGGTTAGTTCAAGTTCAAGTAAACAGACTTGTATTGTTGGTGGCGGTATAGCAGCAATATGTAGCGCACTGACTTTAGCGTTACGAGGTCATCAAGTTCGTTTAATTTGTCAGGGAGAACTGGCAGACGGCGCATCTGGTAATCGACAAGGTGCTATTTATCCGTTAATTCAAAATAATCATAACTCAATTACCGACTGCCATTTAAAAAGTTATCAATATGCTTGCCAGTTTTATCAAAAATGGCGCAATACTTTTGAATTTTCGGCAGATTTTTGTGGTGTGGTTCAGCTCGCTTTTTCAGATAAAATGCAAGCCAGACAGCAAGCCTTGTTAGATAATCCAGTTTGGCCACGCGAAATTTTTGAGTGGGTAACTCAACCGGATATTGCCGAATTGACCGGCATACAATTTAACTTTGCTGGTTTACACTTTCCGGATGCAGGTTGGCTCAATCCTATGAGTTTTATTTTAGCTGCGATTAAGTATTTAACAGCTCAAAATAGTTTAACGGTTTCAGTTAATACACAACTGACTGAATTTAATCGTATTAATAATAGCTGGCATTTATCCTGTCAACAGAATGGTAAAACAGTTGAATTTAAAACAGATAATTTAGTGTTATGTCAGGGCTGGCAATTAAATCAAACCACCCAAACGCAGCATTTAAAGCTAGAACCAAGCCGTGGCCAGGTCAGTTATTTAACAGCAACAGAGCAAGTAACTTCACTAAAAAAAGTAATTTGCCATAAAGGGTATTTAACACCGAGTTGGCAAAATTTATTATGTGTGGGTGCAACTTTTGAGCAGGATAATACCAATTGCAATCATCTTTATCAGGATGATATTAAAAACCTTCAACTCCACCAAAAACATACTCCCGAGTTAACTGACTGGTTAATACCAGATAATTTGGACTCCAGCCGCGCCTCTATTCGAGCGACAACAAAAGACAGATTACCTATGATTGGTTGTTTTAGTCCAGTTAACAGTTTTACTGCCGATTTTGCTCACTTTGCCAAAGGAGGCCGAGCGCCTAAACAAGCGGCTCAGGTTTATCCCAATTTATATGTACTGGCAGGTTTAGGGTCGCGCGGATTAACTAATGCGCCGTTAATGGCAGAGTGTTTAGCCGCCATTATCAATGATGAAATTCTCCCTTTATCAATCAAAACGTTTGAAGCTCTGCATGCCAATCGTTTTATCATCAGAGAGATGAAAAGAAACGAGTATAGTAATTAATATTAAGCTGGTTGATTAACTGAAAAATCAACCGCGATATAATCTGTTTGATATTGCTTTTTTAAGGTTTCTATATTGTGATTTAGGGTTTTGATAGACTTAATCACATTATTAACAGCTGCCATTTCATCATATTGAATGGTTGGTTGAACAAAATCTGCTTGATCTAAACTAATAACTTGTGACATAAAAATACCTAATCAGCTAACATATTTGTTATATCGGCAAGCTGATTAAAAGTTTAAACATTTTTATATTTTAAATTTGCATATATGTGTTTGCGGAGGCGCTATGGATCATTTCGATGACTGGAAATCATTTAGCCTGGAAATGAGCGATGTTAAACCAATAGAGCAAGATACAGTTATCACAAAAGCCAAACATTGTGATTCTGAACTTGCTCAATTGAAACAGCTAAATGCAGCCAAATTCGATTATGAAGATGAAAACGAACTGACAACCGAATTTGTAGAACCAGTTGATCCTTACGATTATATTGAGTTTAAACAAAGTGGTGTGCAAGACGGTGTTTACCGTAAATTACGACTCGGTAAATACCCAATAGAAGCTCAGCTTAATTTACATCATTTATCAGTTAATCAAGCCAGAGTTGAAGTATTTAAATTTATTAAAGAATGTTACCAGTTAAATATCCGCAGTATTTTAATTATTCATGGGCTAGGTTTAAACGGTAAACCTTACCCCGGGGTATTAAAAAGTTACCTAAATAAATGGCTGCCCAGCTTAGAGCCTGTGTTAGCGATGCATACCGCATTAAAACACCATGGTGGCTACGGTGCAACCTATGTACTGATTAAAAAATCAGAAGACAAAAAACGTGAAAACCGCGAACGCCATTTAAAACGATTAGCTTGATTTTGCCCCAACAAAACAAGTTAGGGCTATCGATAAAACCGAACAAGGTTTACAATTAAATTAATTAGAAATGTAAATAAGACTTGAGATATGCTATTTCGACCTCACTTTAAGTGACATATTCAAGCTTGAAAAAATTGGAGAAAAAACATGAGCGAAGCCAGACATAGCCGTCTGTTGATATTAGGATCAGGCCCTGCGGGTTATACAGCCGCAGTATACGCTGCACGTGCAAACTTAAACCCAGTTTTAATTACTGGTATGCAGCAAGGTGGTCAGTTAACCACAACAACAGAAGTTGAAAACTGGCCGGGTGATGCCCATGATTTAACCGGTCCTGCATTAATGGAAAGAATGCAAGCGCACGCTGAGCGATTCAATACAGAAATTATTTTTGATCATATTCACACTGTTGATTTTAAACAAAAACCTTACCGTTTAACGGGTGATGCTGGTGAATATACTTGTGATGCGTTAATTATTTGTACCGGCGCATCTGCAAAATATTTAGGGTTAGAATCTGAACAAGCCTTTCAAGGCCGTGGTGTATCAGCTTGTGCAACTTGTGATGGTTTTTTCTATAAAAATCAAAAAGTCGCTGTAGTTGGTGGCGGTAATACTGCGGTTGAAGAAGCGTTATATTTATCAAATATTGCGTCTGAGGTACATTTAATTCACCGCCGTGATACCTTTAAATCAGAAAAAATTCTAATCGACCGTTTAATGGATAAAGTAGAAAACGGTAATATCACACTGCATACTGACCGTACTTTAGATGAAGTATTAGGCGATGATATGGGCGTGACCGGTGTACGTATTAAAGACACTAAAAGTGATGCAACCGAAGAGCTTGAATTAGCGGGCGTATTTATTGCTATCGGCCACAAACCAAACACTGATATTTTTGCTGGCCAGCTTGAAATGAAAGATGGTTATATCGTTATTAACTCAGGGTTAAACGGTAACGCAACCTCAACCAGTGTTGAAGGTGTATTTGCAGCTGGAGATGTATGTGATCATATTTACCGTCAAGCAATTACCTCAGCTGGTACTGGCTGTATGGCGGCGTTGGATGCTGAGCGCTATTTAGATGCGTTAAAATAATCCGTCATCTTTTGTATCAAGGGTAGAATCATTCTACCCTTGTTTTATAGACTAAAGTTATTGAGGTGTCACATAGCCTTATTTCAACTAGATGATGACAACATCACTTTCCCTCCGGCTCAACTTGCGCTGAAAAATCCAAACGGCTTACTTGCAATTGGTGGTGATTTATCACCAGAACGGCTGTTATCTGCTTACCACAATGGCATATTTCCTTGGTTTAGTCCGGGAGAACCTATTTTATGGTGGAGTCCAGACCCCAGAGGCGTGCTATTTTTAAATGATTTACACATCAGTAAAAGCCTAAAAAAGAGTATACGAAAAAGTGACTTTCGCTTTACGATTAACCAAGCATTTTCGCAAGTGATTCAACATTGTGCCCACATTCGCGCTGAAACCGATGGTACTTGGATAACCGATGAAATGATCTATGCTTATACACAGCTTAACCAAAAAAATCATGCCTATTCCATTGAGGTTTGGCAAAACGAACAATTAGTAGGTGGTTTATACGGTATTTTAGTTGGCGGATTATTCTGTGGGGAATCTATGTTTCATAAAGTAACGGATGCATCAAAAGCAGCATTTTGTTGTCTGGTTGATTTGTGTAAGCGCTCTGGCGTTGAGCTAATTGATTGCCAAATGCAAAATTCTCATTTACAAACACTTGGGGTCAGCGAAATTTCCCGTAATCGGTTTTTAGATAAACTGAATACACTCAAAACTAAACAGATTAATCGTTCGCTTTGGGAGGCTTGCACTAATGAGTCACTCAATCCCTATTAAATTTGGTATTAGTCAAAATTTTCCTTGTAATTATCTACCGCAGAAACAAGAAAGACTATTAGTTGCAATTGATAGCATTATAAAAACGGCTGAAAATTATGAGCAATTAATGGCGCTGGGATTTAGACGAAGCGGCGATCAAGTTTATCGTCCGCACTGTCAAAACTGTGATGCCTGTCAGTCAATCCGTATCCCTGTACAAACATTTTCAGCCAGCAAAAGCCAAAAACGAACCTTAAAAAAAGCGCGTGAGTTTACCGTTTATTTAAATCAAAACTGTAAAGATATTATGCGTTACTACCCTCTTTTCGAAAAATATATTAATCAGCGCCACTCTGACGGCAGTATGTATCCGGCTAATGTTGAACAATATACCAATTTTATTTTAATTAGCTGGTTGCCTGTTGCCTATATGGAAGTGCTTGAAGGGGATAAACTCATTTCTGTGTCTGTGGTTGATGTTCTCCCCAACAGTTACTCAGCGGTTTATACATTTTTTGATCCTGACTATGAGCATTTTTCACTCGGTCGCTTTGCCATTTTACAAATGATTGAACTGGCCCGTGCCAGTCAAAAGCAATTTGTCTATTTAGGGTATCAGGTTGATGGATGCAGGAAAATGAATTATAAAACCCAATACACCCCTCATCAGCGCCTCATTGGCGGCCACTGGATAGATAGCTAATAAATTAAAGGCTATAGCAACTGTTTATCCAGAGTTAAGGTTAAATAGAAAAGAAAATCGCTCAGTATAATCTTCAAATTTTAGCTAATTCGGAGAAAAAAACAGCTAAACCTTTACATACGCAGCTGCTTAGGGCATGATCTGCGCCAATTTTTATAGATACCCAATTTTGGGTTGATTTAAACACACATTCAATAACTGAGGTTTTTTATTTAGATGGCAAAAGAAGATTGCATTGAAATGCAAGGAACGGTTTTAGATACCTTGCCTAATACCATGTTCCGCGTTGAACTTGAAAACGGCCACGTTGTCGTTGCACATATCTCTGGAAAAATGCGCAAAAACTATATTCGTATTCTGACTGGTGACAAGGTTACTGTTGAGATGACACCTTACGACTTGTCAAAAGGTCGTATTGTTTTCCGTCAACGTTAATATCCGATTTGTCACAACTGAGCTTTGTCAATAATTGCTCTGCTAAATAAAAAAACCGACATCAGTCGGTTTTTTTATTGGCTCGGCTTTTAAGATCAAAGCTTAACAATATCATACTTAATGTGGCTCTGCTTCTGCCGGACAATCTTCATATTGAAACTGAAGTTCATCACCATTAACCGAAACCGTCACATTGCCACCTTTCACTAATTTGCCAAATAATAACTCATTAGCTAGCGGTTTTTTCAAGTGCTCTTGAATTACTCGTGCCATAGGTCTTGCGCCCATCGCTTTATCATAGCCTTTTTCTGCCAACCACTCTCTGGCATCGCTTTGTAAATTAAGAGAAACACCTTTTTTATCTAACAGAGTTTCAAGTTCAGCCACAAATTTATCAACAACCTGAACAATAATATCCGGGGTTAAATGGTTAAACCAAATAATATTATCCAAGCGGTTTCTAAACTCTGGACTAAATGTTCGGTTAATTTCATTCATTGCATCTGTGCTGTAATCTTGTTGCTGAAAACCAATTGATTTTTTAGTGGTTTCCTGCACACCAGCATTGGTTGTCATCACAAATACAACGTTTCTGAAATCTGCTTTTCGGCCATTATTATCCGTTAAAGTACCATGATCCATCACTTGTAATAAAACATTAAACACATCAGGGTGCGCTTTTTCAATTTCATCCAGTAAGACCACCGAATGAGGATGCTTAATGACCTGATCAGTTAATAAGCCACCTTGATCATATCCAACATAACCCGGAGGCGCACCAATTAAACGAGAAACAGCATGGCGCTCCATATATTCAGACATATCAATTCTAATTAACTCAACCCCAAGTATTTTAGCTAACTGCTGGGTAATTTCGGTTTTACCAACACCGGTTGGTCCAGCAAATAAGAAACTACCGACTGGTTTAGTTTCATCTTGCAAGCCCGAACGAGATAAACGAATCGCAGCGCTTAAAGTTTCAATTGCCGGATTTTGTCCAAAAACCATCATTTTTAAATTGCGCTCAAGGTTTTTAAGCAAATCTTTATCTGACGAAGATACTGACTTTTCAGGGATCCTTGCCATTTTAGCAATAATCAACTCAATATCGCTGACATTGATCGTTTTTTTGCGTTTGCTTGGCGCTAATAAACGCTGACTGGCACCCGCTTCATCAATAATATCGATTGCTTTGTCAGGCAAACGGCGTTCATTCATATATTTAGCAGACAACTCTGCAGCAGCTCGAACCGCTTTAGCAGTGTAACGAACACCGTGATGAGACTCGTAACGAGATTTTAATCCCATTAAAATTTTAGTGGTATCGTCCACTGACGGCTCGCTAATATCGACTTTCTGAAAACGTCGGACAAGCGCTCTGTCTTTTTCAAAAATGCCCTGAAACTCTTGATAAGTTGTTGAGCCAATACATTTAATTTTACCACCTGATAATAAAGGTTTTAGTAAATTAGATGCATCTAACACCCCACCCGATGCAGCACCCGCACCAATAATGGTATGAATTTCATCAATAAACAGAATCGCTTTTTCATCCCGCTCAAGTTCTTTTAATAAACTCTTAAAACGTTTTTCAAAATCACCACGATATTTTGTACCAGCTAATAAACCGCCCATATCTAACGAATAAATAGTGGCATCTTCAATCACTTCAGGTACTTCTTTATTAACTATCCGGTAAGCTAACCCTTCAGCAATCGCGGTTTTACCTACACCCGCCTCACCCACTAATAATGGATTATTTTTACGGCGACGACATAAAACCTGGATCGTCCGCTCAAGCTCTTGCTCGCGGCCAATTAAAGGATCAATTCTGCCCTTTTCAGCTTCCAGATTTAAATTAGTTGAAAACGAACGTAATACGCTGCCTTCTTCAGATTGGACTTCTTCACCATGTTCGGGAGCATTACTTTGTGATTCAAATCCATCATCGCTCTCTGTTTTTTTAATTCCATGCGAAATATAATTTACAACATCGAGACGATTTACATCTGATTTTTTCAATAAATAAACAGCTTGAGATTCTTGCTCACTAAAGATTGCAACTAATACATTCGCCCCAGTCACTTCAGATTTTCCCGAAGACTGGACATGGAATACTGCTCTTTGCAATACTCGCTGAAAGCCTAGTGTTGGCTGCGTTTCTCGATCCTGCTCATTTTCAGGAATTAAGGGGGTAGTTTCATCTATAAATTCAGATAATTCAGCTTCTATGCTTTCAAGAGGTGCCCCACAAGCAATCAATGACTCTCTTGCTGCCGAATTTTTTAACAAAGCGAGTAGTAAATGTTCCACAGTCATAAACTCATGACGGCTTTCTCTTGCTCTTCGAAACGCTTCATTTAATGTCTGCTCTAAATCTTTATTTAGCATAAGGTACTCCACAGGCTGAACAAAATTAGCGTCCTTACAACTCTAGGCTTGTTCCATGGTACATTTCAACGGGTGTTGATTCTCTTTTGAGTATTGATTGACTAAAGCTACTTTAGTTTCAGCGATTTCATAACTAAATACGCCACACACCCCCTTACCGTCATAGTGAACAGCTAACATTACTTGTGTTGCTTTTTCTGAATCCATTGCAAAAAATTTCATCAGGACATCAACAACAAAGTCCATTGGTGTGTAATCATCATTATTTAAAATAACTTTATATTTTGAAGGCGGTTTTAATTTAGGTCTGACCGCTTCACCAAGCTCATCAAACTGGCGACTTGGTTGGTTTAACTTACCCATAGTTAAAATATAGCTCTCGATTAATTTTATGCATAGCGAAATTTATTCTTAGCCAAAATAATATGTTTTTTTGCTTAAAAATGAAAATTAACTTGACTGAAAATATATTTTATCTACAGTGAATATGTAGGCTGTAATTTGATTTTCAATGTTCAATTTCAAATTAGCAGTATAGCCTAAGTAATATAGAACAAAACAAGTTTTAGATTTAGAAGGAATTAGCAGTATGGCTATCGGTAAAGTTAAGTGGTTCAACAATGCTAAAGGTTTTGGTTTTATAGTACCTGATGGTAAAGAAGAAGACGTATTTGCGCACTATTCAACTATCAGCATGGACGGCTATAGAACGTTAAAAGCAGGCCAAGAAGTTGAGTTTGAACTCGAAGAAGGCCCTAAAGGCCTACATGCAACGAATATCAAATTAACAGATATGGTAAAATAGAAATTTATTATATCTGTATTTAGCTTGATAAATTTAAAAATTATTTACTACGATTAAATAATTTTTGATTTTATGCTAAAAGCCGATAACAAAAAGCAGCTTAGCTGCTTTTTGTCTATTTTTGGAAATAGATAATCTGTATTAACTAATAACTCAAACGTTCAAAACTTATGATTTTATTTTGAGTATTGGTTAATAATCTAAATCTTCCTTTGAGCCCTCTACTATCTAGATGTTTCCTTAAATTAATGATAGGAATCTGAACTCTACACCCGTCTTCAGATATTAATAAAGCATGCTGTAACTGCCCTGTATAAAATACCTGACACTCAAGATAACTTATATTTAAACTAAAGAAGTATATATTATAAGGAAATGTCAAAACTTTTGACCTCTGCGAAAGACTAATCCAGTTTTATATGTAACTGGGACATTCATAAGAAATTTTGAGCAAAATAAACCTGATATTAGGGTTTGTTAACTCTTCTCTTTATGCCCTGATAGCTGTTTGTATAATAAAACATTTCTGACTAATAGTTTGCAATTAGTAATTAGTCAGAAAAATAGCTTGTAGGTTAGGTAGTTATGTACAGTTTCAATTATTTCACTTAGCTACTTCCATGTAATTAAGTTTTTTACTTGGCTTGCCTATTTAGGCAATGCCTTCGTAATTTTTTCAAATAAATCTTTTGATAAGCCAGGTAACTCTGCAAGCTGTTGTAGCTGTTCAATAATCAGTTGCTGACGAGCAGAATCTAACTTTTTATATTGGATTAACGGTGTAATCATTCTGGCTGCAACTTGCGGATTGATACTGTTTAATTTTTTAATAACTTTAGCTAAATACTGGTAACCACGCCCAGATGCATGATGGAATTGAGCATGGTTAAACATAGCAAACTGGCCAATTAACGCTCGTACTCGGTTTGGATTATGCCAGTTAAAGTCTGAGTGCTGTTGCAGCTCATCTAATTTATCTAATACAGAATCAGAATCGAGTTTGGCAAAGGTAGCAAACCATTTATCCATTACTAACGCATCACCCCGCCAGTGATTATCAAAATCTTGCATAATTGCATTAAATACACCTGCACAAGCTAATTTAGCCGCCGCAGACATAGCTGCCAAAGTATCTGTCATATTGCTCGCATTTTGATACTGCAGCTTAATTTTAGCATCAATATCAGCCTGATTTGACTCAGCTAAGATACACAAGCAGGTGTTAGCCAAAGCCCTTTGCGCAATCGCTTGCTGGTTATATTGATATTCAGCACAATAATTTGCCTGATAAACCTGAGTTAATTCTTCAGCTAACTCTGTACTAATCGCCAAACTTAACGCTTCTCTTGCCGCAAGAATTTTATCTACATCCGCTTGCTGATAGTGCTCAAGAATAGAAGCAAACGACGGCACTTTTAATAAATCAGCCAGTAAAGCTTTATCTAAAGCAGGATCCGCTAGTAGCTCTTTTAATAATCCAAAAATCGCTGCTGGATATTGATAATCTGAGTGTTCAATATTGAGTTTAAGGTGTTGAATATATAAAGTTTGCATGAGCTCCCATTTAGTATATTCACTCGACTCAGCCAAGATAAGTGTTCTTAGTTCATTATCATCATATTGATAATCCAGTTTGACCGGCGCTGAAAAATCTCTTAAATACGAAACAATCGGCTGCTGATTTACTTTAAAGCTAAAACTTTGCTCTGCTTGAGTGAGATTCAAAACCTGCTCGTTAGATTCTTCATTATCTAAAGTAACGGCAAGTGGCTCGCCTTTATCATTATAAAACGCAATATTAATAGGAATATGCAAAGCCGACTTTGCCTGTTGATCAGCAGTTGCTGGCGTATTTTGAGTAATATGAATAGTAAAAAGCTGAGCGGTTGGATCATAGTCGCTAGAGATCCCAACAACAGGTGTACCGCTTTGTGAATACCAAAGCTTAAACTGGGTTAGATCAATATTTGAAGCATCCTGCATTGCACTAACAAAATCATCACAGGTAACCGCCTGACCATCATGTCGTTCAAAATAAAGTTTCATACCGGCCTGAAATTTCTCTTCACCCAAAATGCTATGCATCATTCGGATAACTTCAGCGCCTTTATCATACACTGTGACCGTATAAAAGTTATTCATTTCAATCACAGATTCAGGGCGAATTGGATGCGACATTGGGCCAGCGTCTTCTGCAAACTGGTGTTCACGCATAATCTTAACCTGCTGAATACGATTAACTGCTCTTGAGCCTAAATCCATACTGAATTCTTGATCTCTAAATACAGTCAAACCCTCTTTTAAACTAAGCTGAAACCAGTCACGACAGGTCACCCGATTCCCTGTCCAGTTATGGAAATATTCATGCCCCACAATCGATTCAATACTTAAATAGTCACTATCGGTTGCACTTGCGCTATCAGCCAAAACACATTTGGAATTAAATACATTTAACCCTTTATTTTCCATTGCCCCCATGTTGAAAAAATCAACCGCAACAATCATGTAAATATCTAAATCATATTCTAGTGAAAAACGACTTTCATCCCATGCCATTGCTTGTTTTAACGATGCCATCGCATGATCAGCTCGGGCTAAATTGCCTTTATCGACAAATAATTCAAGTACCACTTCACGGCCAGATTTTGTGATAAATTTATCGCTTAACACATCAAAATTACCGGCAACCAAAGCAAATAAATAACATGGTTTTTTATAGGGGTCTTGCCAAGTCACTTTGGTTAAACCCGAATCTAATGTTTGCTCAGCAACCTTATTACCATTTGATAATAAATAAGGATATTGTGTTGGATCAGCAATAATATGTGTTGTAAAAGTGCTTAAAACATCCGGTCTGTCTTGAAAATAAGTAATGCGTCTGAATCCTTCCGCTTCACATTGAGTGCAATAAGCACCATCTGATAAATATAAACCTTCAAGCGATGTATTATTAGCCGGATCAATCTGGCTAATAATTTCAAGTTCAAACTCGGTTAAATCAGTTTTAATCACGATCTGCTCTTCGCTTAGCTCATAATCATTTGCTGATAAAACTTGCTGATTTATTTTTACAGAGATTAATTTTTGGTGTTCACCATTTAAAGTTAATGGCAAATCATGCTGACCATTTTTAATATATTTAACCGTTGCTGTTACTTGCGTAAAACCTGAATTCAGTTCAAAAGTTAACTCAGTATCATTCACTAAATAAGGCGGCACAGTATAATCTTTAAGATATCTGGCATTTGGCGCATTGGTCATTTCATTTTTCATTTAAAGGCTCCATCCTGATATTAAAATCAGTGTCAAAACTATTTTACCGCGCGACTCAAACTGTATGTTTAGAGCTATCACGTGGATATTTAATCTAAATTTACTTAAACAGATTGATTATTCTGGTCATATAAATAAATACGATCAATACAATTGCGGGTGTTACATATTTCAATAAGATAAAACTTAATTTAAAAGCATTTTCGGGTAATTTTAACTCAGCCGCTAAATCATTCTGTCTAACTTTCCAACCCACAAAAATGGCAATTAATAACCCACCCAGAGGCAACATAATATTCGAGGTCAGTTTATCAATCACATCAAATAAACTAAATTGTAATGACATAATGTCAAAATTAGCCCAAGTAGCTCCGGTAAAACTGAAAATACTTAATAAACTTAACAGCCATAAGCCTGTAGCAGATAAAACAGCAGAGGCTACACGGCCATATCCCTTTTTCTCAACAAACCAAGCAACACTGGATTCAATTAATGCGATAGCAGAAGTAAAAGCCGCAAAAACCAGCATCACAAAAAAGACAGTTCCAATAATCTGACCACCCGGCATTTGGCCAAAAGCCAATGGTAAGGTTTCAAAAATCAGACTCGGTCCTGCACTAGGGGTTAAATTATTTTCAAATACAATTGGAAAAATAGCTAAGCCAGCCAATAACGCGACTAAGGTATCTGCTATTGCAATCCAAATAGATGTTTTAACAATTGAGGTTTCATCCGGTAAATAAGCACCGTACATAATCATGACCCCAGAAGCTAAACTGAGCGTAAAAAATGAATGCCCCAAGGCTTCTAAAACCGCATGAACCGTTAGCTTGCTAAAGTCCGGCTCAAACATAAAGCTTAAAGCTTGAGAAAAATCACCATAACTGGCTGAATAACCGGCAATAACCAACAGTAAAATAAACATTGCCGGCATCATATAACGCACACAACGTTCAAGTCCTTGTTGCAAACCTTTCGCAACAACCGCAGCAGTAATTGCCAGCATAAAAGTCGTCCAGCCAATTAAAGTTAAAGGCGAACTGGTTAGTTCGGCAAAACCCGTTTGAATTTGTGCAGGCGTTGCATTATCGAACTGTCCGGTGGCCGATTGAAGCACATAAGCACAAGCCCAACCAGCAATCACTGCATAAAAAGATAAAATTAAATAACCCGCAGCAACCCCCATGCCACCAGCGTATTTCCAACAATTGCTGACAGAGTATTGTTTAGCAATAGTCGCCACTGCTCTCATTGGGCTTTGTCGGCCTTTTTTACCTAAATAAACTTCAGCTATCATCACTGGCACACCAACAATAGCAATGCAAAATAAATAGACTAAAACAAATGCACCACCGCCGTTTTCCCCAACAATATATGGGAATTTCCAGATATTACCTAAACCAACTGCAGCCCCTGTTGCTGCTAAAATATAGGCAAAACGATTAGACCATTGAGCATGAGTTTTATTAACTTTTGACATAATGAGTTTCCAATCAAGGTGACGACCTGTTTATCTTTATTATTGATAGGTGTGAGATTTTCTTAATAATTGTAAGTTTAGACTAAATTATAACGAATATAATTTGTGGGTTTTGATAATAAAAACCCCGAGTCAAAGCCCGGGGTTAGTCTGTTACTGTTTGGCTAGTTTATCTGTATTTGGCATAACCCTAGCATAGTCCAGTAAAATATTGGCAGCTTCATTTAAGAAAATATCATAATCGTTAATGTCTTCAGGAATATCATCAACGCTTTCTACCTTCTCTTTACCCATTCTAACTAAACGTTCATTCGCTCTTTTTAATCGCTCAACTTTAGCATCATCGCGTTCTTTAATGCGCTTGCCTTCGTTAAGTGACTCATATTTTTTATCTTTATTTTGCTGATATTCTTTAATATCTTCAAAGATATAGCCAAATTCAACATCTTGTTTAATTCGTTCAAGGTGCTTTTTATCTAGTGAGCTGATTAAGCCAGAATTTATTGCATCAACCGCAGTATATTCTGCACTTGGAATTTTATCCCAAGGCAAAGCATTATCTTCTTTACTTTCGCCCCAATCTGCCGGATCAATTGCTGATGGGAATTTAATATCAGGTTCAACCCCTTTATTTTGAGTTGAGCCGCCATTAATCCGATAAAATTTAGCAAAAGTATATTGGATATGACCAAGCGGTTTTTCTAAAATATCAAAACGGCGTTCTAAAGACCTGTGCTGCTGAACCGTACCTTTACCAAAAGTATGTTCACCCACGATCACACCTCGACCATAATCCTGAATTGCAGCAGAAAAAATTTCTGAGGCAGATGCACTGTATCTGTCGACCATCACAACTAAAGGACCAGAATAAAATACACGTGGATCTCTGTCTTGCTGAACATCAATTCGGTTGCCAACACTTCTTACCTGTACCACTGGCCCTTGCTCAATAAACAGACCCGTTAAATTAATAGATTCAGGTAAAGAGCCACCACCGTTACCACGTAAATCTATGATAACGCCTTCAATATTTTCAGCTTCTAATGACTTTAGCTCTTTAACAACATCACGTGTAATACCAGAATAAAAACTTGGAATTTCAATCACGCCAACTTTTTTATCCTTATAAATCCCTGAATCTGGGGTATACACTTTTGAGCTTGCGGCTCTATCTTCGAGTTTAATTTTATCTCGGATAATAGATACAATGACAGGCTTGTTATCAGCAGAGTCACCTTTTAGCAGTTGTAATCTCACTTTAGTCCCTTTTGGACCTTTAATCAGATCAACCACATCGTCTAAGCGCCAGCCAATAACATCAACAACTTCATCTTCGCCTTGGGCAACACCAATAATTTTATCTTCCGGTTTGATTTGCTGAGATTTATCCGCAGGGCCACCCGCTACTAAACTTTTAATGACAGTATAATCATCTTCGGCAAATAAAACGGCACCTATCCCTTCAAGCGATAAATTCATCTCCATCGCAAAACGATCCGCTCTGCGTGGGGATAAATAACTGGTATGTGCTTCAATACTGCGGGCAAATGCGTTCATCACAGCCTGAAAAACATCTTCACTTTGCGATTGTGACAAACGTTTAATTGCAGTTTGATAACGTTTGGTTAAACGCTCAACAATATCAGGCCACTCTTTACCTGTTAACTTTAAATTGAGTGCATCATATTTAACCCGTTCACGCCAATACTCTTTTAACTCAGCTTCCGACTTAGCCCATTTGGCTTCTTCTCTGTCGTAAAAATATTTATCATCCTGAGTGAAATCCATCGGTTTTTTTTCATCTAACAAAGATAAAGCGTAGTTATACATAGCTTCGCGTCTTTGTAGATTGCGATAATACATATCATAAACAAACGCTAAATCGCCGCGATAGAAAGCTTCATCAAATTTATTTTGATTAACCGACATAGCTTCAATATCTGAAGCTAAAAAGAACTGTTTATTGTAATCAAGCTGGTCGATGTAACGTTCAAATACTTTTTGAGAAAAAGTATCATCCATTTGAAAACGTTTATAATGTTCGCGGGTAAATAAGTGATAAATCCGTTTGCTAGCCAGTGCATGTTGGCTTTCTTGAGTCAATTTAGGTAGTGAGATTGGCTCTTCGGTTGCCGAAGTGGCAAAGGTTGGATTAACAAGAAAAATTGCAGATGACAGTAATAAACTGCGGATCGGCATTTTTATGGACATCAAGTACACTCCTAAATTATCAATTTAAGCCTGCATAACACTGCTCTAAAAAACACTCAACTTATTGCAGAGCTTATATAATGTGTTTATTAATCAAACCATCTGAACAATAAACACATTATTCATTAAATTATCGGTTTAGATAATTTTTTTCTTTTCAGTTTTTACAGTCATACCGGTTGCAGTTTCTACAACCACTTCATCACCGTTAATTTCTTTGAGTACACAGCTAAGTGGCGAGTTCCCTAATAAAACATTTACTTTCATCCCAACTTCAAGTGGAATTGAAGGATCACGTTTTTCTACTCTTTCAGCTTTAGGTGCTGGATTACGGCTAGTTTTACCTGCACCAGCTTTAAAATTAGCTTTAGCTGGTTTTTTACGGGCTGGATTAGCCTTTTTAGCATCTGCCGGTTTACGCTGTTGTTTGCGTTTTTCTGCCACTTTTTGTTTGCTTTCAGCTAAAGCTTGAGCTGCATGCTCAGCATGTTCTGCTTCAATAACAGCAACTTCATTACCATCAATATCAACTCGCTGAGCACCCTCTTTTATCGAAGCCAAATAACGCCAGCTTGAGGTATATTTACGTAACGCAGAACGCAAAACGGTTCTTGATAACTTTTCGTCATCATCAATACGTTCAGCAATATCCTGAAAAATACCTACTTTTAACGGTTTAGCATCGCCTTTAATTGAAAAACAATTTGGAAATAATTCAGCTAAATAAGCAATTACATCCTGTGGTGCTTTTAGTTTATTAGATTCGCCGTTTTGATTATCAGCTTGTGCAGTTTCAACTGCGTTTTCATTTTCTTGGTTTGTGTGTTGCATTATGTAATTTCACCATTGAATTATGTTTTATTGTTGAGCTTTTAAAAAAGTCTCAACCCATAACATAATTTCACTTTCATCTTCAAACTCGCACAAATATTCATCAGCAGCTAATGCATGCCATACCTGTTCAAGTAAACCTTCTAATTGCTCTGTTTCAATATCTTCATCAGCTAATTGATAAACTGTATGAATAACCTGATTGTAATTGTCAGCAGCAAGTTCGCTATTTTCATGCCAATCGGCTAAATCTTCTGCGCCCACTAAATAATGATGCACTGAGACTAATTCTTTCAACTCTTCACCCTTTGTGGCTTATTGTAAGCTTGGGAGGCGCTATTTCAGTTTTGCTATCCATCATACACTTAAATTGATATAAGTTTAATGTTTTAAAGCTGTGATAACGCTAATAAATACAGAAAAACGAGACAAACTTTACCAGCCCATAACATTTTTTACAAAAGGAATGGTTAACCGGCGTTTTTCAGTTAATGACTCTTTATCCAATCGTTCTAAACATTTCAAAATACTGGCATTGTCCTGCTGGCAGCGCAATACAATATAACTGGCTAAATCATCACTCATTGGAATACCGCGCGCTTCGCTTCTCAGCTGTAACATTGCTTGACGCTGAACATCGCTCAACGGCTTTAATAACCAGATTTCCCCCCAGTTTAACCTTGAGATAAGATCGGGTAATTCAAATCCAACATCCGATGCGGGTAACTTAGCACTAAATAATAATTTACAGCCTTGTTCTAAACAGCGGTTAATCAGGTCAAATAAAGCTTGCTGCCAATCATAATCAGACACTAATAAATCGACATCATCAATGACCAATAAATCATTTGATTCTAACCCTAAAGTAAACTCTTTAGGCAATTGCATCAATTGTTCGGCTGGTAAATATTGTGCTGTTTTACCCAATTCATCAGCAAAATGGCAAATAGCCTGCAAAATATGAGATTTACCACAGCCACTTGCCCCATGAATATATAATAACTGGCGACTATATTGCTGCGATTCTAAATTGATAAACTGTTTTAAATTAGCCACCAAAAGCGCATTATCGGCAGGGTAAAAATATTCAAAACTGGCTTCTGGTTCAAACGCAAAATTAATTGTTAACTGCTTCTTCAATGGTTTTAACCCTTCCATCGATAGAGATGTTCTTGCATCTTTGTCTCTTGCGAAAATTTTGGTACAACTTTTTCTATTCTATTATCAAATGCTAACGCATCAAATACATCTACAGCTTGGCCTAATAAATTAAGCTGATAATTAACACCTTGAGCGTTAAGCTGTTGAATCTGAACACTATCAACCGCAGAAATACTGGCTAAAAAGTTTTGAATTAACACAGCCTGAGCGGCATTATTCACATTTTCAACTGTTAAAACAATAGATTGAGAACTTGCTTCACCAGCTTTAATAGCATACTTTTTAGCAAGTAAATCAGTCACCTGATCAACTACCTGCACCCAAAGTTCATTTAAATCGGCAGAGCTTAATGCAATATTATGCATTTGTGAACCTTCAATTAACTGAAGTTCAGCAAACCATGCTTGGCTGGTAACAGAATCCTGAGAAGCGGGCTTAAATACTTTTCCGTAAACAATACCTTCAGCGCCATACCTCTGGCTGGCTGTGACAACGGGCTGTTCAAAACGCCCCCAAACATCTGTCACAGATACTTGCATTAAATCATCAAAATCCACTAGCGGAAACATAGATGGTAAACCACGGTTTTTGCTTTGCGTTAAAATAGGTTGAACAATCTCAGGTTCTCCGTCTGCCACTATATGCCGCTGCTGATTATCATCTAATGCAATCCACCAAATTAACTGAGGCCGTCTCGCTCCCCAAATCGCTTCACCAACCGATTTAATTAAATCATTCACCGCTTTTTCATTAAACTGGGCTTTTAAAAAAAGCTGGCTATTTTTATGCTCAAACTGGTATTGAGTTAAATAACGAGTAGGTTCTGCAATCGCTTGTTTTATTTGAGGATAAGTTAAAATTTGAGATTGTCCGCTTGCCCGGATAAACACAGTTTCAATCGCTTGTTGATAAGCTTTTTGTTTTTGCTGATAACTTTGCCCTTCAACTTGGATTTGTGCCATATATAAATCCTGCATTTCAATTGCATAACAGCTAAATGAAATCACAAGCGGCAAATAGCACCAAGCAGTAAATTTAATTATTTGTTTAAAAATCATCCTAATCAACATATTAAACCCAGCAAATAATAATGGCGTTAATGATAATGTATTTAACAACTAAAAACGACGTGCTTTTAACACAGAATGATAAAACCGTCTAAATAACACACAATCTTACGCTTTTATGATAAATATCCTGCAAAAGCTTTTTATTCCGATTTTATAATTGGTACAATATTGCAACTAAAATATGCCGCGCTAATTGAGTCATGTTAGAGGCCATTTTGCTACTCTAACAAAGAAAAAGTGTGACCATATCAACAATTATTAATTAATAGCTAAAACAAGCTGTTAGTTAAACGAACAACCTCTAATTCGCAATTAAAACGAGTTTGAGTATAATTATTTGAGATTTGATTTATTAATAGGAACCACTGTGGCCGATCAAAAAGCAACTTTAAATTATAAAGACGCTGGCGTTGATATTGACGCTGGTAATGAATTGGTTGAACGTATTAAAGGCGTTACAAAAGCAACCAGTCGCCCTGAAGTAGTTGGTAATATTGGCGGTTTTGGCGCGTTATGCCGAATCCCTGAAAAATATAAACGCCCACTACTGGTTTCCGGTACAGATGGTGTAGGAACAAAGCTCAGATTAGCAATCGATTTAGGGTTTCACGACACAGTAGGTATTGATTTAGTTGCTATGTGTGTGAATGATTTAATTGTACAAGGTGCTGAGCCTTTATTCTTTTTAGATTATTATGCAACAGGCAAATTGGATGTAGATATTGCAGCATCGGTTGTGAAAGGTATTGGTGATGGTTGTAGCCAATCTGGCTGTGCCTTAATTGGTGGTGAAACGGCTGAAATGCCGGGTATGTACGAAGGCTCAGATTACGATTTAGCTGGCTTTTGTGTTGGTGTTGTAGAAGAAGCTGACGTGATTGACGGTTCACGAGTTCAAGCTGGCAACAAGTTAATTGCCCTTGCCTCTTCCGGTCCTCACTCAAATGGTTACTCTTTAATTCGTAAAATTATCGAAGTGAGCCAAGCGGATGTAAATCAGGACTTAAACGGTCAGCCATTAAAAGAGCACTTAATGCAACCAACCCGTATTTACGTAAAATCTGTACTTAAATTATTAGAAAGCGTAAAAGTAAATGCAATCAGCCATATTACTGGTGGCGGTTTCTGGGAAAACATCCCTCGCGTATTACCTAAAAATACCAAAGCGGTTATTGAGCAAAAAAGCTGGCAGTGGCCTGATGTTTTCACTTGGTTACAACAAGCCGGTAATGTTGAAACCCGTGAAATGCTAAGAACCTTTAACTGTGGTGTTGGCTTAATTTTAGCAGTACACGAAGATGACGTTGAGCAAGCGCTTGTTAATCTTCGTCAGTCTGGTGAAAAAGCTTGGTTAATCGGTTCAATTGAAGAAGCTCAAGATAACGAAGCGCAAGTAGAGATGGTATAAGAGTGACAGCTGAAAGCAAAAAAATCGTTGTTTTGATTTCAGGCAGTGGCTCAAACCTACAAGCATTAATTGACAAACAACAAGCCGGCCAAATTTCTGGCCAGCTTGTTGCTGTTATCTCAAACAAACAAAATGCCTTTGGTCTGACTCGCGCTGAAAAAGCCAGTATCGCAACTCATGTTGTTGACCATACCCAATATTCAAGCCGATCTGAGTATGATCAAGCGCTTGCAAATGTAATCGATACCTACCAGCCAGATTTAGTTGTTTTAGCTGGATTTATGCGTATTTTAACGCCCGAATTTGTGCAAAAATATGTTGGAAAAATGTTGAACATTCATCCATCTTTGCTGCCTAAGTATCAGGGGTTAAATACACATCAACGTGCTATTGATGCCAAAGATGAAACCCATGGTGTAAGTGTTCACTTTGTTACCGAAGAATTAGATGGCGGCCCAGTTGTGTGTCAGGCTGAAATCCCAATTCTACCCGATGATACTGCTGAAACACTTGCTGAGCGAATTCATACAAAAGAACACATCATTTACCCTTTAGTGGTAGAGTGGTTTTGTCAAAATAAGCTAGTAATGAAAGCAAATCAGGCTTATTTTGATAATCAAGTGTTACCTTCAACAGGTGTGCCTTATGTTGAGAAAAGTTAATTGTTTTTCAGTTTCTTGTCTATTAGCTTTGAGTTTATTTAATTCTCAGGCTATCAGCTCAGAGCAAGCCGCTGTAGCTGAACAGTCTGAAAACAGTAGCAGTACAGAATCACCAAAAATGACTGTACTAACCCCTTTTAATGCAAAATATAAAGTGTCAAAAGGTAGATTAAACCTAGGCTCAGCCAAACGCCAATTATCACAAATAGGCGAAAATCGGTTTACCTTCTCCTACTTTTCTGACCTTTCATTTTTAATTTTAAGTGATCACAGGCGAGAAACTTCTGAATTAACAATTAACGAAGGCAATGTCACACCGATTCGTTATTTATTTAAACGCGAAGGGACCGGCAGCGATAAAAGTACAACATTAAGTTTTACTGACGGCCAAATTCTTGATTCTGAAGAAAATGCCAAAATTGAAGCAGCAGAAAATATCCACTGGTACGATGAAATTAGCTACCAGCTACAAATGAAAATGGATTTAGCTGCTGGTAAAACAGAAATGAAATACTACTTAATCGATCATAAAAAACGCGATAAGTTATATCATTTTAAAGTAGTCGCCGAAGAAATCATTGAAGTACCAGCCGGTAAAATTAATACAGTTAAGCTCCAACGTATTCGCCCAGGCGACGACAGATTAACTGAATTTTGGCTAGCACCTGATTTAGGTTATTTATTAGTGAGAATTCGTCAGGAAAGAGACGGCAGTGAAGTTGCTGACGCACAATTAGAAAAATACGTTTTTACCCCTATGTAATTTAACTAAAAATATAAATACATACAAAGAGATATAAAAAAGCCGCTTTTAAATTTAATTTAAAGCGGCTTTTTTATTGGCTGGATTTATCTTTAAATAACAAAAAGGCCGCTTACGCGACCTTTTTTAAGCAGTTAACTTGGCGATTGCCAAAGTTAGCAATTAAGCATTTCTGTTACGAAAACGCTCAATTAATGCATTAGTTGAGCTATCACCATCTAAAGCAATTGAGCTGTCTTCTAACTTAGCTAAAACGTCATTACCTAACACTTTACCTAATTCAACACCCCATTGGTCAAATGAGTTAATACCCCAGATAATGCCTTGTACAAAAACTTTATGCTCGTACATCGCAATTAACTGACCTAAAGCACGCGGTGTTAATTTTTCCATTAAAATCGTATTGCTTGGTTTGTTACCTTCAAATACTTTTTGTGGTGCTACTTTTTCAATTTCAGCGTCAGTTAAACCTTTGCCAGCAAATTCAGCTTTAACTTGCTCAACTGTTTTACCTTGCATTAAGGCCTGAGTTTGACCAAAACAGTTAGACGCTAACATCGCGTGGTGGTTAGTCATTTCGTGCTGTGAATGCAATGGCATAATAAAATCAGCAGGAATTAATACTGTACCTTGGTGAATTAACTGGTGGAAAGCGTGTTGGCCGTTTGTGCCTTCACCACCCCAAATAACTGGGCCAGTTGCATAATCTAAATAATCACCGGTTGGTGTTGCAGATTTACCGTTAGATTCCATATCTAACTGCTGTACGTATGCTGGGAAGCCACGTAAGTAGTGATCGTATGGTAATAAAACATGGCTTTGAGCACCAAAAAAGTTGATGTACCAAACACCTAATACACCTAATAATGCAGGCACGTTTTCTTCTAAAGGTGCGGTTAAAAAGTGCTGGTCCATGTCATAAGCACCGTCGATTAAAGCTTCAAAGTTATCAAAGCCTAATGCTAATGCAATTGGTAAACCGATTGCTGACCATAATGAGTAACGACCGCCAACCCAGTCCCACATTGGGAAGATATTGGCTTCGTCCATACCAAACTCAGTCGCAGCTTTAATGTTTGAAGATACACACATAAAGTGTTGAGCGATATCTTCAAATTTACCGCCGTTATTTAAGAACCAGTCTTTCGCAGTTAATGTATTTTTTAATGTTTCCTGAGTACCAAAAGACTTAGAAGACATTAAAACTAACGTAGTTTCAATTGGTAACTTAGCTAATACATCATGGATGTGAGAACCATCAACGTTAGCAACAAAATGTACATTTAAACCTTCAACTTTATAAGGCTTTAATGCTTCGGTCATGATCTTAGGACCTAAGAAAGAACCACCAATACCAATTGCTAATACGTCAGTGAATTTTTTACCTGTGTAACCAGTGCGAACACCGTTATGCACTTCTTCAACAAACGCTTTCATTTTAGCCAATGTTGCGCGCACTTCCGGCATTACATCAACACCGTCAACTAATACTTCTTTGTCTGACTTGTTACGTAAAGCTGTGTGTAATACAGCACGGTTTTCTGACGTATTAATACGTGCGCCATTAAACATGCCATCACGTTTTTCTTCAACTTTAGCTTCACGGGCTAAATCTAATAATAATGCTTTAGTTTCATCTGTGATGCGGTTTTTAGAATAATCTAATTCGATACCACAAGCTTTAGCAGAAAACTTGTTAAAACGCTCAGGATCTTGCGCAAACAAATCGCGCATGTGTAAATTTTTAGCTTGCTCAAAATGAGCTTGCAAAGCTTGATAACTTTTTAATTGGGTAAATAAAGCCATGTTTAAACTCGTAAAAATGATGTGCTATGAACAAATAAGGCGGTTAAAACCGCCTTATTTCCGAAATAGACTTTAAAAATTAAAGTTTAGCGCGAAGCATGTCTTCCAATTTGTTTTGGTCAACAGCGAAGTTACGAATACCTTCAGCTAATTTTTCAGTTGCCATTGCATCTTGGTTGTGTTCCCAACGGAACTCTTCTTCAGTCATACGAGCTGGACGCTCTTTAGTTTCGCCTTCGTAAGCTAATTTAACTGGTAATTCACCTTCAACTGCTTCTAACTCTTCTAATAAGTTAGGACCAATTGTTAAACGGTCACAACCTGCTAACTCAGTAATTTCGTCGATGTTACGGAAGCTTGCACCCATAACAACTGTTTCATAGCCGTGCTCTTTATAGTAGTTGTAAATGTTTGTTACAGAAACAACACCTGGATCTTCAGATGGTGCATAGCTGTCTTTACCTTCAGCTTTTTTGTACCAGTCTAAAATACGGCCAACAAACGGAGAAATTAAGTACGCACCTGCTTCAGCACACGCACGCGCTTGAGCAAATGAGAACAATAAAGTTAAGTTACAGTTGATACCTTCTTGCTCAAGAATTTCAGCAGCTTGGATACCTTCCCAAGTAGAAGCTAATTTGATTAATACACGCTCGTTAGAGATACCCGCTTCGTTGTAAAGCTTCATTAATTTACGCGCTTTAGCTAATGAACCTTCCTTATCGAAAGATAAGCGTGCATCAACTTCTGTAGAGATACGGCCTGGGACGATTTTTAAAATCTCTAAACCGATGTTAACTGCTAATTTATCACCAGCATCAATAATTTGTTGTTCAACATCATCAGATTGAGTTTTCGCCCAAGCAATCGCTTCGTCGATATATTTTACATATTCAGGAATTTGAGCAGCTTTTAATAACAAGCTAGGGTTTGTAGTTGCATCTTGAGGTTGGAATTTTTTAATTGCTTCAATGTCGCCAGTATCAGCAACAACTGTGGTTACTTTACGTAAATTTTCCAGCTTAGTAGTCATGTATAACTATCCTATAGGTTTCAATTGTTTTAACAAAACATCAGAAATTTAACCAAAACCGGCTGATTTAGCCAGCTTTGAGACGATAAAAATCGATTAATTCGATTATACAGAATTCGTATGTAGAGCGCTATTCATCATATATATATCAGATATATTGGGGATGAAAACCTGATTTGCAAGCACGCTCGGTAAAAATCCCATCACAGCTTGCCATTTTCGCGCTTTCTTGCGCGCGATTATAACATAAAAAAGCCCTGAGATTAGAAATTTATCTTTAGCCTAACCGATTAAAATGTCAGTTTTCTTAAATCTGGCAAATATCCTAAACAAGGTGGCGGCCACCGTCTAACTTCAAGGTTCGCCCTGTCATATATTCACTGGCCAGAATAAATTCAACGGCTTTGACCATCTCCTGAATACCCGGCTCAATACCTAACGCTGATTTTTGTAAAGTTTTTGCCCGGTACTCGGCAGAGTCGGTTTCGTTAAATACAATCAACGAAGGAGCAATGGTATTTACTTTAATATTGGGTGCATATTTTTTTGCAAAAGAAAGCGTTAGATTAGCCAGCGCGGCTTTGCTTGCCAGATAAGCAATATGCTTATCACTTCCCTTCTCCACCGCATAATCCGTGATATGAATAATGTCGCCAAGTTGATGATTTAAAAATAAATCAGCTAAGGCTAAATTGATTTGATAAGGCGCTTGCACATGCACTTGCATCATTTTATTCATTAGCTCACTGGGCGCAATTTTATCCGACTCAGCACACCAGTCACTGGCATTATGAATAATGGCCCTAATGCTACTCACTTTTTGTTTTATTTGGCGAATAAAATCATCTATGCCTGTTTGAGTGGCAAAATCAGCCTGAATACAACAAATTCCATGTTGCTGTAAAGTTTTAACACCTTGTTTGTCTGAGCGGTAAGTTACCACCAAGTTTTCACCTGCTTGTTTTAATGCAAGTGCGGTGGCCAAACCAACACGCTGCGCCCCACCTGTAATAATAATTGTATTTTGCAACTTCACTTTACTCCAAATAAACCCCAATCACGGATACAAGCTTGAGTATATGAACTATCCTAAAGTAGCTTGCCTAAAATATTCAAGGTGAAATCCAATGGGTGAAAATGATTTTTTACATATCACAACTCAACAATCCGACAACCCAACCGGTAAAGGCTATTGGAAAGTATTAGTGATTGATGATGATAAATTTATTCATCAGGTGACTTTACTGGTTCTCAAAAATTTGTTGATCGAGAATAAAAACATTCGATTATACAGTGCTTATTCGGCACAACAAGCCAAACAAATCCTCAGCCAACATAAAGACATAGCACTGGCTTTTATTGATGTGGTAATGGAAACACACGATGCCGGATTAACCCTAATCCGCTGGATAAGAGAAACGCTAAACAATCATTCAATCAGAATTATTTTGCGTACAGGCCAAGACAGCCATACCTTAGAAGAATACGCCATTAAAACTTACGACATCAATGATTACAAAGACAAAGCGGAATTGACCGCCAATAAACTCATCTCAACCACTTATACCGCCATTCGCTCTTATCGGGACATTATTAACCTTGAAAACCAGCTTACCCAATTAAATGTTTTAATAAAAAGTGCAGCAAACGATTGTTTATCAGAGTCTGCACATGAATTTTCTAATCATACCTTTATTCAATTAATCGATTTATTAACAATATCTAACGATGCACTGCATGTGCTCAAATTGGAGCCGTCTATCGTATCGCAACAGGAACAATTTCAAATATTAGGTCAACAAGGTGAGTTTACTCAGTTAAACGCGTTAAAAGATTTACCGCCACAAGTTTATGCGCTTATTTGCCGTTCGTTTAAACAGAAAAAAACACTTTCCCACCAAAATTACCAAATTATTTTTTCTGCCCAAAGTGAATATAGCCAGTCTGTTTTTGTTTTAAAAGATCCGATAAAACTGACTCAATTTCAACTCAGCAGTTTAAACTTATACTTGGTAAATATGGCGCTGAACTTTGAAAATATTAGCTTTAAATTACAGATGGAAGCTGCACAAATAGAGCTAATCAGAGTATTAAGTGATGCAATTGAAACTCGTAGCCCTTGTGCTGGAGAACACGGTAAAAAAGTTGCGCTATTCAGCCAAAAAATAGCGGAGCTTTTTGGCTGCGAACAAAAAATTTGTTCGGCTATTGCTTATGCTGCGCCATTGCACGATATAGGTAAAATTATGGTGCCCGAATCTATTTTAAATAAGCCAGCAAAATTAGACCAAAATGAGTGGCAAATTGTTAAACAACATAGCAGCGCTGGCGCTAACCTGCTCGCCCATTCCCAATACCCATTAACTCAAACCGCAGTAAAAATAGCACAGGCTCACCACGAAAGCTGGGACGGAACAGGTTACCCCAAAGGATTAAGTGCAGATGAAATTCCGCTAGAGGCACGCATTGTATGCTTAGCCGACGTTTTATCTGTTTTGGCAGAACCAAGCTGCTATCGCCAAGCTTGGCCAATGGATAAAATCAAAGACTATGTCACAGAACAAAGTGGGAAAAAATTTGACCCGACACTCGCTAAGCTAGTTATTCAAAACTTTGATACTTTTAAACAAATTCAAACTCAGTTAAGTGCTAGTTAGCGGCACAGCATCATTATCTTAATCGAAACTTATAACCTAGAAATAAAAGCTAGCGCCAGATAAAAACAAAAAACGGCAATTCAATGCCGTTTTTTGAGTTGATGTTACGCGTATGCGTTTTTATGCATTATCAGCTTGAGCTGAATTATGCACATTATGGTGTTTTCCTTTAGTTAAAAAGTATAACCCGGCAAAACACACAATTAATACCATAGGGAAATACATGATATTGGATAATGTAACCTGACCGGCTACAATTTCAGCCTGCGCACCAATGGCTCCAGCTTGTTCTGCTGCAACTCGGCCTTCATCAATCCAATTACCAATCACCGGATTCCACATACTCACCGAAAACATACCAGCACCGCCCATTAATGACATGCCAAGTGCGCCTGTTTTTGGCGTGTATTCACTAATAAAGCCTATCATAGTTGGCCAGAAATAAGTCACCCCAAGCGCAAATACAATGGCTGCAACATAAATTAACCCACCAGCCGCAATACTTAATAAGTAAATCCCCAGCGTTGAAATAATCGCAGACGTTAATAATACTCCAACCGGATTAAGCGCATGTACCAGTGGGCCTGCAAAAAAGCGCCCTAATGCCATAACACCGGTTGTCATTGCTAAAATAAGCATTGGATTAGCTTCGGTTGAGCCTAAAATACGATCAATCCACTGCTGAGGCCCAAACTCTGTGATAGCTGTTAATGTCATACAAAAAATCATAAACAAAAACAAAGGCGTAAATAAAGCTTTGATATTTTCAGGGGTTGAAGTTTCCACCTCATCATCTTTAGGAAAGGTTTGACCAAACATCAACCAACCATAAATTAAGGTAGGTAAAATCATCACCGCAATTTGAGATTGCCAGCCTAAATCTAATCCGGTCATAAAGTTAGAGGTAATCGCCCCAATCACAATCCCGCCCGGGAACCAAACATGGAACTTATTAAGCATGGTGGTTTTGTTGTTTTTATACATTTCGGCAATTAATGGATTTGCACCAGCCTCAACTGAACCGTTAGCAAACCCAACAAAAAAGCTGGATAAAAGTAACAGTACAAAACCATCTGCCATCATAGTTAACACTAAACCTAATAAATGACAGAAAAATGCTAAAAACATCAGTTTTTTCGCACCTAAAAAGTTATATAACAAACCGCCGACCATCATAGCGACTGGAAAGCCTAAAAATGCCATGCCGTTAATCCAGCCTAATTGAGTATCGGTTAACCCAAAGTCAGTCCCCAACTGGCCTAAAATACCTGCTCGTATTGCAAATGTCATCGCGGTGACAATAAGCGCAACACAACAAGCCAAGAAGATTCTTGATTGATTGATATTATTCATTTTATTTTTCTCTTGTTAGTGTTTTTAAAATTGTTGAATTTACTTTAAAAAAGCAGTGGTTGCTCACCACTGCTTAATCACTAGTTTAGACCTAAAACTTTTTTATTAAAGTTTTCATCAATTCCGGCAGCGGCAAAATCATCAAATGCTTTTTCAGTTACATTAATGATATGTTTAGCAATAAACGGCGCACCTTCTGCCGCGCCTGTTTCAGGATGTTTAAGGCAACATTCCCATTCAAGTACCGCCCAACCAGCAAAATCGTATTTTGCCATGCGGCTGAAAATACCATTAAAATCAACCTGACCATCACCTAAAGAGCGGAAACGTCCCGGTCTGTCGACCCAACCTTGATACCCGCCATAAACACCGGCTCTACCATTTGGTACAAATTCAGCATCTTTAACATGAAAAGCTTTGATTCTGTCATGATAAATATCAATAAACTCAAGGTAATCAAGTTGCTGTAACACAAAGTGACTTGGATCATACAAAATATTCGCGCGAGGATGGTTATCTACTGCCGCTAAAAAGCGTTCAAAGGTAATGCCATCGTGTAAATCTTCACCCGGATGCAACTCATAACAAACATCACAACCAGCTTCATCAAAGGCATCTAAAATCGGTAACCAACGTTTAGCTAGCTCAGCAAAACCTGTTTCAACTAATCCAGCCGGACGCTGCGGCCAAGGGTAAACCGTATGCCATAACAATGCGCCAGAAAAAGTCGCATGTGCAGTTAACCCTAAATTTTTACTGGCTTTAGCGGCAAACATCATTTGCTGTGTAGCCCATTCAGTTCTTGCTGTTGGATTACCGTGATATTCAGCCGGTGCAAATCCGTCAAACAGATCGTTATAAGCCGGATGGCAAGCAACTAACTGTCCCTGCAAATGTGTTGATAATTCTGTAATTTCAAGACCGTGTTCGGCTACAATTGACTGCACCTGCTGGCAATAATCTAAATCGGTTGCTGCTTTTTCTAAATCAAATAAACGTTTATCCCAAGACGGGATCTGAATGCCTTTATAACCTAAACTGGCAACCCATTCACAAATATTTGGCAGCGTATTAAACGGCGCTTCATCACCGGCAAACTGAGCTAAAAATATAGCCGGCCCTTTTAATGTTTTCATAATTTTGTCCTCTTAAAATTTAAGCTATTAATCGGTAAGCAGCGGTTTAATATCAAACCATTTTGTTTCGGTATTACTGCTGTCAACAAAAGACTGCACAATCGCCATCCCACGAACGCCATCGTCAATAGATGGAAAATCATATACTCTAGGATCAATTGACTTACCCTGAGCAAAATCTCCCACGGCCACAGCAAAGTTTTTATAAATATTGGCAAAAGCCTCTAAATAACCTTCTGGATGCCCTGCCGGAGTGCGGGTTGAATCAAGCGCATTTTGGGAGTTAACCAAACCAGTTCGTAAAATTTGCATTGCACCCGATAACGGTTTAACCATTAAACTGTTTGGTTCTTGCTGACGCCATTCAAGTCCGGCTTTTTCACCATAAATACGAATGGTTAAATTATTTTCTTCACCGGCAGAGATTTGGCTAGCTTGTAAAGTCCCTTTAACGCCATCTTGCATTTTGAGTAAAACAATGCCGTCATCATCTAATCTGCGGCCTTCAACAAAAGTAGATAACTCAGCACAAACATGCGTGATTTGTTTACCGCAAATATATTCAGCTAAATGCGCTGCATGGCTACCAATATCGCCCATGCAACCAGAAATACCGGAGCGCGCCGGATCGGTACGCCAGCTTGCCTGTTTATTATCTGCACTTTCCTGCTCAGATAACCAACCCTGAATATACTCAACCATTACCTTACGCACTTGGCCAATTTCACCATTGGCAACCATTTGTTGAGCATGTTTAACCAGTGGGTAACCCGAATATGTATGTGTTAATCCGTATAATAATCCGGTTTGTTCAACAATTTTTTTCAGTGATTTAACTTCATCTAAATTCAAAGTTGCCGGCTTATCTGATAACACATGAAATCCAGCTTCTAATGCCGCTTTTGCAACCGGATAATGCATGTGGTTTGGCGTTACAATAGCAACAAACTGCATACGCTGATCTGCCGGTAATTGAGCTTCCTGCTCAAACATAGTTTGGTAATCCCCATAAACCCGGTCTTGAGGTAAAAATAAGGCTTGGCCGGATGCTTTGGATTTTTCGGCATTGCTGGCAAATGCGCCACAGACTAATTCAATTTGACCATCAATATTAGCAGCGATTCTATGAACTGCGCCGATGAAAGCCCCTTGGCCGCCACCAACCATTCCCATTCTAATTTTGCTCATTTAATTCTCCAGTCTGTATTTGATGCTTAAAGTATCATTTGATCTTGGTTGAAATTCTGTAATAATTCAGTCTAATTTTATAACTAAATCAGCAAATGTAACTTAAAAGACAATAAAAGGTTTCTTTTTTAACATTTAAGATAAGTATATGGCAAATAAAATAGAGATGCTGGCATTTTATCAGCAAAACCAACTAGACAGACCCAGTCAGCTTTTTGATACTTTAAGTGATTGTTTCTATTTTGCTAAAAATTTAAAAGGTCAGTTTGTATACGCCAATCAATTATTTTTAGAACATTTTCAATTTAATCATTTAACCCAAATTTTAGGTAAAACCGATTTAGATATTTTACCCAAAAGCATTGGCGAAAAAATTCAGCAGGATGATCAGCATATCATGCAAACCGGTCAGGCAATTGCCAATATTGTTGAGCTAATCCCCGGCAACTCAAGCAAAATGCGTTGGCATGTAACCACAAAATCACCTTTAATTAACCGCTTAGGTGAAACAGTTGGGATTGAAGGCATTACCCGAGATTTATCGTTAGCCGATAAACAATTGGAGCCTTATAGCCAATTTAAAGATACCGTAGGCTATATTCAGCAAAATTTCAGTGAAAATATTGATATTGGAATTTTGGCAAAACAACTACACATGTCAATTAGTACATTTGAGCGCCAGTTCAAAGCTCGTTTCGCTTGTTCTCCCAGCCAATTTATCAAAAAAACACGAATTGCCGCGGCCTGTAAATTATTACGTGAGGGGCAAAATATTAGCTTAACCGCAACTCAATGCGGATTTTGTGACCAAAGTTATTTTACTAAAGAATTTAAATCTTTAATGGGTCTCACCCCTAAACAATTCCAAAAAAGCCTTGAAGTCACCACTCATAAAATTGATTTTATAAAATAAAGTTAACTAATTTTGAGTTTAAGTTCGTTTGCTAATGTTGAGGTTAAGTATATAAGCCAGACTTATTCAGTCTGGCTTATTAATTTTAAGTTAATGCAGGTTCAACAATTTTTTTAGTCGAATTAAAGCTTTGTATTGGCATACAGCCTTTGTATTCCGGTGGAAGTTGAGGATCAGGGTGCACATAACTGAACTGTTCCGGTAATTTATCCAGTTTATGTTTTAAATCAACTAACACAGCATCTTCAGCGGTTTCACTCGGGCTGATAAAAATCCCCATTCGGTAGCATAGACGGCCTAATCGCAAACTACTTGAATAACGAATAATGGGCGCTGCAATCACTAAACCAAATAATACAGGTGTCATCCACCAGAAAAAAACCGGTGCATAATAATAGGTTATTCCACCCCATACAGCAGCAATTAAAGTCGCCATTAAAGTATAATTAAATGCCTCTTTCCAAGGCACCATTCGCCCTTCTCTGGCTTGCGCATCCCAGCTCACTTTACGGCCAATAAATACGCATACAACAAAATAAGCGTGAAAAACCATCATCATAGGCGCAATTACAATGGCAAATATAGTTTCGATAACAAAACCAAAAATGAGCTTAAACACACCACCAAACTCAGCTCTGCGATGCACCAAGGCAATAATTAACCCCATTACTTTGGGTAATAATAATAAACCAGAGGTTAAAAATAACAGGGAGTAAATTAACTCGGTTTTGGCGATTTTCCAAGTTGGGAATAATTGATAAGCCTGCTCAAAAAATACATTACTGGTTAATGCTCTGGCAACCGCATCAATTGAGCTTAAAAGCAGCATAGATAACCAAATTAAAGACGAAATATAAGCCACAGCACCTAATAAAAAGTGAAACTTATTCATCCATTTAAGTTTTTTAGCCGGTAATAATGCAAGGTGTTGAATATTACCTTGTACCCAACGGCGATCACGCACTGCATAATCTAAGATATTACTTGGCACTTCTTCATAACTGCCCTCTAAATCGGCCAGTAAAATCACCTGCCAGCCTGAACGGTATAACAACGCCGCTTCAACAAAATCGTGACTTAAAATTTCTCCGCCAAAAGCCCCTTTACCCGTTAACTCCGGCAAACCACAATTTTGCATAAAAGCTTTGGTACGAATAATCGCATTATGACCCCAGTAATTTGCACCATCGGTTTGCCAAAACGCTAAACCAGTTGCTAACATCGGGCTATATAACTGCGCAGCAAATTGTAAAAAACGGCCAAAAAAGGTTTGTTGCCGCACAGGGATAGGAACCGTCTGAATCAAACCCGCCTGAGGGTTTTGCTCCATCGCATTTACTAAATTCAGCATACATTCGCCAGTCATCACACTGTCGGCATCCAGCACTATCATGTGTTCATATTGGCTGCCCCAACGTTCACAAAAATCGGTTAGGTTACCCACTTTTCGAGATTTATTATCGCTGCGGCGACGGTAAAAAACATGCTCAGATAATTCGCCTAAGCGTTCACATAAACCACCCCATGCATTACGTTCTGCGGTAGCAATTGTGCTGTCTTGTGTATCACTTAACAAATAAAAATCAAAGTTATGCAGTTTATTTAATTGTGCTAATGAGCGAATACAAGCTTCAAAGCCGCCAATAACTCGTTTAGTATCTTCATTATAAATCGGCATAACCACTGCCGTTTTATGTTTGCTAGACACCGCCATCGGGTTAAAATTTGGTTTAACTTGGCGTTTTAAAGTTAATGGGTCTAATTTAAACAACTGTAAAATAAAACCCAGTGCCCCGCTCCAAAATGCACTAACAATCCAGCTAAAAGTAATGCCAAATAATACCAACAGCGTAAACTCTAATCCGGTTGTGCCATTTGAACTTAAAATATCAAACATAATCCAGATGCCGTAAACAGCTGTAGCAATCACTAAGCTAACAAATAAGAGCTTTCTGGCTAATTTGAAGCGTATTTGTCCGCCGACTTGCTCGGCAATTTTATTATGATGCGTCATTGGTATACCAAACATAGTTCCATACCTCGCTGATTTGTTGATCTCTTAATTTAAGTGATAAGCGCATATCAATCACAGGTTTATCTTTTGGTGAAATTTTAAAACTGACACGCCAGCCTTGATTCTCCGGCAATTTAGTCACAGTTAAATCTTCAAAAGACCCACCCGATAAAGCTAAATCTGCGTTTAACGGTAATTTTTCAGATAAGTTTTCTAAGTCGCCACCTTTAAAATCAACAATAAACTGACGTTTAGATTTAGGTGGCGGATTATTTTCACCCGGCAAAGCCGCCCAGCCATTACGGGTTCGGATAGCCTGAGCTTGTTGGTGTTGCATTAAACTAGAATCAAAAGTGCTTAAAGTGTAACTAAAGTTTCGAGTTTGACCCGCTTTGAGTTTTTGATCCGACACCCAGTAGCTCACTATATTGTCATTGGTTTCAGTATTAGTTGGAATTTCAACTAGCTCAATTCGACCGTCTCCCCAATCATTATCTGGCTCAATCCAAATACTTGGGCGCTTACCATAATGCGCTTCAGCATCTAAATAATGGTTAAAATCTCTATCCCGCTGCAATAAGCCAAACCCTTTAGGATTAGTGTATACAAATGAAGTTACTCGTAATTCTTTAGGATTAGTTAATGGTCTCCAAGTCCATTGACCATCACTTGCCTGCATTAATAAACCATCCGAATCATGCACTTCAGGTCTAAAGTCATCCACAAACCGATTTGTATTTTCGCCGTGATGGAACATGCTGGTCAGTGGCGCAATACCCAATTTTTGAATATCCTGGCGGGCAAATAAACGCGCTTCGACTTTGAGTTTAGTAGTCGCCGCAGCTTGTAAATTAAAACGATAAGCGCCAGCTACAGATGGGCTGTCCAATAATGCATAAATCACTAAATTGCTTTGATTTTCTTTGGGTTTTACCAACCAGAACTGTTTAAAAGTTGGAAACTCTTCACCTGATGCAGCCGCAGTATCAATCGCTAAACCTCGTGCAGATAAGCCATAAATTTGATTAGGTCCAACTAATCTAAAATAAGAAGCGCCCTGGAAAACAGCCACTTCATCTTTATATTCCTGTGTATTGAGCGGGAAATGCACTCGAAAACCTGCATGGCCTAACTGAGTTGCACCTAATTGCTCTTTTATTAGCTTTTCAAGCGGGGCTGCGGTTTGTTCGTATCGGTATGCGTCTGGACTAAATGGAATTTTAGTCGCATCACCCTGCTCATTTACCGTTTCAATCGTAACAGGTTGTTTATATAAAAAGCCTGGATGAAAAAATTGAACTTCAAATAAACTTTGATTACGCCAAAGCGCATTTTCTGCTTTAAACCGGATAGCTCGATAAGCTTGATAATCAATATCTGTTAGCGCTTGCAACTCAATAGGTTTTGCTTCTTGATAAGGTTTTTCTGCAAGTGCTTTAGCTCTTGCACTCACCATATCAAATAAAATACTTTCTGGAGTTTTAGCCTGAAAATTTTCAGTATTGGCATAACTCGTATTTGTGAAAACCAAACCAGATAAACAAGCTACTGAGAATAATTGTTTACGCAAATGAACTGGGGTAATTTTTTTTATGACGTGATTAAACATGATGACCTCCTTGACCTGATTCAATTCACCTATGAAGCTCCCTTGCTACTGGCGAATCATTCCACTTTGCCTGATAAACTGGCTACATAGGTTGATATTTTGGCTTACCTATATCTAACTGCAAAACTTGCTGACAATCTAGTGATTTTATAGCTTGCTTTGTCAGATTGTTAACTCGGTAACAATTTCAATTTTTTAAATAAAATGAGTGAACTTACCTTGGCTTTAATTTAAAACTGAGCTAACTCAAAATTCGAGTTAGCTCTTACTCTTATGTTATTTAATTAAAAGGTATACGATAGAGAAATACCGGCATAATCAACCTCGGTATCTAAATCGTCAATTTCCGCAAAAATACCGATTTCATCTCGCTCAAACTCTAAATCAAAACGGGTATATTCAAGATTTAAGTCCCAACTTTCTGTTAAAGCAAATGAAGCGCCAACACCATAAAATAAGTCCTGACCGTCGACATCTTCACTATCGTTGGTATTACTTAAATCCGACTGCCACCAGAGCTGGCCACCTTTTGCATACAAAGTAATTCTTTCATGCAACGGAATACCCGCTTTTAATGCCAATGTATAACCATCTACTGATGAGTTAAAAACATCATTACCGTATTCACCAAAATCAATATAACCACCTTCTATCGATAAAATTTGGTTAAACTGCAGACCAGCAAATACATTGACTGCATTGTCTTCATCATCAAACTCATCATCACCTTTAACTTTTAACAAGCCATAACCAGCGCCCACATACAAACCATTATGATCAACACCTGTTGAGGAATCGGCATGAGCCAAACCAGATAATAATAAAGATGAACCGGCAAACATTGTCATTAAATACTGTTTTTTCATTTTAAAAATCTCCATTTTCAGTTTGAAGCACCTAAAATCGTTCACTTTAGGTTACAGTAGCAATAACAATAAATGTGCCAAAAAATAAATATCAAATAAAAACAATAAACTACAACACTTTTGGTTGATTGTTTTTGACGTGTTAATTTTTTTGAAATGTAATTTTGGCTGACGTTAAATGAAAAAATTACATTGTTGAAATCACAGAAATTATTCGGTTTCTATCCGAGTGCTTTAATTAAATAATGTTCAGAAGAATCAATCCAGACCTGAGATTAATAGCGCATATCCGGAGGAATTGGTAATTTACTAGGGCTAAATTGCTTAGGCCGTTTTTTAGCTTTACCTTTTTTATAATCTTTAAGCGCAAATACATAAGCTAATACTTGTGCAACCGCGGCAAACAGCTTTTCGGGGACTTCGTGTTCAAACTCGGTGGTGTGATAAATAGCACGGGCTAACATAGGCGCGGTTAAAATAGGCACTTCATGCGCTTCGGCAATTTTACGAATATGCAGCGCCATTTCATCCACCCCTTTAGCCACTAAAGTCGGCGCTCGGTTACCATTAGGGTCGTATTTTAATGCAACCGCAAAATGAGTCGGGTTAGTCACAACTACATCAGCCTTAGGCACCTCTTGCATCATCCTACGCTGAAAAGCCTGAAACATAGCTTTTCTAATCCGCCCTTTTACTATCGGATCACCCTCAGCATTTTTATGCTCATCTTTGACTTCTTGTTTGGTCATTTTAAGCTGTTCATTATTCTGATGAAGCTGATACGGTACATCAATCACAGTAACAATAATGAGCGAACTACTTAAAATTAAAAATACCCAAATTAGAATTTCTAACGCTTTAAATAAGCCCTGCGGCATAGCATCAACATTAATGTGTAATAACTCTTCATAAAATAAGTTAAAACACAGATAAGCCGTGCCAATTATGACTGCAACTTTGGCGATAGACTTAACCAGCTCAACCAGTCCCTGAACCCCAAAAATTCGTTTAAAACCATTAATCGGATTCATTTTGCTCCACTTAGGCGCCATCGCTTGAGTGGAAAAATTGTAGCCACCCAAAGCAATATTGCCGATTACAGCAAATACGACTAGTACGGCAATTAAAGCAATTGAAGGCCAAGCCACCTCGTACAACAGACTTTCCATCTGTACAAACATACGCGACATATCAAAAGCATCTTCACGCTCTAACTTAAATCCTTCCTGAAATATAGCAAATAAAGCAGTTGCCAAATAATGGCCATATAATAAAAAACCTAAGCCGCCGCCAACCAATACCATCATAGTACCCAGTTCACGGGAACGCGGAAGCTGCCCTTTTTTTCGGGCGTCTTCCAGTTTTTTGGAGGTGGGGTCTTCCGTGCGACCGTCGTCTTCTGCTGCCATAATTTACGCCTTTAACAACCTAAAATATCACACATTAAATATGCTGCATCTTGCCAAATCGTATCAAAATGCAGCATAAAGACAGACAAACTAATCCAAACGACAATTAAACCCGTAATTTGAGTCACCGGAAAACCAATAGAAAAAATATTAAGCTGAGGCGCTGCTCGGGTCATAATACCAAAGGTAAAGTTCACCATTAACATCGCGGTAATTGGGGTTAGCGCTAAAGTAATTGTCGCTAAAAATAGCCATTTACCCCACTCAACCACTTTATAAATTTGTTCAACAGACAACCATGTCCCAACCGGCATAGCTTCAAAGCTGAGCGCGATCATTTTGATCATCGTTAAATGGCCATCAACCGCCCAAAAAACTAAGGTAGCCAGAATGACATAAAACTGACCAATTGCCGCAGTATTAATGCCGTTAACCGGATCGACTAAAGTCGCAAAACCTAAACCCGTTTGTACTGCAATTGCCTGACCTGCCATGACAAAAGTATTTAGAAAAATTTGAGAGATAAAACCAATTGCAACACCGATTAAAATTTGCTGAATAACCAGCAAAAATCCAGTTAACGAAAACAGCTCAATAAAACCGGGAGATGGGATAGTAGGCGCGACCAAAAAAGCTATCATTAAAGCCAATAAAGCTTTGACTTTAGTTGAGACACTTCTGCCGCTAAAACCTATCATTGCAAATAAAAGTGCAGAAATACGAACAAAAGGCAACATTAAATCGGCCAACCATTGCATGATTAATGTTGTAGAAAACTCCATCTAGCCAACCACTTGCTGTACACGCATAAACATATCTATGGTGTATTCCATCATCTTATTTATGCCCCAATGGCCACCATAAATAATCGCCGCCAAAGTGACTAATAAACGAGGTAAAAAGCTTAATGTTTGCTCATTAATAGAGGTTGCAGCCTGAAATACGGCGACAATCAAGCCGACTATCATGCTCGGAACAATCACTAAACTAACCAGCAAAATCACCATGAACATGGCTTCTTGCAAAATATCAACAAAGACTTCTGGTTGCATAAAACGCCTCTTTGTTAGATCAAGTTAAGTGCCGACACCAAAGCTGGTTGCCAGCGTGCCCATAGTTAAATTCCAGCCATCTACTAAGACAAATAACATAAGTTTAAACGGCAAAGATACCATCATCGGCGATAACATCATCATACCCATAGCCATTAATACAGAAGCAACCACTAAGTCCAAAATCAAAAACGGAATAAATAACATAAAACCAATTTGAAACGCAGTTTTTAACTCACTGGTGACAAATGCTGGAATTAAAACCCGCATTGGCACATCTTCCGGCCCGTTTAAGTTTTCATAACCGGCAATTTCAGCAAAAGTAGCAATATCTTTAACCCGAGTTTGCTGAAGCATAAATGCTTTCATTGGCTCTTGGGCTTTAGTAAAAGCTTGCTGAATGGTTATTTCTTCAGCAATGTAAGGTTGCAAAGCTTCATCATTAATTTGTTCCAGCACTGGGCTCATAATAAAAAATGTTAAAAATAGTGCGATACCAACTAACACCTGATTTGGCGGAGATGACTGTAAACCAATTGCTTGTCTTAAAATACCTAATACAATAATAATCCGAGTAAACGAAGTCATCATAATCACAATGGCTGGCAAAAAGCTCAGCATTGTCATTAAAGCTAAAACTTGCAGGGTAATGGTGTAATTCTGCCCGCCGTCTGGATTATCCGTTATGGTTAATGCCGGTAATCCGGGTTCAGCAATTGCAATCGAGCTGAAAAAAAGAGAACTGAATAGCAGTCCACCTAAAAAAATCCAAATCGGGCTGAATTTACGCATAATTTAATCGTTCTTATTATCTTTTTGTTGAGGCTGCATAAACTTACTCAAAGTGTGTTTAAAATCCTGCTGCGGCATTTTAATGGGTTCATCCAGTTCTTTAATCAATTGGATAGACTGTGCTGTCACCCCAATCAACAACTGTTGTTTACCAACTTCGACTATCATCATTTTTTCGCGGCCAGATAAAGGCAATACAGACAACACCTTCATGCCGGGGGATTTTAGCTGCATAAAATTTGTTTTTTTAGCTAATCCAGCCAATAAATAAATTAACCCCAGCATAACGACTAAACCGACTAGCAAAGTAGGTATAGTACCCGCGATATTTGGCGTAGACGACTCTACTGCTCCCTGCTGAGCATAAACTAATGAACTAAAATTAAATAGCGATAAACTGGCAGCGATGGCAAAAATTTTCATTACTTAAGCTTTTTAATCCGCTCAATTTGGCTAATAACATCCGTTAGGCGAATACCAAATTTATCGTTTACTACAACAACTTCTCCATGGGCAATTAAAGTGCCATTAACCAATACATCTAAAGGTTCACCAGCAACCCGATCTAACTCAACCACGGATCCCTGATTTAACTGTAATAAATTACGGATACTGATTTTACTCCGGCCAACTTCCATCGAAATAGTCACCGGAATATCTAAAATTGTATCGAGTTTGCGTTTTTCTTCTGCGCTAATGGGTGCTGCGTTTTCGCTTAACTCTTCTAACTCTGCAACCTGAGCTTCACCTTTTTCGGCAGCTTCGGCTTGTGCTTCTGATTCGGCTTGCTCGGCCATTGCCGCTGCCCAATCATCCATTTCATCTGTCATAATTTACTCTCTGTTTGATACTAAGAATCAAAATCTTCTAGCTCGCGAAGCTCTGCTTCTGCGTCAATTCGTCGGCCACCACGTGTAACCATCTGTAACTCAGATTTAACTGACTGTGGCCGTTTAATTTTTTCAGTAATTTGTACTGCGATATTATCTTGAGAACGACCCATTTTGGCTCGGTAAGTCGGCAAGTCTTCTACAAATACAGTTAAGGTTTCTGGCATTTCAACCGGAATCACATCACCCGCCTGTAGCTCCATAATTTCGGCTAATGTTAGTTCAAAGTCTAACAATTTAGCAGCAACATCCACCTGAACATCCATAATTTCATCGCGTAGAGCTTTACTCCAGCGTAAATCTGTATCTTCTTTATCGCTTTGCACACCCGCATCTAATAATTCACGGATAGGCTCTAACATTGAATAAGGTAAACAAATGTGGAAATCGCCGCCACCGCCATCCAGTTCAATATGAAAAGAGCTGATAACAACAACTTCTGTCGGGCTAACAATATTCGCCATTGCTGGGTTAACTTCTGAATCCAGATACTCAAAAGAAACATCCATTACCGGCGCCCAAGCTTCTTTATAATCTTCAAATACCAGCTTTAACAACATTTGAATGATTCGGCGTTCAGTTGGGGTAAATTCACGACCTTCAATTTTTGCGTGGTAACGCCCGTCACCACCAAAAAAGTTATCCACCAGAATAAACACTAATCTGGCTTCCATGGTAATAAGCGCTGTGCCTTTGAGTGGACGAAAACGCACCATATTTAAACTGGTCGGCACAAATAAAGTATGTACATATTCGCCAAACTTAATCATTTGTACGCCATTAATCGACACCTCTGCGGTGCGGCGCATCATGTTAAATAAGCTGATCCGCATGTGTCTGGCAAAACGTTCGTTTACAATTTCAAGCGTTGGCATTCGCCCGCGAACAATTCTGTCCTGAGACGAAAAATCATATTCTGACGCGCTAGCAACACCGCTACCGGGTGTGCCGGCACTTTCATCTATGTCTTCTTCTTCAACGTCGTCAACACCATGTAAGAGCGCGTCAATTTCGTCTTGGGATAATAAATCACTCATAGGTTTTCAATCACTATTGCATTACAAAACCAGTAAACAGCACTTTTTCAATCACGGTTCTACCGGTAATGCTTAGCATTTCATCCTGAACTGCTTTTAAAGAGTCATTTTTTAATGCTTCTTTACCTGCAGTTGTACCTAATTGATCTGCACTTGCCCCACTAAATATACGCAATAAAGTCCCTTCAATTAATGGAATATGTTTTTTAGTCGTTTCTTCATTTTGTGCGCCGCGAACCAATAGCTGAACTTTAATTTGAACTAACCTATCCCGTTGACTGCCCGGTACATTAAATACAAAAGGACGTGGCATAGCGACATATAATGCAGAGCCCATCTGTACATCACCAGCTGTCGCACCATTTGCCGGATTCGCTTCGTCTAAACTCTCGATTGTGGCTGGTGCAGGTTCTGCTGAGTCTCCCGACAGTAAAAAGTATCCACCAGCAGCTAATAATAAAACGACAATAACCCCAATAATAATGAATAGTTTGCCTTTCCCGGCTGGTTTTTCTTCTACTTGTAATTCTTCTGGTTGCGCTGCCATAGCAAACTCCACACTAATACTTGAATATAACTGTCAATTTATCCGATTAAGACAATTCAAACGGCTAATTAATTTTATTCTTGAGTATAACAGTAAAACCTGAAATCGGGTTTTAATATGTAAATTAATTGCTTAAAATGCAATCAGTTATACTGCATCGTTAAGCTTATGCATAATAGTCTACCGCACCTAAGTGGCCGTTCGTAATATTTTGTTGAATATTTATTTCTTCGTCTTCATTACTTTGCTGACCGTTAGCATTTTGTCCGCCGTTTCCCTGCCCTTTAGCTGTTGATTCTCCGCGGCCATTATTGCCCTGCTCCGATACATTTGACTCACCAAGTTGAATCCCTTGCTGATCTAACATATCTCTTAATTTAGGCACTGACTGATCCAATAATTCTTTAGCTTGTTGGTTTTGCACCACGATGCTCACGCTAGCCTGGTCGCCATTCATCTGAATTTTAATTTGCATACTGCCCAGTTCTGGCGGATCAATGCGGATTTCTGCTGACTGAATTCGACTATTGATCATATATTTGACCGAATCATTAAGTGCAGAGGCCGCATCGTTTTTGGTTAAATTAATTTGCTCTTTAAGCTGTTGCTGAATGCTTTGTTGTTTTTCAACCCCTTTATCAGCCTGTACTGCCTGCTCTTGTTTGTGGATTTGCTGCACAGTTTGAATATGCTGAGTTTTAGTCTCTGTATTTTGCTCTGCGGCTTTGGTTTGGCCACTGCTAATTTGCTGATTCATTAAATCCTGCATTTGGCTTTGTTTATCCGCCAACTCAGCTTTGTTATCGTCCGGTTTAAGTTCAGTATTTAGCGCTTGCTCTTTGGTTTTTATATTCTCGATTGCTGAATCTTTGACACTTGTTTTGGTATCAGCCTGCTTGTTAGCAGAAGATTCTGTTTTACTATTTTGGGTTGCTGATTGAACTTGAGTTTTAACTTGCTCAGCCGCAGATTTATCAGCCAATTTTGTATCTAGCTGCGGATTATCTTTATTAATAGTAGTTTCTGAGTTAATCGCCTTATCCTGATTAACCGTTTGAGTTTGAGCTTGCGCTTTCACAGCATCTTTTTTGCTAGTTTGTTGCGCTTTTTCTGAGCTTGCTTTGCTATTAACTTGTTCTGCTGTAGTTAATTGAGCTTGTTCTACTGAGCCATTTGCCCCTTTATTTTCTTTGGTAGATTTTTCAGTTAATTTCTCATCTAATTGTTCAGCTTTTTGCTCTGACTTTTTATCTGTTCGCTTTTGTTCTGCTAATTTTTTATCCACCAATAAAGAAGATGCATTATCAGATTTATCTGTCGATTGAGTTTGCGCTTTTTGTTCAGCAGATTTCGCCGCATCAGCAATATGTGTTTTACTCTCAGTTTGAGCTTTAAGCTGAGCATCTTCTTGCTTTATTTCAGCTTTAGCCGATGTTTTCTGGTTTAGTTTTTCACTTTCAGTAGCGGCTGATTTTTCAATATTTTGCCCTGTTAGTTGCCCTTTAGTATCAGATTTCGTTTCAGTGGCAACCCCTAATTTTTGACCTGCCGCTTGTTTTTCTGCATTCACCATTAACTCAGATTCTGCACTATTTTCCTGCTGATTATCTTGTTTTAGTTTAGCTGCATCCTGCTCTGTATTTTTACTATTTTCCGGTTGTTTGCTTAATTTTGCTTTACTATTATTGGCTGACTGTAAAAAATTAAGAAAATCAAAATCATCTTGCTTTAAATCTGAGTCTTTTTGCGCCAGTGTAAAACCATTGTCATTTTGAGTTGATGATAATGCTGAGTCTTTTGAATCAGGCTGCTGAACTGATTTATTGGTTTTTTCTGCCTTTGATAATTTATTATCCGCTAAAGTTTCAGCTGACTCTGCTTTATTTGATTTTGGTTCTGCCTGCTGATCAGCCAGTTTTTGTTCTAAATTTCGCGATTCGTTTTGCGACTGTGATTGTCGATTCGATACTAATTGAGAGTCTGCTTTTGCAGGCGAGTTTGAACCAGGCGATAAATTATCATCTGCCGATCTAGCTTTATTATCAGCAACTAATGCTTGCTCTCTGCTTGTTTGTTTAGCGGTAGATTGTTTAAGGTTATGCGCTTTTAAAATATCCGAAAAATCCTGCTCAGACGATAATAAACCCGAACTTTGCCCAGCAGGCTGAACGGCACTTTTAACAGAAGCGGCAACATTTGTCTGAACACTGGCAAGATACTGCATGGTATTTTCCTATCCAATCAAAAAGATATTATAAATATATTTATATCAACAGGTTAAAAATATAAAAAACATATTTTTGACACTTAATCATGACTTTTATAGTCATTTCAAGATTTATACCAACTTAGTATTTTTGTCTGAATTGATTTTGTGAAAACTCGTCTAACAGGGCTTGTTCCTGTTTATTTTGCTTATGCAGGTACTGTTGCTCTTGTTTTTCGAGCAGTAATTCAACCGATTTTCGTTTTCTTTGCTGGGCGAGCCAAAGTGCGCGGCGTTGATCAACCACTTTTTGCGCTTTTTGGATTGTGCCTCTTTGTTGAGTGCAAGCTTTATCGAGTTGCGCGATAAAATTTTGAAACCTTAATAATTGCTCGGGTTTAATACCGCCTTGCGCATTTTTATGCATATTATTCATATAACTGCGCTGGTGCTGAATAAGCGCACTCAGTTTTTCTTGCTGCGCAGTTAATGCTTGTTGAGCTTCGGCAAATTGCTGAGCTAATTTATCTTCTTTATTCTGCTCGTTTTCGGCGATGAGTTTAAGCTGCTTATATTGCATTCATTCACTCCTAAATTAAGCTCTGAATGCGCTGGTTAAGTTAGCCAGTTGAGATAAACAATCATCGTAAGTAATCACTTCTTTCATTCCTTGCTGTAAAAACTTATCCATTTTAGGTTTAATTTTAATCGCAGCATCAATGGTAGGATCACTGCCTTTGTTATAAGCCCCTATCGCAATTAAATCTTTACTGTTTTGATAATTAGAATAAAGCTGCTTTACAATTCTGGCTTGCTGCTGGTGTTCATCCCTGGTCACGGCCGGCATAACCCGGCTGATAGATTTAGCTACATCAATTGCCGGATAATGACCTTCATCCGCCAATTCACGTGATAAAACAATATGGCCGTCTAAAATTGCACGCGATGCATCTGCAATCGGATCTTGCATATCATCACCTTCCGATAATACGGTAAAAAAAGCGGTAATCGAACCTTGTCCGTCACCACCGTTTCCGGCACGTTCAACTAACGCAGGTAATTTAGCAAATACCGAAGGTGGATAACCTTTAGTGGCTGGCGGTTCACCAACTGCCAGTGCAATTTCACGTTGAGCTTGCGCATAACGGGTAATTGAGTCCACCAGCAGTAATACATTTAATCCCTGATCACGAAAATATTCAGCAATCGTTAATGCAGTTTCGCAACCTTTTAAACGCATCAACGGCGCATTATCGGCTGGCGCAGCTACCACCACAGAGCGACTACGACCCTCTTTACCTAAAATTTCTTCAATAAATTCTTTAACTTCGCGGCCACGTTCACCAATTAAGCCAACCACTATCACATCTGCAGCGGTACCGCGTGTCATCATACCTAACAACACACTTTTACCCACACCAGAGCCAGCAAATAAGCCAATTCGTTGTCCCATACCAACTGTTAACATGCTATTTATGGCTCGAATACCGACATCTAACGGCTGGGAAATAGGTTTTCGGTGTAAAGGATTTAGTTTGGATGCGGGTTTAGTTTGTTCTGGATTGGCTGGAATTTTACCCAATCCGTCAAGTGGCTGACCTCGTGCATCAACAACCCGACCTAATAAATCCATACTCAATTGTAATTGTGACTGGCTAACCTGCGGAATCACTTTAGCTCCGGGTAATATGCCTTGTATATTTTCAGACGGCATTAAATAAATTTTATCCCCCTCAAAGCCAACCACTTCTGCGTCAATAAAGCCGGTGTTAGATTCAACCATACATAAACTGCCCACCGCAGCCTGACAGCCAATCGCCTCAAGTGTTAAGCCAATAACACGGGTTAAACGACCAGCCACCTGAGGTTTACTCTGAATAATTTTTTTTTGGTAATGATGTAATCTTTCACTTAATGTTAAGCTCATTGCAGATCACTTAATTAGATGGCGAACTAAATTGTTCAAGAATTTCTTTAACTCTTTGTTCCAGCGTATAACTTACGCTCGATAACTCTGTTTTAATTTCAATACCACCACGGGCAATGTTAGGATCGCTATGCAAATGCCACTGACGTCGTTCTAGTTCTTTTTCTCCATAGCTAGATTGGATTAGATCAAAATCCTCTGGGTTTACCAATAATTGGCATTGCTGAGTATTAAAAGGTAAATATTCCGCCGCTTTTTTGACTGTTTGTAAAATAATTTCTGGATTGGTTTTTAACTCAGTTTGAATCACGGCCTTGGTTAAATTAACCACTAACTCAATTAACTCTTGCTCAACCTGATTATCCAACTGCTTTAATGGTTCATCTAACCGCGCAATTAATTGATTCCAATGCTCGGCTTTTTCTTCCATTAAACTTGTGCCGCTGGCTAATCCTTCCTCATGGCCTTGTTGTTTGCCTTGCTCTAATCCAAGTTGATAACCTTGCTCTTTACCCTCAGCTTCACCTTTTTCAAAACCTTCGGCTTTGCCTTCTGCAAACCCCTCCTCGTAAGCGGCTTGCCTAATTGCTTCAACGTCTTCAATGGTTAAAGGCTTAATTTCTTCAGCTTCTTCGTCCGCTTCAGGTGGCTCATAAACCCAATTATATTTCTTGCCTAATGCGTTAGTATAATTTTCATCCCTTTTATGCGCATCTGCATCCATATCCGGAATATCCCATGCTTTGGCATCAGCAATCATATCGTCATCTCGACGAATGGATTTACGAAATTTAAAGTCATCAGCCATCAGTTAATCTCTGTTTTTGGACTCTTGAAATTGTGCGTTTACAGGAATTCTTCGCCGCCACCGCCGCCAAGCATAATCTCGCCTGCGTCAGATAATCGACGAGCCACACTCAATACTTCTTTTTGAGCCGCTTCAACTTCGCTAATTCTAATTGGCCCCATAGCTTCTAAGTCATCCATTAACATTTCCGCGGCTCGTTTAGACATATTACCAAGAATTTTCTCTTTAAGTGCTTCATCAGCCCCTTTAATTGCAGGCAGTAATACATCTTGCGGCACTTCACGTAATATTGCCTGTATCCCTCTGTCATCAACATCGGCAAGGTTATCAAATACAAACATAAGATCCTGAATTTGTTGGCTCATCTCTTCGTCATGTTCACGAATAGCATCCATCAACTGACCTTCAATGTTGGTATCTAAGTAGTTCATAATATCGGCCGCTGCTTTTAAACCACCCATTTTCGCAGCCTGAGCACCTGCCTGACCAGCAAATTGTTTTTCCATAATTTCGTTTAATTCTTGTAATGCCGCAGGCTGAACTTCTTCTAAGTTAGCAATACGCATCATTAGGTCTAAACGAACTTTTTCAGAGAATTGATTCATAATTTCAGCCGATTGCTCAGGCTCTAAATAAGCCAAAACAATGGTTTGAATCTGCGGATGCTCGTTACGGATAATATTGGCAACCTGTTTTGAGTCCATCCATTTAAGCGAGTCTAAACCTTTAGCACCGCTGCCCATTATAATTTGTTCAATTAAATTACCGGCTTTATCTTCACCTAACGCGGCAGTTAATGCTTTACGCACAAACTCGGTACTTTGGAAGCCAATGGTACTAAAGCTTTGAATATCATCGATAAAAAGTTTATGAATCGCTGTGATTTTGGCCTGACTAAAATCGTCGATTGAGGCCATTGCCATACCTACTTTTTGCACTTCTTTTGGCTCAAGGTGCTTTAATATTTGTGCAGCGTCTTCTTCCGATAAACTCAGTAATAATACCGCTGCTTTTTCTACACCTTCGAGGCGACTTACATCAAAGTCTTCAGTTTGATTATCAGGCATCTTCGTTTAACCACGCTTTAACAACTTGGGCTGATAAAATAGGTTCGTTAGCAACTAATGCACGAACCGCTTTTAAAATATCTTCATCTTTGTGCAGATCAGGTAACATTAAAGTACCGTCTGATGAGAAACCAACTGCACTGGCATCAAAATCATTTGATAACATATCCAGGGTTTCATCGCCTAAATCAACACCCGACGACAAAGTATCTTCTGAATAATCATCAACCACTTCTTCAGGATAGATTAATTTACGCAGCATAGGTCTTACCACCGCAATTATCAAGACGATAATAATTGCCGCCCCTAATACTAAACGGATTAACTTAGCAAACCAAGGCTGTTCAAAAATAGGGGTTTCGGCAATTTCGCCAATATCTTCACGTACAAATGGCATAGCGACCACTTCAAGTGTATCACCACGTTGTACATCAAAACCGATTCCACCTTGCAATAAACGACGAATATTAGCCAGCTCCGCTACCGGACGAGGCTCATAAGTGACTTCACCGGTTTCTGCATTAGTGGTTGCGGTATAATCAACCGCAACTGATACACTTAACCGACGAATAACCCCCGTTTGCTGACGAGTATGGCTAATGGTGGTATCCAGTTCATAATTACGGGTTGCTTCGCGGTGGCTTTTACTTGGCGCAGCATTGGCTTCACCATTTGTTGCCTCTTCCGGAATGTTAGATTCAAGCGGCGGTTGATTAGTTAATGCCCCCGGAATACCAGCAGCAATTCCACCTAAAGAATTGGTTTCTAAGGTCATTTCGCTGCGAACAGCTGGTAAATCTGGGTTATAACTTTTTTGGGTTTGCTCAACTGAGGTGAAATCCATAGTCACATCAACTTGTGCTGTGTAGTTACCCAAGCCAACCACAGGAATTAAAATAGTATCAATTTTTTCTAAATATTCAGTTTCGCGTTTTTGCTCTATTTCGTACTCTTTACGACTTCTTGCCGATAAATCATTTTGAGAGCCAGAATTTAATAAACGGCCATTTTGGTCTGTTACCGTTACTCTGTTCGGTTCTAGGTTTTGTACCGCAGAGGCCACCATATCAACAACAGAGTCGATTTCTTCTGAAGATAAAATAGCGCCACGTTTTAAAGTTAAAACAACGGTTGCACTTGGTTTTTTCTCATGACGGGCAAATACGTTTTCTTTTGGAATCGCCAGTAATACTTTCGCACGTTGAATCGAATGTAATTCTTCAATAGTTCGGGCTAAAGTTTGCTCTCGGCTATATTTTAAACGCTCAGTTTCAACGCGCTGACTTACCCCAAAGCCCATATCAGTTAATAAAATATCGGCACCGGCAGAAGGTTCGGCATTAACCGCTAAACCAGAGCGTTTAAGTTTTAATTTAATGTCCTGATACTCTTCTTCAATCACATAAATCACATCGCCTTCTAAGCGATAATCTATTTTTTCCTGATCTAGAAAGTCTAAGGTTTGGATTAACTCTTCGGTTTGCATTTTGCCTAACGGGCGATAATCCGGCTCGCTGGCCCAAACAATAATAAAAATGGCAATCGCCAAACAAATGGCCAATGCTAAAATTAATGTCACCTGACGCAATACATCAACACTGCTTAATGAGCTTAAAAAGCCAGATTTTTGCTCTTCATTAGCAATATCTGAACTGTCATTATTAGCGTCTGATACGACTAAATCATTACTTGCTGCTTGTTCGGCCACTGTTTGCTACTCCATACCTGTTTTGCGGATTAAACCGGCATGTTCATTATTTTTTCGTAAGCTTCTAAAACTTTGTTGCGCACCTGCACTGTCGCCTCAAAAGCTATGCTGGATTTACCTTTAGCTATCATTACATCAGCTAAAGAAATACTTTGATCACCCATTTCAAATCGGGTGGTTTTTTCTTTGGCTTCAACCCCTAATTCATTCACATTGTTGATTGCATCCGTTAATAACTGGCCAAATTTAGCCTGTGCAGGGTTTTCAACTTTAGGGGATTGATTTGGCGTGATCTCTAAATTAGGCGGCTGAATAGTAGAACCAGCGCCTATCGCCATTTTTTGCATTTCTGCGTATAAAGAATCAGAACCTATTTTCATCTTTATCCCCTCTGTCAATTTTTTGAATTGAAATATTTGTTATCAGAAGTTATGCACTTAATATGCCAAGCAAAATAAACAGCATCGAAAATAAACTCAAGGCATTGATTATAAATGGATATTTAAGTTAAAATTCAAAGAAAATAAGAATGTGAGAAAGGAAAAAATAATTAAACGCCAAAAATACGTCTACATCCTTGTAGACAAACGATTAGCTAGGCTATCAGGTTAGCTAATCTTGCAGGTAAAGATAAAATTTGATTTACAGTGGAATATCTATCCCATGTTCTTTCATTTTGGCAATTTTGTATCTAAGTGTTCTGGGACTAATCCCAAGCTTATCTGCGACTTGATTACGTTTTCCATGACAAGCAATTAGCGTATCAATAATAATTTGATGTTCCTGTTGTTTAAGTTCATTGTCCAAAGTTTCAGCTTGTGGCACCGAGTTGCTTTGAGTTTGATGCACAACCATGGCTGTATCGGTTTCAATTAAAATATCACAGCCATCAATTAGCTGATTTTGCGATAAAATAAGCGCCCGCTGGATCACATTATCTAACTCGCGCACATTACCCGGCCAATTATGCTGTTGTAATAATTGTTTGGCTGATGCTGATAATTCTGGCACAGTCTGTTTATTACGCTTGGCATGACGATTAATTAAATGCTCAGCAAGTGGCAAAATATCCAATTTCCGCTGATTTAACGGTAACCAATTAAGCGGAAAAACATTCAACCGATAATATAAATCCTCTCTGAATTGCCCACTACTTACAGCTTGTTTTAAATCTCGATTGCTGGTTGCTATCACTCTAACATCTAAATCAATTGTTTTTCGGCTACCAAGGCGCTCAACCTCACGCTCTTGCAATACTCGAAGTAACTTAGCTTGTAACGATAAATCCATTTCAGATATTTCATCCAACAAAATAGTGCCATGCTGCGCCTGCTCAAACTTACCCGGACAAGCTTGCAGTGCGCCAGTAAACGCGCCTTTTTCGTACCCAAATAATGTTGCCTCCAGCATGTTTTCTGGTATTGCGGCACAATTAATTGCAATAAAAGCTTGGTCTTTACGCGAAGACTGCTCGTGAATGAACCTTGCTAATACTTCTTTGCCAGAGCCGCTTGGCCCTAAAACCATGACTGATGCATCGGATTTAGCCACTCTGGCTGCCAGATTTAACAACTTAATACTCACAGGATCAGCCACAACAGGATTAAATTTAGGTGGTTCAACTTGCGGTAAATAACGGCTCACTAAATTGAGTAATACTTCAGGTGAAAATGGCTTAGCCAAATAATCTGTTGCACCTTGACGCATAGCATCTACGGCATCTTTAATATTGGCAAATGCAGTCATTAACAATACGGGTAATTGCTGGCTTTTATTTTTAATCACTTTTAATAAAGCTAAACCATTCATACCCGACATTTGTACATCGCTGATCACTAAAGCTATTTCTGCCTGATTGAGCTTAATTAAAGCTTGTTCACCGCTATCGGCTTCAATACATTGATAATGCGCAATTGCTAAGGTATCCACAATTGCTTCACGTAAATCTGCATCGTCTTCAACAACTAAAATGAATTGAGTCATGATTTACTCCGTTAGTTTTGGCCAACCGCTAAATTGGCAACTGTAATTTGAGCCATATCTAACTCAATTGAAAAAGTACAGCCTTGATCTGGTATTGAGTTAACACAAATACTGCCCTGATGCTGCTCAACCACAGCTTTAACAACAGCCAACCCTAAACCTGTGCCTTTACCCCGTGTTGTAAAAAATGGTTCAAAAATTTGCTGTTGTAAGTGAGGCGCAATGCCAGGGCCATTGTCAGTTACCTGAATTAAAACTTTGTTTTGCGTTGAACGCTTTGCCACTAATTCAATTTTGGCACCACTACCAATCATTTGAATACTGTTATGAATTAAGTTTTGAATGGCGCTGCACAGTGCATTTTTGTTGCCATAAATTTCAATGTCAGGCTCAGGTAAATTCAATATTAATTCACCTTGGTTTTGAATTATCATGGCTTCACAACCGGCTTGAATTTCCGTTAATAGCTGTTGGAGCGATAATTTTTCAGCAACCTGTTTTTGTCCACTTTTAGCAAATAGTAGCATGTCCGTAATCTGGCTTTCTAAGTCTTGTAATCTGGCCATTAATTTTTGCTGAAAGCTCGATTTGGACTGATTAGATAAAGAATGATTAGCTAAATTAGCTGCATATAACATAGCTGCAGAAAGTGGTGTACGAATTTGATGTGCCAGTGATGCCATCATTTTGCCAAGTACACTCAGTTGCTTAAACTGGCTGAGCCTTGCCTGTAATAACCGGGTATCTGTCATATCAGTTAACACAACAAGCTGGCCAGGCTCTGGCGTTAGTGCTGTTGTTTCCAGTTTAACTAAGCGCCCATTGCGTAATGATATTTCATGTCCGTCATCTGCTTTTGGATTAAATGCTCGGTGAATAATACTCACCCAAGTTTCCCCAACCAAAGGTTCACCTAATAAATCGACTGCAATTTGGTTAGCTTCTTCAACTCGGCCATTTGCCGATAAAATAACCACACCCGCCGGTAAAATATTAACCAAATGACGCAAACGAGCAGATTGCCCTCTCAGCTCATTTAGCTCTCCGGCATATCTTTCCTGTTCCAGTGATTGCTCTGGTTTATCACCTGAGTTATCGAATTTTTGGGTATTCAGTTGAGATAATGATTGCATTATTTAGCCTGCGTCAAAAGTTTAACGAAATATTTTAACAGGACAAATGCAAACCTAATGCCAACTAAATTTAAATTAAATATCAAGTAGTTAAAAAGTATTTTATAAGGTTATTTTTTTGACAGCTAAGCATGGTTACTCACACTTAGCTAAAAACAGGTTGGTTTTGGGAGTGCAGATACAAAAGTAAAGCAGCTTAAATATGAATAAATTTGAGTATTAATTTAATCCGTACTTACGCATTTTTTCAACCAGTGTGGTGCGTCGCATACCCAACATTTCAGCAGCTCTCGCAACCACCCCATCTTGCGCAGCAAGCGCTTGATTTATTAAATCAATTTCTAACTCCGCAAGATATTCTTTTAAATTAATACCGTCTTGCGGCAACTCAACTATCATTTGAGTTCCATTTTGCTCATCTTCACTTTCTTCTTCATCATCAGAAAATGAAAACAAATCATTGAGCGCTTCACGCTCAAGCATCGCTTCTGGATATTCAGGCTCAAATGCCTCTACTTCAATATGCTGATATTTTTTAGGCAATTCGGCAACATCAACTAACTGGTTAGGATATAAAATGGATAAACGCTCAATTAAATTAGCCAGTTCCCTAACATTGCCAGACCATTTGTGTTCCATTAACGACTGAATCGCATTATCTGTTAACTTAACAGATTCCTGCCCTTGCTCAGTTAACCTTCGGCTCAACTCATTAATTAATAAAGGTAAATCTTCTCGACGTTCACGCAAGGACGGAGTTTCTACCGGAAATACATTTAACCGATAAAATAAATCTTCACGGAATTTGCCTTCGTCCACTAGCTTTTCAAGCTCTCGGTGTGTCGCAGCTATCACTCTAACATCTGATTTTATTTGAAGTGCAGAACCAACCCGTTCAAATACACGCTCTTGCAAAACCCTAAGTAACTTAACTTGCATTTGCAGCGGCATGTCACCAATTTCATCCAAAAAGAGTGTACCGCCTTGCGCCAGCTCAAAACGGCCTTTCCGAGCACTAATCGCACCGGTAAAAGCCCCTTTTTCATGGCCAAATAATTCACTTTCCAGTAATTCACCAGGAATTGCGCCGCAGTTAACAGGTACAAACGGCCCTTTTGAACGTTTCGATAATCTGTGGATAGCTTGAGCCACAACTTCTTTACCTGTGCCAGATTCACCTAATACAAGCACATTGGCATCAGTAGGCGCAACCTGTTCAATCAGTTTACGGACTATTTGCATTTCATGGCTGTGACCAACCAGGGTATGTTGCAAATCTTTGGAAGATTTTAATTGCTGATTAGGTTTATTACGTAGATAAAGTTCGCAGCGATGTAAGGCTTGAGTAAAACCGGAATGCGTGACTTGAGTATCAAATGCCGCAACTACATTCGCCAACCCAGTTAAGTCTGATAAACGTTGATCAACAATAAAAGGCAATTCAGGCGCTTGATTAATCAGCATTTGACACAAGTCAAAATTTTGATGATCGGTACTCAGTAAAACTGCTTTCCAGTGATGATGTTGAGCTAATAAGTCAGACGCAGCGGTTAAATCGACGCAGTCAAAATCTTCATCCATAAATTTAAGAATGGTTTTTAGTGTCGAAAAATCGCCAGCAGTTGAGTCAATCAGTAAAATACGTCTATTACTTTGCATACGCCTGTCAAATTATTGTTATCAGCTTATCCGTTAGCTGAATTATTGACGAAAGCGTAAAATTAATCCAGTAAAACTAATAAAAACGTCAATTTTTTGTTGAATTGAAAGATAAATTTAAAATATATTTATCCGAGGTTTAATATAAAAAGCACGCCGAAGCGTGCTTATTTGAAATATTAACGACAAAAATCGGCAGAATTAGTTAGCTCAATAAATTTAAAACCTGCTGCTGATTTTGTCTGGCTTGTGCGGCAACAGCGGTTGAACTTTGAGTTAATACATCATTTTGCGCCTGAGCTGAAGCGGCTTGTGCATAATCAGTATCCTGCAAGCGGCTTTGCGCAGCCTGAACATTCACATTTGTAGTCGATAAATTATTAATGATTGAAGCAAATGCATTTTGCTGAGCACCTAACTCCCCACGTTCAGAGCCAATAAAAGACAAAGCACTATCTAAAGATTCTAAAGAACTGGTTAAATCGCTACCATTGGTCACATCAATATTTTGTAAACCGGATAATTGAGAAGCTAAATCGCTGGTATTAACCGACGTTTTTTGCCCTGCACCAGAGCCCACTTGAAAAGAAAATTCATTATCCTGATTGAATAGCGCCTGACCATTAAACTCAGTATTATTAATCGTATCCTGAATGTTTTGTTGAAGCCCAGAGATTTCAGATTGAATAGCTTGGCGATCAGCATCCGTTAAAATACCGCTGCCAGATTGAAGTGTTAGTTCACGAATGCGCTGCGCATCTTCATTTATACCTTGTAGCGCACCATCTGCTACCTGAGATAAAGAGATACCATCGTATGCATTACGCGAAGATTGCTGATAAGCATTTGATTCTGCTGTAAGTCTGTCAATAATTTGCTGGGCTGCGGCAGCATCAGCCGATTTATTCACCTTTTTACCAGATGCTAATTGTTCAAAAACAGTATCCTGCTTTTTATTCAACTGTTCTAAAATACTAGCATTATTAGATGAAACACCATTAACATTCATGACTACAACTCCTAAATCAAGATAATGCTCATATTATAGCCTATCAGGCATTGAGATCAATAATTCGCCCCAATATCACAGAGCATTCAACTAACCTTTAAGTGTAACGTCACTCATTTTGTAAACTAGTCACAACCTGCTCAATTTCGTCGTCTGATAAATAAGGATGCATGGGCAAGCTAAAGCAAGATCTGGCAATTTGCTCTGCATTGGATAAATCTAATCCTGCTGTATTGATATCTTTAAACACAGTTTGTTGATGCATGCATGTAGCATAATAAACTGCCGTTGGAATTCCTTTGTTTTGCGCTCGTTGAATATAAATGTCTCGATGTTTATCGACTGCCTGCACTGAATATTGAGCCCAACTACTATATGTATTCTCCCGACAAGTAGGAAGGATAAAATCGGATTGAGAGCTCAAATATTCTGAATATAAGTTTGCTACTTCATTCCTGCGGACTAGCTCAGATGGGAAAATTGCTAGTTTTTCTAATAAAATAGCAGCTTGCAAGGTATCTAGTCGGCTGTTAAGTCCAACTCTTACATTATCGTATTTGTCTTTGCCTTTTCCATGTAATCTGATTGAACGAATCAATTCAGCGTAATCATCGTTATCAGTAAAAATAGCACCACCATCACCGTAACAACCTAAAGGTTTAGCTGGAAAAAAGCTAGTGGTCGCAATATCCCCAAAACACCCTGCTTGCTTACCGCTGATACCGCCACCAAATCCTTGTGCAGCATCTTCTATCACTTTTAAATTATATTGGATTGCCAATCTATTAATTTTTTCATAGTCAGCTGGCTGACCGAATAAATCTACGGCCATAATTGCTTTGAGGTTAAGATCCGTACAATTAAGTACGTGCAGAATAGTAGCCTCTAGTTTAGAGGCATTTAAATTAAAACTCTCAAGATCACTGTCAATAAAAATTGGTGTAGCACCCGACAGAGCAATCACTTCGGCCGATGCGAAAAAGGTAAATGTCGGCACAATGACCGCATCTCCTTTTCCAATTCCCATAGTCATCAGTGCAATTTGCAATGCATCAGTGCCGTTTGCACAAGTAATTGCATGTTTAACACCAATATATTCAGCAAGTTTTACTTCTAACTCATGAACTTCTGGCCCCATGATATATTGGCCATGTGACAAAACATCAGCAATTCGTTTATTGATATTTACTTTGGATTGTTCGTATTGAGCTTTTAAATCAATAAATTGCATTAATTATCTACCTTCACTAGCTCATTATTAGTTAAGCGGTATTCGACATTTTGATGGGGACAGGTTGCGGATGCATTTCCGGTTAAGGGGAGATCCAGCTTTTCTCCAAACTCACTCATCCAACCAACTTGTTTTGCTGGTACTCCAACCATCAACGCATAGTCAGGTACATTTTTATTAATAACAGCACCCGCACCAACAAAAGCATATTTACCAATAGTGACGCCACAAACTATCGTACAGTTAGCCCCTAGAGTTGCTCCACGTTTAACATATGTATCTCTATATTCTGCTTTTCGTTCTATCGCACTTCTGGGATTATAAACATTGGTGAAAACCATACTCGGCCCGCAAAACACGTCTTCTTCAAGCGTAACATTGTCATAGACGGAAACATTATTTTGAATTTTACAATTGTTACCAATAACGACTTTATTACCTACAAATACATTTTGCCCCAAGGAACAGCATTTGCCAATTACAGCGCCTGAACATACATGAACAAAATGCCAAACTCGAGTGCCTTCCCCTATTTGAGCGCCTGCGTCAACGATTGCCGATTCGTGGATAGAAAAATTTACCATAGTTTATTAAATTAACCTTTGCAAAAAAGGATGGGCTTTCGCCTCTTCTGCTTCCACTATATCTCCTTTCTGAATCTGAGATACAGTTTCAACGCAATGTCTGGCATCTTCAATACCATAACCGCGGCCAGCTAGTATTTCCTGATAGCTAATGGTATGAAGATCGGTAAAGCCTTGTGAAAACTCGATTTCGTCACCATCAACGGTAATTGAACGATAGGTACTTTGTTTGCCTTGCACCAAATCCGGTAAGTCATTTGCGTCAATTGATAAAAACCAAGGAACAGTTGCATTCTCATACTCAAGATAACCACATGCTTTTTTGTCATCAGCATAGTGCAATTCGTTACATACTAATTCTCCAAACATGAAATGCAGCATATCAAAAAAGTGAACGCCAATATTAGTTGCAATACCAAATGATTTGCGAGGGTCACCTTTCCAGCTTTCCATATACCATTTGCCACGCGAAGTTATATACGTCAGTTCGACTTGATATTTTCCAGTTTTATCCTGCTTTTGAACTTTATCTTTTAAAGCTAGGATTGCTGCGTGGTGTCTAAGCTGAAGAATGTTATAAACTTTTTTCCCAGTTTCTTGCTCAATCAATTTAAGATCATCTAACAACTCAATACTTGGAACCAAAGGCTTTTCACAAATGACATCACAGCCTAAACGAAGCCCAGCTGCAATATGAGCGTGGTGTAAATAGTTAGGCGAACAGACTGAAACATAATCTAACTTTGTATCCGCTTCCCGCTTTAATTTAAAAGCAAAATCGTAAAATCTTTCAAACTCCGTAAAAAATTCACTTTGAGGAGAAATACTATCAATTATCCCAACAGAATCATTTTTATCGTAGCAAACAGCAAGGTGATTGTTGGTTTCTTTGATTGCTTTCATATGTCTTGGTGCTATGTACCCCGAAGCACCAACTAGGGCAAAATTTTTCATAACATGTTTCTTTTTAGTATTCTAAGCTTTAACGATTTTTGCAGACTGATGTTTAAAATAACCGCGAGTGTCTATGATTAACGAACTTGCTTTTTCTATTAACTTGTAATCAAACGCATCGTGCGCAGTGGCTAAAATAACAGCATCGTAAGAGCTTAAGATTTCAGTGGTTAAATTAATGCTACATAATTCAAAATTATATTTTCTAACTCTGGGTAAACATTTCACATGAGGGTCAGAATATTCAACATAAGCCCCTTTGTGCAAAAGCATATCCAGTAATTGAAGTGAAGGCGACTCTCGCATATCGTCCACATTCTTTTTGTAGGCCATACCCAGTATTAAGATTCGGCTACCATTAATCGCTTTTTTATGTTGATTTAACGCATCTGCAACTTTATCTACAACCCAGAGTGGCATTGCTGAATTAACCTCACCGGCAAGTTCAATAAAGCGGGTATGAACACCGTATTCTCGAGCTTTCCAAGTCAAATAAAATGGATCGATAGGTATACAATGTCCACCAATACCTGGCCCGGGATAATAAGCAGTAAAACCAAATGGCTTAGTTGCTGCGGCATCTATGACTTCGTGAATATCGATTCCCATTTTATCTGCAACTATCTTCATTTCATTAACTAAGCCAATATTCACTGCACGATGAATGTTCTCAAGTAACTTAGTCATCTCAGCCGCTTTAGTGCTACTAACAGGCACAACTTTATCAATTGCGTTTGAATACAGCGCAATTCCTACTTGCAAGCATTCAGCAGTATAACCACCTACAACTTTGGGGATGGTTTGAGTATTAAAATTGGGGTTGCCCGGATCTTCTCGCTCTGGCGAATAGACTAAAAAGAAGTTTTCCCCCACGGATAAACCTTGTTGCCTGATATATGGCAACAACTCTTCATCCGTTGTCCCCGGATAAGTGGTACTTTCAAGTGACAAAGCTTGGCCACTTCTAAAGTACGGTGCAACTTGTTGCATCGTATTCAACACAAAACTTAGATCTGGTTCGCGGTATTTATTCAGTGGAGTGGGCACGCACAAAATAATCGCATCACACTCACTTATTAATGAAAAATCGGTCGTTGCTTGAAAACCAGCTTTCTGAGCAAATTCGATTGATAAAGCCGAGATATGTTCGATGTGACTTTTTCCAGTATTTAAACCCCAAACCACCTTTTCAGATATATCAAAACCGATAACACGATAACCTATTTGAGAATATCTTAAAGCTAGCGGTAACCCGACATATCCCAAGCCAACAATTGCAATAACAGAGTGACAAGATTGCAAACTGGTTTGTAATTTTTCACTTATGTTCATAAGAACCTCATTCGTAAAATCGCCTTAAACCTTGTACGTTATACAATCTCTAAGCGCTTGCTGGTAACTTTCCAAGCTTCCAATATCTCTCAGGTAACCGTTAGTTACCCACACTTTAATTTTGGGAAGGATATTGGGGATCACATCCAAACTAATATCAAATAACTCAGTATCCAGATTAAAAAAACCAGCTAAATCACTGAATAGATAAATAGCCGCATTGGCTAAATTCCCAGGTGGGTTTTCTTTTTTTTCATGGAATGCTAATAAATTGTAATACTCATCACATTCCAAAATTCCACACAGTGATGGTTTATCCGTTTCAAATGCCATCAGGCTAACGTCTTTATCACTGCACTGATGGAATTCAAAAAAAGCCTTCCAATCACAAATGCATACATTATCGGCATGAGCAACTAAAACTGATCCATCATCAAAAATATAGTTCTGAGTTATATGTTTCACTGTACCTGCAGTGCCTAACAACTTTTCCTCATGAATTAATATGATGTTATCTAACTGTTTATATTGTATAAGTGTATCAACGACCGCATCTGCAAAATAATGGGTATTAACAAAAATACGCTCTATACCAACCGCCTGTAATTGTTCAATCCAAATAATCAATAATGGTTTTTGATTAATCGGCACCAAACATTTAGGCATAGTGTCTGTTAATGGTCTAAGCCTTGTGCCTAATCCTGCAGCAAGCAATATCGCGCTTTTAACTTGTTTCAAAATTCAATCTCATTAATCACTTGCAGTAATTCAGATTGCATTAACGGCATGTTTCCAACTCGATTCACTTGGCACGCAGCAGCAACAGAGCCTAAAAATGTAGCAACCCAAAAATCAGCACCAACCGCCAATGCCAATGTTGCAGAAGCTAAAAAACAATCACCAGCGCCCGCTGGGTCAACCGCTTTTTCAGCCAATGCAGCAAGCTTATCATTTAACCAAGAATCCCCATGTGACAACTCTGGATTAAGTTTATGCAAAAAGGCACCGTCTTCACCCAAAGTGATGACTATGTGCTTAGCTCGACATTTTTGTCTTAATTTTTCGGCCAATAAAACTAAACCGTCTTTGGCGTTATTCAGAGCTAATCGAGCTTCTCGCTCGGTTGGAGTCACTAAATCTACATCGGTGAAACGACTAATATCACCCACTTGCGATGAAGATTGGCTGTCCGCAGCAATCACTACGTTATGAGCTCGACAAAGCTGAGTAATTCTATCGACCAATGTTTGGGGCAACACGCCATAATTAAAATCAGAAAAAACCAATACATCTAACTGTGATATTTTTTGTTCTAATATAGAAAAAATCCGCTGTTGGATACGATCTTCAATATCATGGTTTCTTACCTCATTCACGCGTAACATGGTTTTATTACCAACACGGTAACGTGTTTTTAAATTGGTAGGTCGCGTATCGTCCTCAGTGATAATAGCTTCCACGCCATATTCACCTAACTTGCTTTGAGTATACTCACTGTAATCATCGACTCCTGTCACGGTAAATAAGCTAACAGACTTAGCCCCCAAACCTTTAGCATGAGCCGCAGTAATGCCCGCACCGCCTAAAAATAATGATTTGGAATTTGGAGTGACAACAATAGTAGGATCTTCTTGAGACATGCCAACCGCATTGCATTGAATATATTGATCGATTATCACATCGCCGATAACTGCCACATGTAAATTATTATATTTTTCAACCGTTTGCTTGCACATGCTCTTGCTAATTTTATGGCGTTTTAAAAACCCATTCAGTTTAGCAGTGCTAATAATGGGTAGTGGTGATGCGCTTTTTAGATAACTACTTGCATTAAATGAAGCATCCCCTGAGCAAAATATCAGCTTGCCGCCGCATGCTTCTATCACTGTTTTTTCTGGGTTTTCTTTAGATTGATATTCGAACCCTTTAACAACAACATTCGGTTTTAATTGCTGAACAACTTCTTCAACATGCTCTGTATTGATAAAACAGTAATCAACAATCCCTAATGCAGCCAACACTTCTACGCGATAGGCTTCATCCATATAATCTGGATTGTCTATAACCGAGTCGGAATTAATACCAACTACTAATTTATCGCCACAGTCTTTAGCAAATTTTAATAATCGAATATGACCCGGGTGCAGGGTATTAAAATTACCCATCACTAACACCACTTTTTTTCGCGTGAGTGACAATTGATCAATAATGTGGGGTAACGACAGTAATGTTGCCATAACTATTTCAGATTAATGAGGGCTCTAACAATTTGACGTTGTTCCAAATCGTTTAAAGCGTCGTTTATCTGCTCCAATGAATATTCATTTGATAAAAGTGTTTGCACAGGTAATTTATGCTTAACAATAATATCGGCAATGATGGGAATATCTTTATCGGGAACAGAGCCCCCGCCCCAGCTTCCTTCAATTTTTTTGCCACAAATCAATTCAAATGGATCAAGACTAATTTTTTGTCCATGTGGTGGGTGAGACGCAAAAATACAACGCCCGCCGCGTTTGATTAACTCAAATGCAATTTCGATAGATTTTGTTGAACCCGCCGCTTCAACAACGGCATCAACCCCATGCGGAAATTGTTTTTTAAATTCAACAATCCCTTCAGGCGTAGCACTAAAGCAATAATGAGCACCAAAGGATTCAGCTATGTTTAGTTTGTGCGCTTCGATGTCCATGGCAACTATCGTAATGTCATTAAAGTATTTAAGTGCCAGCAATGCACTTAAACCAATCCCGCCTAAACCATATACTAATACGGTAGAATTAGCTTGCGGTTGTAATTGATTTAACACAATTCCAGCACCTGTAGGCAACGCACACCCCAATAATACAGCAACTTTATCATCAAAAGTCTGCGGTACTTTGACAATTCGATTTTCGGATACCAAAGTATAATCACTAAAAGTCGTCACCGCACCCGCGTTAATTGACCCAATAGAGGATTGATAAACACTGCCCCCCGCATCAATACCTTCCCCTTTAATCCAGCCTAAAACCACTTTATCGCCAACTGTTACTTTTGTAACATCTTCACCAATCTGTTCAACAATACCTACACCTTCATGCCCAAGCATATGCGGTAAATATTTGTCCTCTCCACGCATGCCTCTAGCTTCCATTAATTGGCTATGACATACACCTGCATACATCACTTTCACCAAAACTTGGCCACGTTTTAAAGGAGGAATTTGAATGTCATCAAGAATGACGAGATCTTCGTTTAGTGTTTTGATAATTGCGGCTTTCACATCATTTCCTTCGGCTAAAATTGTTCAGCCCATGCTTTAAATAGCGCGGTATTTAACTTAAACGAGCGACCAAATTCTCTGGTGAATCGCTCAGTTGACACAATTATGTGTGGGCTATTTGGTACGTCTAAACATTGCACTTTATCAGAAGAAAGCAAATTTAACATTAAATTTTTCAATGAGTTAACAGGTTCATATGCAATATTGAATACCCCATTCACTAATTTCTGATGACTTAAAATAGAAATTAAGAAAGCACTTAGATCATCTGCATGGATAAAATTATTAAAAGGTTTATCTGCATTGGTTAACTTAATGAGCCCTTGTTGCTGGCACTGTTTCAGTAACCTTGCTATCAAATGTAAATCGCTATGGTCAGCTAATATCGCAGGAAAGCGAAATATCAAATGGTTGGAGTGAAAGCTTTTAATAAGCTCCTCGCCCATTTTTTTTGATTGTGCATAAATACTGCTTGGGCGTAACTCTAAAGTTTCATCCAGCAGTCCATTTAAGTGCTCATAAACACTGATAGTAGAAGCAAAAATAAGTAATGTATTAGGGTTGATTTTTGCCAAAATATCAGAAAGGTAGCTTAAATTTGAATGAATAATTTCAGCTTTAGATGCTAAGGGGGATTTGGCTGCTAAATGGATAAAAACATCACAATCAGCTGAAGGATAGCAACTTGGCTCTAGTCGTATATTTTGCTTAGCTGCATTTTTAATAAACAAACGGCCAAAGCGGCCGTTTTCACCTGAAATTTGAATTTTCATAACCTATCCATATAACGCAAATAACTAAGCTTAAAATGGCCCTTTAAAATATTCACCCGGAATGTCGTGGTGACCTTGCACGTTTAAACTATCAACCTGCGTAGGGTCAATATCGATACCTAGCATAGTCATTATTTTCTCAACTATTTCTTTTGCGCCAAAATAAAAGTCTTTAGTTAATGAGTAACTGGTCGGCTCTGGAATATCTGGCATTGCCATGCGAGCAGGAGCAGCTAACAATTGGTCAAATAACATTTCACTCACTTGAGCTACTATTTCACCCGATATAGACCCAGTTCTAGCACCTGCATCAATCACCAATACACGTTTGGTTTTAGCAACTGATGTATAAATAGTAGGCCAGTCAATTGGGTTCACTGTGCGTAAATCAATCAGCTCAACAGATACATCATGTTGTTCTAAAAATTCACAAGCTCTAATTGCTTCAACTGTTAAATAAGAACTAGACACTAAGGTTAACTCAGTTCCTTGCTTGACCACTGCTGCTTGCGAAAGCGTTGATTTATGGTTTGTATCTATGCTTCCCTTTTGGTTATGTAACCATCTATGCTCAATAAATACGACTGGGTTATTATCCTTAATGCTTTGTTTTAACAAATGATATGCGTCGTTAACCGAGGTTGGAATAATCACTTTCAGCCCAGGAATATGTGCAAACCAAGCATGTAAATGCTGAGAATGTGTTGGGCCCTGTCCCCAGCCTCTCCCAATAATTAAACGAATAACAATTGGCACCGTACTTTTGGCATCAAACATAAAATGCCATTTAGCCGCCGCGTTCACTAATTGATCCATAGCCAACAAAAAGAAGTCGAGCCGTTGGTGTGTCATGACTGGTCTTAACCCATTAAGTGCAGCACCAATTCCTACGCCTGTCATGCCATTTTCGGAAGTTGGCATATCAAATACCCGCTCAGGATAAAGCTCGACTAAGTCTTTGGTTGTAGAAAATATTCTTAATGGATCATCTGCACCTAACCCATAACAGATAACGGAATCATCTTCTACCATTGCATCTTTAAGTGCGCGGTTAATTGCTTGGGCAAAGGTAATTTCTGCAATTGAGTCAGTCATATAGTTAACCATAAATTGTATTCGCTAGTTTGTCAGCGCTTGGAAACTCCGACACTTCGGCAAACTCAAAGGCAGCATTAATCTTGTGCCTAATTTGCTGACGTATTTTAGCCATGTCAGTAGGTGACATTAATTGATAATCAGCCAACCATTGTTCAAATCGAGCAATCGGCTCTTTTGCTTTCCAAGCCAGATATTCTTCCTCAGTGCGGTAGCCAATATGATTGTCATAGTTTGGGCCGCAATGCTCACGCCAACGATAGGTTGAAAACTCTATAAATCTTGGCCCTCTCCCCTCGCGGATTTGCTGGATTTGTTCAGAAAGCACTTGGTAACATTCAACTACATTATTGCCATCTGCAATTGCAGTGTTTATCCCAATTCCATTGACAACATCAGTAATTTTTCGCCCTACTGGCTGCCTTTTAGATAACGGTGCATAAACTGAATACAAGTTGTTTTCACACACAAACAATACAGGTAATTGTTTGAGTGCAGCAAAATTGGCAGCTTCATAAAAGACACCTTCTTCAATGGCACCATCTCCCACAAATACCACAGATATATTGGTTTCTTGACGTATTTTTTGAGCGAGTGCCAACCCGACGCCAATAGGGATAGTATTACCAACAATAGCGGTGCTCCCTTTAAAACCAACAGACTCGTCAATTAAGTGCATTGAACCACCTCGTCCGCCCGAACACCCTGTTGCTTTTCCATATATTTCAGCCAACATAGCTTTAGGGCAACCGCCCTTGGCTAAATAATGCGCATGAGCTCTGTGGGTTGAAACAGCCAAATCTGTGATTTTTAATAATGGTGCTAATGCAGCTGGTACGCCTTCCTGCCCAATCGAAAGATGGGTTGGGCAACGCATTTTCCCTTGCGGATATCGCTCAGCAATACCTTCTTCAATATCACGAATGAGATATAAAGTTTCTAAAATCGTTTTTTGATGTTGTAGAAAATGTTTAAGATCGCTCACAAATCACCTATGGGATAAACCAATAATAATCACCTGTATAACCCACTTTTTTGAAGAATGCTTTCCACTCATCTACGTGCATCATGGTTTTTGCAGTTAAGTTCCAAGCTTCCATTCGCTCTTTTTCTTCATCGTTTCGGTAGGCATCAACCGTAATAAAACTTTTCCCCCGTTGTTTTAATACTCTCTCAATTTCCAATAACGATTTTGCCAAGTCATCTTCTTCTAAATTGTGTAACGTAGTAATTGAAAAAACCGCATCAAAACTGTTATTTTCGTAAGGTAACTCAACAGCACTGCCCACTAGTAAATGAGGTTTAACTGACTCTACAGCATGCTCTATCGCATACTCAGACACATCAATCCCACTTACTTGAATGCCAGGAATGAGTTGTTGAAAGTCATACAGCATAAACCCTTTAGCGCAACCAATATCCAAAATATGGCTGGTGCTATCCAACCCATAATGTGCCTTAAAATCTGGGATAACAGGTTGCCAAAACCTTGGCATATAACTAAACCCCCCATAGCCAGTATCACGAGAGCCATCAAAAAACGCTTTACCAAACTGACGTGCTATTGCTCTATCTTCGGGAGTTTTGGTGTGCCCTCTTCCAGATACATCACGTTTGGTTTTTGGATAATTCGCCATTAAATCAATTTCTTGACCCATGATTTTTTCCTTATTTATTTTGCATTGAGTTGCTCAGCAACTTGGATCACCGACTGGATCACATATTTCACTTGCTCGTCTGTCAACTCAGGGTAAATTGGTAAACTCATAATGCGTTCAGATTGATTTTCCGTGATAGGAAAATCACCTTTTTGATAACCCAAACTCTGCGCAGCCTGCATTAAATGTAAGGGAATAGGATAATGAATTTTACTCTCAACACCACGCTCTAGAAGTGCTTGCATAAAGGCTGAACGGTGGCTGACTTGAATGACAAAATTGTGAAATACAGCTTGGGAATCTGCTGAAATTTCTGGACAGATAACAATAGATTTTAAACCTTCATGATAGCGGTGAGCGATAGCTTGAAAGCGTTCAGTCCATTTAGAAAAATACGGTAACTTAGCATTGCCAATTGCTGCTTGCAGCGCATCACAACGACTATTTTGTCCCCAAAAACCTGCTTCATCACGATTTTTTAGCCCATGATTTCTGAGCATTTTCATTTTTTCGAAAACCACTTGATCTTGCGTAGTTACAAAACCAGCATCGCCCATTAAATGAAAATTTTTAAGTGGGTGTAAACTAAAACAAGCAACGTGTCCTAAACTACCCACTTTTCGCCCTTTATATTCGGCACCAATGGCCTGAGCTGCATCTTCAATCAAAATTAAATTATGAGCATGAGCAATTTGGTTTAGCTCATCCATCTTGGCTGGATTACCCGTTAAATGAACGGCAATGATCGCTTTGGTTTTCTCTGTAATTGCTTTTTCGACTTCTGCTGGGTCAAGGTTGTAATCAGTACCCACATCTGCAAATCGAATGGTTGCACCCACTTCATTAATAGCACCCGCAGAGGCAATGAACGAATTAGGTGCGGTAATCACTTCATCACCGCGGCCAATACCATAAGCCTGCAAAGCTAACACAATCGCATCAGTCCCGTTAGCTACACTCAACGCATATTTGCTTTGACAAATTTCAGCCAAGCCTTGCTCGAACTGTTCGACAGGCTGACCAAAAACATACATGCCAGAGCGTCCAATTTGCTTGAAAACATCAACTAGCTGATCTTCTAATTCAGCAAATTGAGCCGCTAAATTAACAAACGGCACGTTCATTTTTTTAGTTGAATTATGGCTTATTGGCGCATTCATTTTGAGTAAAACTCCTGGATACACTCCACCATATAATAAATTTCATCTCGAGTGATAAATTCGTGCACAGGTAAAGACAGACAATTATTTGCTAAAAACTCAGCCGTAGGAAAATCACCTACTTGATGACCAAGCGATTTTGCCGCAGGTTGTAAGTGCATAGGTACTGGATAATGAACTTTGGCATCAACGCCTTTTTGATTTAAGAATATCTGCAATGCATCTCGCTGCTCAAAGATAGCCATGTATAGGTGGTAAACACCGATTTTACTGCTATCTCTTGGAGGTAGAACAATCTGCGGGATTTCGCTTAATAATTGGTCAAATAAACCCGCATTTTCAATTCGTTTTTGGCTAATATGTTCAATTTTATTATCGAGTAAATGTTGGGCAACGACGGCTTGAATGGTGTCTAACCGCGAGTTGTATGCCCATTCTTGACAATAATCACGATTGATTAATCCGTGATTACGCATCGAATAAAGTTTTTGAGCGAGCTGTTCGTTATTGGTCACAATAACGCCACCATCCCCCCAAACATTCAAATTTTTAAGTGGGTGCATACTAAAACAAGCCACATCACACACTTGAGCCATCCCTTGACCTTGATAACGGCTTAAAATGGCATGGCACGCATCCGCAACTATCACTAAATTATATTGTGTTGCGATTGTTTGAATTTTATCCATGTCACATGGAATACCCGCCCAATGCACAGGCATTATAGCTTTTGTGCGCGGCGTAATGGCCGCTTCAATTAACTCTGCATTGATATTGTGATCATCACCAATATCCACAAAAACAGGTTTAGCACCCGCAGTGACAATAGCCCCAATAGTGGCAAAAAAGGTAAATGGGGTTGTAATAACCTCATCCCCGTCGCCAATGCCTAACGCTTTTAAACTTAAAAATAACGCATCGGTACCACTACCCACACCCACACCAAACCGACCATGATTTAATGCAGAAAAATCAGCCTCAAACTTATCGACTGCTTGACCAAGCGTAAAATCTCCATCAATCACCACTTGCTTAACTTTTCTCCAAATGTTTTCATAATCTGCAAACTGACTAGGCAAATAATTGTGATTAATGGGGTACTGGCCGGTTTTTGCGTACTGCTCAGGATAAAAATTATTCATATTAAACTTTGTGAATGTAGTTAAGTGGTTGAGTTTGAATAACGTCCCAGTGGCTTTCTATCCAATCAAGCGTATATAAAAGCCCTAGGCGTAAATTAACTTGCGGCTGCCAGCTTAACTCGGTTCTGGCTTTTGAGTCGTTCATTAAATATTGCAGGTCTTTTCCTAACCTATCTTCAGAGATTTGTACAAATTCATCAAAATTAACGCCTTGAACCTGATTAATTTGTTCAACCAAGTCACGAATACTGACAAATTCATCGGTTGAAAAATGGTAGCTTTGACCGATTTCGCCTTTTTCTAAGGTAAGCCTTAAACCATTTGCCGCATCATCGCCATAAATAAAAGCTCGAATTGCTCTGCCGCCACCGTGCAAAGATAATTTTTTTCCCAATTTTGCATAGATCATAGTTCTTGGAATAATGCGGTAAAGCTGCTGAGTTGGGCCATAAAAATTTGAAAAACGAGTCAATATAGCCGGAAAATCAAACTGTTTGTGATAAGCCATTAAGTGCATGTCTATCGTTGCATGGCTAATCGCATACGGAGTGCTTGGATTGTAATTTGACGATTCGGAGATCAATTGCTCTGTACTTCCATAAACCTCTGGAGTAGACACCCGAACATATTTTTCTAAAAAGTGTTTATCTTTTAAAAAGTTAATCAGTTTAGATTTGGCAACCACATTGGTTTGATACCATTGGTGCGGGTTTTGCCAACTTTCGGCTACCATACCTTGACCCGCAAAATCGACAATGTACTGCGGCGAACATTGCTCTATTAACTGGCAAATTTCGCTGTAATGTACATTAATATCGTATGGATAAAACTGGTAATATTGCCCCAGATTAGCCAATTTATAAGGCACAAACTCAGGTGTTTTTTCGTCGCTACGGTTAATTCCAACAACTTTATACCCATGCTGTAACATGTGAGCGACAAAACACCCACCCGCAAACGAGTTGGCACCTAACACAAATACTGTTTTGGCAGCGCGCATTAGCACGCCCCTTCGTCGCACAACATTCGCATTAACATGTGGCCGACAATTAACTGAAGGTCCTCAGATATTTGCATATCGTCAATTGCAAAATGGATCGGCAGGTCTACTAATTCTTTTGCTTTACCGCCTTTATAACCCAAAATACCCACTGTTATCATTTGTTTTTGTTTAGCGGCTAAAATTGCTTCAACAATATTTGCTGAATTGCCACTGCCCGATAATACGATTAGCACATCACCTACATTCCCTTTCACATCAATCTGACGAGAAAAAATATGCTGGTAACCTAAGTCATTCCCTAAACACGTCAACACAGAACAATTGGCTGAAAGTGCCTCGACTCTAAGTGACTTAGCTTTTTTAGGACTCACCCCATACAAAAAATCATTGGCAAGATGCTGTGCATTACCCGCACTGCCACCATTTCCACAAATATACAAAGCACGATTTTCAGTGATAGCATTTTGTAAAATTTGACCTAACTGCGTCACTTGCGACCAATCCGCAGATGTAAGCGCTTGGCTCAATTGAGAAGCATACTCTGGGCAACTGAAATTGTTCATAGCACTGTCTTTTGCATCCATTTTAAATTGTAGTATTCCTCTTTATCGGCAAGCAGTCCTTTTTGATAAGCCTCAATTAACTCTTCTATCGCAATTTCTACCGATTTTTTTGGCCTAAAGCCTGTCGCTAACAATTTATCCGAGTTTACACGGTACGAGCGGGGATCATTTGACGGAGTGGTTATTACTTCAGCACCTGTTCTGCGGGCTAATATTTCTGCAATTTCTGCAATGGTGATATTTTCAAAACCAGCGTTGTAAACACCTGTAACGTCCGGACGTTCCAATAAGAACACATATAAATCTGTAATGTCATCCATATGGATATTCGGTCTTGATTGGTCGCCACCAAATACGGTGATCTTGCCATTTTTAATCGCTTGCATGGTAAGCATATTAACCGCAACGTCTAACCTCATTCGCGGTGATAACCCGCAGACGGTGGCAGGGCGAACAATTTGAACAACCATTTTATCGCTGTAACTTAATAAAACTCGCTCAGACACCATTTTGGTTTTATTGTACTCAGACAAAGGTTCAAGCGATAAATCCTCTGTAACATTTTGTTCTTCTTTAACCCCATAAACGCTGCCTGAAGATGCATATACAAAATGTTTAACACCTTTGCGTACTGCATGATCAGCCAACTGCATAGTGGCTAATGCGCTTACTTCCCAAGTTAGTTTGGGATCAAGATCACCACACGGATCGTTAGCAATAGACGCTAAATGTACAATCGCATCAACACCTTCCAGCGGAACAGTTTCAACAAATCTTACGTCACCTTTTATCACGGTTAGATTGTCGTGCGGTTGTAAATGGTTACCAAACCACTGCGTATCAAACGCTATTACTTTATAACCCTGAGCTAAAAGCTTAGGTACTAACACTGTACCTTTATAACCTGTTGCACCTGTAACTAATATAGTTTTCATTTTAAATTGACTTCCAAAAATTGTTGTTCGTATTGTTCAAAAGCAGATCGCATGTTGTCAAAATTATCTGCTCCCCAATTAAATACTTGGAACTTTGAGAAAAACGTAGGGGTTTCCCCTTTATATAAACCAGTTTGATTAAAAAGTTGTTTTGCATCATACACTAAGGTTTCGTTAAAAAAGGAAATAAAACGACTTTTTTTATTGAGCATCAGTGTGACGGCAGCACCTGACGCAGCAGTCAGGTTAACTAAGCTGGCGGCTTGAAGTGCACATCGTAAATGCAGATTCAGTGCTGCTGGATAACAAATCTGCGTTCCTTTAAACAACTCAACAAATGCCTGACTCATGGTTTGTGAGATATCTGGCACTATATAAACTTGGTATCCCTTACAAAGTAAATAGGCAGATAATTTTGACCATTCATCAATTTGAGAATTTTTGCCTTGCACATAACTGCTTGCACGGATAGTCAAACAGACAGCTTTTGCTGAATCAAAAGCGGGAAAGATCCCTTTTAGATAATCAAACGCTTGTGGATTAATCTCTAAAGTTTGCACATTAGGCAAATGGTTTTTGATTTCATTCAAGCCTTTTAAAGTAATGCTGCAATAATCTTTACTTAAAAAGCCTTGTTTCACCGCGTTTTGAGGGAAAATATCCCGATCGTCATATTCCGCCGCTAAACCATTTTTTTCTTTTTCGCTCACAAATAAAATTTTGGAAAACAAGGGCACCATAGTCGCTAACGGGTGCAGCATATTTTCAAAACGCCACGCGTATTGCTGCGCACTATATTTGCGGCTGTCGTTTAACGACACCCGACTAAAATTGCCTTCAACCACAACAAAAGTGATAGCGTCGTAGCCAAAATGCTCAGCATAAGCTTGAGCTTTATTGACAAAATAAGCGAAATTAAACGAAAGGTGATACTGGTTTAAATCGTAAACTGCTAATAAATTTTTACGCGTGGGTTTGCGAGGATGGGACGCAACATCCGAAATAGGTAGCTCAACGAATGTTTTGTAATCAAACACAAATATCTGATCGATACAAAATGAAAAATTGATTAAATTTTTATAAATATCATTTACATACTGAGAGCATATAACTACTTTATCTGCCCAATTTAAATCATCTTGGGATAATTGATTTATCGGCAAGCCGTTAAAGTGTTGTCCTGTTAATGTGGAAACTATACGGCTATTTTGTGCGATACCGTGTTTAGTTAAGTTATCTATATATCGAGCAGCTAACCCACCCGCACCAATAATTAACAACTTCATATTTGGTAGCCTTTAGTTGCCGTGGTGATATTGCATAAGTACATTTGAAATTTGAATTGCCGCTTGGCCAGTCCCATAAACAGGTTTAAATGCCAAAGTGGGTATAGTGTCTGTCAAAACGGCGTTTACTTTTTCCAAGATCAATTCAGCATTTGATCCCACTAAAAAATTTACCCCCATATCAACCAACTCAACCCATTCGGTTTCGTTACGTAACGTCACACAATATTTTTGACTAAAATAGGCTTCTTTTTGCAAACCACCACTGTCTGTTAATACACATTCACAATGTTGCAATAGCCATAGCATTTCTAAATATCCAACAGGCTCAATCAATTGCACATTTGGTGTAAAACTAAGCAAATGCTTTTTAATGGTTTGAACCGTTCGAGGATGAATAGGAAATACTACCTGAATCTGCTCACTCAGCTGATTAATAGCATTCACTAGCTGAGTTAAATGCACCAAAGAATCGGTATTCTCTGCCCTGTGCATCGTTAACAGGACAAATTTTTCGGCAATCTCTGCTTTGGGCTGTACGCATTTATCTTTGTAAAACAACAACGCATCGTACATCACATCACCAATGTTTGAGATATGTTTAGCACGCTGAAACAAACCTTCCGTTTGTAAATTTTGAATAGCCGTTTCAGTTGGACAAAACAAAAAATCACTTACTTGATCAGTTAAAATTCGATTGATTTCTTCAGGCATTGCCATGTTAAAAGAGCGCAAACCAGCTTCAACATGAATAAGTTTTATATGTAATTTAGATGCAGTAATTGCTGCCGCTAATGTTGAATTGGTATCACCATACACTAATACAAAATCAGGCTGTTCAAGCAACATTACTTTTTCAAGTTCAACCATCATTTGAGCTGTCATACTTGCATGGCTACCACCATTGACCCCTAAATTATACTTGGGTTGAGGAATTTGCATTTGCTCAAAGAAAATCTGGCTCATATTTTCATCAAAATGCTGACCCGTATGGACTAATACTTCTGTGATCTGCGGATTTAATAAAAAAGCATGAGACACAGCCGCGGCTTTAATAAATTGTGGTCTGGCACCTATAACCGTTAAAATTTTCATCATTGTAAACCTGTTGCAACAAAGCGTGTCTGATATGGCCAACCGGGAGTGTTAGCGGAATGAACCGAATAAAAATTAAGCCAATGCTCAGACCACTCCAATAATTGATGCTGTTTGAGCAAATTAGCTAATATACGCAATTGAACGATATGTGTTTGATGGTACCCAAGATCAAAATTTGGGGGCAATTGAAAAATTAAATAACCTAAGTCATAACTACTTAACCCGTCGATATCAAATAAGGGTAATAGATTGCACAGTAAATCAACTTGCTCTGCTAAAAAATCTTCAGCAATTTGCCTTTCCCTCAAATGATTAAATTCAGGTAGATTAAGCAACTGCAACAAATCATAAACACCTAACAATGCGTACATCCAGCCGTTTAACGTAACTGCACTTTTAGTTAACGGATATTCTTCTACAAAATTTAAATGCTTTAAAGCTGGCGATACAGATGACAAATCGGCTAACACACCGCCCTCAATCACAGGTTTAAGCATAAAGTGAAACGCAGCTAACGCACTGTCCAAATATTTTTTTTCGCCAGAGGATTTAACCCCCCTAACCCAGACACTGATTGCTTGACCTTGAGCCATACCCGAGCACCAACCACTGGTTAAATAGTCATTTTTAATATAATAAAACCAGTCAAATAAATAGGGTAATTTCCCATCCAAAGTTTGTACATGGCATAACTGATCAGCTAATTGATAAAATATCGCTAATTGATCTGTTTGATGTTTATCGTTAGAGGTTGCTAATTTGGTTTGATTAAACGCACATAATGCTGCTTGGGCGGTAATGACTGGATTTTCAGCCAAATAAGACTGCCCATTTCTATCTTTGTAGTTCAGAAAAATACGGCCATCCGCTTCAACTTTGATGCGTGGATTTTGAACATAAACAAAATAATCTTTATCAGGATGCATTAAGCTGTAAAAACCAAATGCGCTATACAGATCTACAAATGTAAATGGCGGATAAGTATTGATATATTTCTCAACATATCTTGTGCATCCTTCTGATTTATCAAGCCATTTATTTTTTGAAACAGCAGATAACGGACTATGCTGTTTTAATGTTTTGACAATCTCAGTAACTGGGTTCATAGATTATTCCTGTGTCAGAATTTGCTCTAGGCGAGTAACCTCTTTATCAAACGTTAAATCCTGACGTACTTGCAAACTATTACTTTTATAAGTAGATATATCTTTATCGGTCAGCTGATTGAGAACATTAGCCACTTCTTGAATTTCAGGTAAATATTCAAAACCAACGCCGGTTTTGTATTGGTTGACTAGTGTGACCATTTCTTTAGAACCAGAAACAACCAACATTAAACCAGCCCCTACAAATTCAAAAAATTTGTTTGGCAGTGCAAACTCGTGCTGATTTCCACCTTGAGGTTCCATTAAATGGATACCTATATCATATTTAGTTAAATTATGAATAATGTGTTCAAAAGCAACAGGCGCAATAAACCTGATGTTACTAAATTGAGCCGCACGTTTTTTTAAATCGGTTAAATACGCAGGAACGGTAGGCATTAACATTAACGTCAGCTCAAACCCATCACCCAACACGCCAGCCAAATCAATTAAATGTTCAAGACGACGATTAGGCATAGCGCCACCATGATGAATTAATTTAATAGGTCGATTGATTTTTTGGTGTGGGTCAATCTGCGGCAACTCACCGTCCGGGTAGCTGCGAAATAACACAAAAGGTATGTCTAACCATTGCTCATACAATTCAACAATTGAACTCGATACTGTTAACCGTACTTTGCAATGTTTTAAATACTGCTCACATAAAGAATGAAAAACTCGACCGACTTGATATTGCCACTGTTTATCTTCACTGTTTTGTAGTGGATAAAACTCTCTAGCGTCAAAAACGACCTTGTGTAGTACCTTTTTAAACAATGGCAACAAATGAATGTCATGTACAAAAATCAGATCATATTGCTCTAGGTCATCTAAATTGTGTAAATACTTACGCATATCGAGCTGCGCAACCCACCCTAAACAATTCAATGTGAGACCAATAGAACGAAGCGTTTGTTCAAATGGAGAAAGCTGTGATTTCACCAGATAAAAATTACGCTTAGCAGGTGATATTTGACTGGGTGTGCGCGATAAAACATCTACTTTGTTTAAACGACTTAAATAATTTAATAAACGCTTTGGTCTTGGACAGGTAACTATAGGTGCGTCTACCGCAATCAAAATGGTTTTGCCTGTTAGCATAAATCTAATCCAATAATTTGAGAGGGTTGCACGCCTTGCTCTAATAAAAAATTTTTAATTTCAGACAAATACGCATTAGATGCGATCACAATGTAATCAAATTGTTTGGCATCTAATTGTTGAGGTGACTGAATATCAAAATCAAATACCGAAAACGGTTTGACCTGAGCTATCTTATCAAACCAAAAATCCGCCGTTAAATTATTCGCTAAAGCTCTAAAATAGAGATCTTGTCCTAACTCACCCGCACCATAAATAGAAAAAGTTTGATGACTCTTGATTTGTTTTTTTAGCAGATACAAAAGCCACGCTGCGTCAGAGTAAAAATGCGCACGCCATTTAAATAAACTCAAGCGCATGTTACTAGTCCTTCAATTGCTGCATGGCAGGGGTAATAGTTTCAATTAATAACGAACCAAAAGCAGACCAAGTTAGATTAGCTTGTGCATATTGGCGTATTTCATCACGAATATTCGTGTTTTGGTTTAGCTGCTCAACAAAATCGACAACCCGCTGAATCTCAATCGCGGCATTTGAGTTTGGGCAAACCAATTTATGCGGAAACTGGGTCAAATCAGGGTCTTCACACGCATAAACAATGGGTAAGCCATTCGCTAAATACTCTCTTACTTTCAACACACTGCTTTCAAATAAGTCAATCCTATACAAACCTAATGAGGCAATACCCACACTACTGCTATCCATAAACTCATTCAGCTCAACGCCTTGTTTAAAGCCTACAACATTCACGTACTGAGTTAAATTTAAAGATTTAATTAGTGATCTTAATTGCGCTAGTTCAGGACCTTCACCGACTAAATCATAGTATACAGGCCGTGATGGGTTATGCGCGTAATACTCCGCCAACCCATATAACAACCTATCAAACCCATGCCAATGACAATTATTGGCTATGGTTAACAATCGAATTGATTGGTCGGTATGCAGCAAAGGACGAATGCTTTGACTGGCATGTTTAATCAGTTGATCGCTGATTTTATTTGCAAAAAAGATATTTTTAACTTGTTGTAATGGTGGCTGTCTAGATGTACTAAACACTAGATCAACACAATCATTTAATTGCTCACGATGAGCGCGATCAGTGTCTATTCCTACTCGCCCTTGTAATTCATCCTCGTAAGGAAAAGTTGGAAACTCAAGCACTTTCAAACCGCAATTCGGTTTAACCTGCTGGTAAAAATCTAAGATAGAAGAGTTATCCAACATGAAATCATAACGAGCGTAAAGGCAATCAAAGCCCCCCTGATTAACCAGTTGAGTCGCATTTTCCCAGAATTGTTTTTTTTGGGTTGCAACCTGAATATCAGGCCATGCAGTTTGCTCAATTAATTGTTCGTTTTGCCATTTTGCTAATACTTGGCGGCTTTTAGACATATATACAGCATAGACATCCACACCTTGGCTAGACACTCCCACCATTTGACCTAGCAACTTTTTAAATATTCCTGCCAATCCAACTGAATATTGATTTACGTTGTATAAAAATAAAATTTTCATAAATAGATCAGCTCTAGCTTGTCTGTAATAGCTAAGGTTTTAGCCGTTTCATTAATGGTTTTAATAATGTCATGGCTAAACGCAAATGATAGGATCACAAACTGTCTTTTACCCTCTTTTAGAGCAGTTTCAATTGAAATAACTGGGTAGCCTTTTTCAAAATATGAACCATTTAAAGTTGCCTTTCTATCTACTACGGCCTCGATATAAAACGGATTAGAATCTAGATAAGGTAAAAATTTTTCAAAAATTTCACCCGCGCCATACACTGAAAACTGACTCCATTTTGCTTGCTTTACTTTATTGATTAATGCAACAAGCTCGGATGTTTCTTCTGATGATGCAGAACAATAATAACGCTTAAAAAAACCAGGGTCAGATAACGCAATAATTCCAGGTATCCAAGTTAAAATCCGCTTTTGCCAATTCAAATTCTGTTTGTACTTAATATAAGCAGCCTCAAGTCCTTCTGCTTGCAGAATTTCAATTTGAGTTTGATCGATTACAGGATACAAGTTATTTGCACCGAAGTTATCTTCGTGCAATAAATCTTTGATAATACTTGATTCTTCATAGGTAGGCGCTTGTATATATCGTGCAAGTATCGCAGTGACTTGTGACTGCTCGATATGCTTACCATTGAAATATTTAACAAAATTAGAAAAAAATGCAATAACTCCTTGAGTAAATTCTTCAACTGCCGACTGGTTTTCTTTAATTGTCTCACCCAGCATAGGGCATCCTGAAGATTCGTAATTTAGGGTTGTTCCGGTGTAACCTACAAGTAAAGCCTCAATGCATTCTGGAGAACGTGCAAATATCTCATTTATAGCCCAAGCGGCATTATGACTATCAATATAGCTGCAGTATTGAGTTTGATTGATGAATCTATATATACGCCTGTTCGCGTAAAACAATAAATTAGCCTTTGCTTGGCAATTTAATAGTTGCTCTAAATAATGCTGAGTGGTGCCGCCATAGCCCAAGTCAACCACGATAGAGTCTGATAGCTCGCAATTTAATGAATTGAAATGTCGTTTAAAAGCGCGATTTTGTGAATCGATAAATTGTGCGATTTTGTGTTTATTCTCATACGCTTTTAAAATGAGATTTTGATATAACGTACTAGACTCATACTTAATCGAGTCAGTATGCTTTAAGTTTAATTCGTAAAAATTATAAAACGACTTACTCGTAATTTGAAAGTCACGACAAAATGCCCTTACTGTGTACCCCATGACTTGCGTCATGGTTTGAAGTAACTGCTCAAACCATTTTTCAGATTCTGTTTCAACTCCCGCCCAAAATACAGATTTACGCGATGCAAATAACAAATTTACTTTTACGCCATCTTCACCTAAAGAGCGTATACGTGATTCAAGCAACTCTTTGAGAAGCTCCCCTTCACGCATAATACATAAAATATGTTTTGCTTGTAAAGAAAACGATTTTTCGATGATCCAATCTACAAACCCGAATAAAATAGGCCCCCAAACATACGCACCTAGTTGGTAAGAAAGGTTAAAATCTTTCTGACAACTCGCAGCAATGCATCGAGCTGAATTAAAACTACAACTAAATTGAAATCCTTTTTCTTCAATCTGAGTAATAGTCTGAAAGTCTAGACCTTGCTGTGTCAGTATGGCATTCATACCGAGTGAAATCGGCACTTTATAGTCAGATATAGCATGATCGCCAACATGCAACCAGCGCTTGTAAGTAATGTTGAGTTGCTTACGAACATGTTCAAATAACAAACCATTGCGCTTTGTCGCTTTAACTTCACTCGATACAAATATAGGTAAAGAACATAAAAAAGGATCTAACTGAAAACAGTATTGCTTAATTTGATCCGCCGACAGGTACATGTCAGAGATTAAAACTATTTGCTTGCCTGACCCCTGCATTGACTTGAGTAGTTCTACCAGTTCTTCGAAAACAAATGTTTGCTCGCTCTCGACGGCAAGCTCACAGTTCATTAATTGGGTTTGAAACGATTTATTTATTGGTAGCTGGTCATATATATCACAAAGAGAGACCTCTCTGTGCCCAACTAGCGATCTGCTTTTTCGTTCTGCATTGATACGATAAGAAACAAAGTCTTGTGCACTCCATCCTGTTTCACCCTGAATAGCGCATGTATTAAAAGCTAATTTAAATATATCAGTTGGCTTTGCTACTTTTCGAAAAACAATTGTGTCAAAAATATCTACGGAAATAGTATCAATTGACTGATGAGCTACATCGTTAAAAAACTTGTTTATTACCATAATTATAGGCGGCCAGATTAGTAGTTTAATAAAATTGCCTGTCGGGCTTCATCAATTCTAACGTTTCTTTTTTGGTAAAGTCATTAACAAATAATTTTGAATCTAGTTCAACTATGTCGCGCCAAATACCACGATTCCCCACAGAATCAACAAAATGATACTCACCCGCATTGTCGTCAAAACCAAGGTAATCATGGAATTCATAAAAACCTTTATATGCTTGAAGTTCTGACAATACAGCAGTTTCTTGCTTACTCTCTAAAAAGTTATTTTCCTCTATCCTAGAATAGAACATTTTAGGTATTAATAGGGATGGTTTGTGTTTGTTTATCATAAGCTTCAATAGCCACCACACATAATTACTTTCAAATAACCAAGGTTTTTTGGATTGTTCAAACAGCACCAAATCATTTTGCTCTTTGATGTAATCAACAAATAAGACACAACTTAACTTAGTCAAAGTTCCAGCAACCATATTTTTAAGAAAATCGACATATTCAAGGTTAGTCACTAATGCATAGATATGATTTATAAAGCTGTTGCCATCACTTTGGGAAAATAATTTTTCTTGGCAAAACTGGCTATTTAACGTGACTAAATCCTCATGACTAGTCACTATTACTGCCCAAGTCTTGTATTTCAACGGGGACAGTTCAGTAGTTTGTTCGATCGGATGTCCTAGCAGATTTTGAGTTTGCTCTTTGATCATGTCTGATAATCGAGAACTTGCCCACATTCCGAACTGAGCATTAAATTGCTTAATATGACTCAATTCTCTTTGAGTCGCCAAAGTGCTCGTGTAATCAAATTCGAACAAATTCAAACTGACATCTCGTTTAATCTTTTCAAGACAAGCAAGCCAATCACCTCGAATTAGATTCAGGTCCTGCAAATCAAATACTTCATTTGTGCAAATTTTGAGAAAGACAGAATTTACATAGTTTACTGTTCCATACAAAAGATAAAAAAGCAGTGACCGCCCACTTGAATAAGATTTAAATAGTATATGTTTTTGCTGATCAACATACGCTTCAACTTGCTCTTTTGATTCAAAGTCATTCTGAGCTAATTTCACGAAGCGGCGCAAATCCTCAATGAATCCCTCGCCCATAAATTTCTCTGAAAAAGCATCAGAAAAAGTGCCACTTCCTTGATATGCAGTAAAAGCTTCACTTTTGAGTTTGTTAAGAACAGTTGCCTTCCTTAAAGGGTCTTCCGAAAGAAGGATTAATTCGGGGTCTAAAGCTTGCGTACCTCTGATAAAGGCACCATCGCTACAATTGTAGCAATCGACTTTTGATCGAACAAGTAACTGTTCAATAATAGTTCGCGAAACTTTAAACTCATGCTTGGTAAATACTGTTTTCCTAAAATTCCCTTTCGTAGTTAGCGAAGTATTATTTTTCATCGCATAATTGTATATGCCCTTTCCACTCTCGTTATAGTAACCGGATTGTTTAGAATGATGTTTAGCTTGGTCATTAAATCCCAAATCAACCCCGAACAAATACAACTGATTAAAACCTAACTTAGTAAAAACGTTTAAAGCAAAATTACAAACAGTTGGAAAAGAGTACTGAAGCTCTTCATAATTAGCTCGCCCTAAAATTTCTAGGGAAGACACAGTAGATGATTCGCCTTCTTTAAAAGCAATATAAACATCTTTAAATAAATCACATGTATCAGGGTGAATACCATTACAACTAATCAGACTTATCTGTTTTAGGTATTCGGAGCTACCAGCCCGAGAACACCAATCAAATGTAGAACGATTTTGTTCTATCTCAGCGTGGAAATCAGGGACTATTCGATTTTTATACAGCGGCATCAAAGCCGTGCCACAGGACACAAGAATAACGCTATCTCGATATTGCTTGATGTATTCGATACCGTAGTCCAATGATGGACCATTACCAATGAAAAATACTGGAAGTTGCTTTTCGTAGCGATTAAATGTTGATTCAGAATCCTTTTTCAACATAGGATAATTGCGACATATACCTTCGATTGTATGGGCGATACCATATCTAGCATGGTCGTAATACTCACCCATTGAAATAACGATTTGAAGCTGTTCCCGCAATTGCGCAACAGCTTCAACCAACTCTGTATTGAAATAGCCCTGATAAAAATAGGTACTTGCTAGAATATAGGGGCCAATCGAATAAAATTGTTGCAAAAGATCACGAAATAAGTTGCGTCCGTCATCACCAATATTAATGTACAGGCGCCCACCGGTTTTATTAACTGTATCTAATATTTTTACCCAGTCCAATGCAAACAATGACGAATAGAAGAAGTCTCTATTAGGTTCACAAATAAAAAGATTTTCTACTGTATGAGAATTTAACAAATTTTCTAACTGGTAACCAACTCCAAGTCCAAAAACAATTAAAGACTTAATATTTTTTGGAAGTGATTGCGCTTTTTCATCCACGTTGGCCAAAAAAGATTCTGTTTTTGCAACAAATTTATAGTGAGTATAATGCTTAAGTTTTGTCCCAGTATATCCTAACACTAAACCATCTTTGTTTGGAAAACGTTTAAAAAACTCGGCACTAATATTACATTGTTCTTTTGGAGAAGCTCCATATAAAGTAGCTAACAACTCTTTGTGTAACAGGTTTACTTCACTATTTTCAGAAGTAATAGGTATCCAGTATTTAGGCTGGTACTCTTTAAATTCAGAATATATTTTCGGGAAATACGTTTTAAATGCAGCTAAATTTTTTGAGAATAAATCCGATCGTGACTGATTAACCAAACTATAACTATCCAACTTTACCCCTTCCGTCCAATGAGGCAAATATTGGTTAGGGTCTTTACGAAATTCAATCGATACACCTTTTTTACACAATGCTCTCCAATTTTCATTCAATAATGCCGAATGTATTTTATTGAATACTGGATGGTTGTAATGCTTATAATAATAAAAACCTGGTATATTGAAATGACTTTTCAACTCCTGCATATCCGCAAGTAAGTCTCTTCCATCTTTACCCAACTGTAAATATATATTTGTATTTTTGGATTTAATTTCTGAAAAGATGTGCGCCCAATTTAAAGCCAATATTGAGCAGTGAAAGTACTGCTCTTCAGGTTCATAAATTACCAAATGTTTGATTTCATAATTCTCTATTAAGTACTTCAAATGAGTTCCTAAACCAATACCAAATACAACCAAAACTTCTATCCGTTTAGACAAGGGCTTAAATGATAGATGTTTTTGATATGTTTCTAAAATATCAAGTCCATCAGGTTTCGACTCAGATTCTGAAATTTGAAGCGGATGACAATCAAAATCAATGTAATTTGCATGTTCTGAATATTCAAATATATGTTGAATAATTTCCTTATTTGGGTTCACCCCATAAAGCGTTCTACCTTGACCATAATCGACTATATTATACTCACCATTTTTGTTAACGAAAACCGATATGCTCTCAGCCGTTATGTTCTGGACGCTTGGCAACAAAGAGGGGATGTTCTCAGCAAAAGCTTGAATGTTGCGTAAATGATTACGCTGAATGTCCGCTGAGTTTTTCTCTTCGATCTCTGCCTGTTCTTGTTCGTCGTTCAAAAGATGAATACGTATATCTTTTAACATTTTTATAACCTTAAGTACTTTTCCAGCAGCGCTTTTATGCTTTGTAAGCTGCTAAACAGTTAATTTTTTCCAAATGTTGCTAATTTTCGTTTGGATAACGCTTCAATTGTAAGAGCCCTAATATTGTCAAAATTTGGCTTTCTTTTCGGGAATGAAGTTTCGAAATTAAAAATATGATTCTGAGATGATAACTGATCAATCCAGAAAAACTCGTCGTCGATCAATACACCAAAGTTAGCAGGAGAATTACCTTTGAGCGTCGCCGAGTGAAAAAAATATTGTTTTGCTCTATTAGTTAGTGCTAATGGGCTGCCTAAACAAGCGTAATTATAATCAATGCCCAAAAGATCAAAAAATGTTGGAAATAAATCAAAGTGACAAGAATGCTCAATATTCTTATCAGTTAATTTAGGGTGCGTCATCATAAACGGGACTTGAATCTGTTCTTTCACAACGGAGTTACTATGGAAACTGTACCCGTACTCTCCAAATGACTCACCATGATCACCGGTAAATACAATTAATGTGTTGGATAAATCAATCTTTTCCCCAAACTCGGTTAAAAATCGTTCGAGGATGGAATCAACTTCTTCTATTGCATTAAGATAAACTGACTTATTTGAATTGCCCTTATGGCGATTAAATTGCTCTTTCTTAACGACTTTATAGGGCATATGGGTTTGATCATTTATGATGTGTAAAAAAAACGGGCTATTGTCTATTTCTTGTACTAATGGCTCAATCATATTCAATAACCGATAATCGGCCATTTCCTTGTCACCAATCAAATCATCGGTTCCCCAAACTTTGTCAAATCCGATACGCTTCAGTAGCTTCCGATAGTCATACAGATTAGTATCTGCGGAGTCTAAAAAAAAGGTTTTGTAACCAGCATTTTTTAAAGTGTTGATATGCTCTGGAGAATCCCCCTCAAATATTGAATCTTCCCGATTATATGGGTTGTTGGAATATGCCCCAGTGTAAATTTGATTAGTAGACACTGTTGTATTGGGGCATAAACAAAAGTGGGATTTTGAAAACCATCGATTTTGACGAAACCTTTTTGACAACATTGACGGTACAGCGTCGCTGTATGGTTCGATGTAGGTTCCTAGAGATTCTAATGTAATTAAAATGATATTTGCACCTTGAAGTGAAGCAAATTCATTTGTCTTTATCTGTTTGATTTTTTCTGCATTTATGAAACTTTTCAATTCATCATTTAAATTTACATTGTCTTGCGGTTTATAAACAAGTGTATTTTTCCGAAATAAATTTATAACACTCAAGGGAGAAGAAAAGAAGGCCGTTTTAGCAGAAGTATATTTTTTAAACAAATTCATCACTAAGATAAACACCACAACACTTAAAAATATGGCATTACTAAATTTTCCATTGGGTTGGTAAATATAAACCAGTATATTGATTAAACCCAAAACAAGTAAAAGCAATTTCGACACATTTCGCTTAGTTAGAATTAAAGTCACAATTGAAGCAAAGATGAGTAGCGCAAATCCTACCGGAGACAAAAAGTACATAGGGAATATTGCAGGTAAAAACAAAGCTGGAGGAAATTGTTTGAAGACATCAACTAAGTGCGGAATACCTTTAATCAACCCCTTACTTCCAGTAAAAAACCAAAAAATAGATTGGGTATTAATTTCTATTTTATATTGCACAAATAACGCTGCATCTAACCACAATACAAATAAGTAAACAGATATAAGCGTAATTAAAATACTATTACCAATTCTTAGTTGTAGCATAAGTACTACGGGCAAGGTAAGTATAAAAATTACTGTTACATCTCTCAAACTCAAAAATGAAACTAATGCCCCTCTTAGCGATCTAAAAGACTTGATCATCTGAAAGCAAAACAAAAGATTTAGAAATAACAAACAAAAATCAGGAGTAATTTGTTCAAAATAATTCATCAAAGAATGCTCTGCCATTTATTCCTAAATAGATAAAAAAGATTTTATTAAATCAATACCATCCCAAACGGGATTAAATTCTAATGCTTTGCCTAACGGCGCAATCCGCTTAAACATACCAGACTCTTTGTTTAATTTTGCACCCACGTTGCCAAATAGACTGATAGTTTGCAGTTTTTCAGCAAAAGGTAATTCGTTGTCAGCCTGGATGTCCATTTCAAATACAAGGCCATTTCCAGTATGTTGGGCCAACATTTGCGCAGTCAAAGTTTTGACTTTTGCTCTGCCTAACTGGCCAATACTTTGTATTTTGGCAAAAGAAGCAATTTTGTTGCCAGAATTATCATTTAATTCAATTGCTTGAGCTGCCGCTAGCTTTTGCAGCAAAATATGCTGCTCAACCTTATTGCTCAGCCCTAGCTGATGCTCTTTATTTTTAAGTTGCTCTTTAATTGTTTGCCAAAATGCGTGCTGAATATTATCAGGTGTATTTAGCCAATAAATCGCTTTAGGAGAAGAACAGGCTTGCTGATTAAAAGGTAAAATATCGGTTAAAAATGCCTGAGCAACCGCCTGAATATCATCCTTATCCGTTAATTGTATGACCGCGATTGAAAATCGGTCTGGAAAACAGATTTGTCTGGTGCCTGGGGCAATTTTTGAAACTGCCTCAATCGCATTATCGCCACCCCAAACCACTCGTAAATCTGCCCAAACACTAAACTGTTCGGTGACCGTTTCTTGCAGTGAGGAATATTGGGTAATCGCAATTTTATCTTTAATGGGTTTGGCAACCGGCATCGCAAGATAGTGTTTCAGTAGTTCTACCAATACCCAGGTGACATCACCACTACGTTCGCTCACTCTGACAATATTCTGATTGCCCGTCAAAACAGATAACAGCACCGAATATAAAAAAACGGTATCCACATTAGCAGGCGCGATATGAAATACTTTATTAGCGTTAGTTGGTTGCGTATCTGTGATTTGATGTTTGCCAGATTCTGCCAGCTTGGTTAAATGAGATGCTCTGAACCAGAACGCAAGCGCGATAATTTCAGGGTACTGGCGAAGTTCTGCTTGTTTTAAAATAAAATCTGAAAAACCCGATACTGCTTTTAGCAGATCAGCATGCCACGGCGCATATACAACCGCCTCAGAGCTCGCAGGCCTGATATGCCATTTGACTTGTTCTGCAAATTTAAGCGAATGTGTCACTGCAGCCTCTCACCTGTGCTTTGGGTACTCGTCCGTGCACTGTAAAGTATTTACCTAAACGGCCACACTGACAATCATCTTCTCCAACTATCCTGCCTAAATCTTCGGTTAAAATGCAGTGCCCCGGATAGCTGGTCGCGAGCACAGAATTAACCTGAATTAAACCAATATCCCCCTGCTTGACTAAAGTTAGATCCTGAGGGTTTCTAATTAATACATCAGACCAAACCGGCGTGTGCAAATATCCGTGTTCGCATTGCATATATATAGTACCTGTCTGTTCTACCATACCGTAATAATCGTGCACCGAGACATTGCCCAACTGCATTTTAATTTGCTCGCGGAACAATTCATCTGACACAGCTTGCTCCTGCATTTTTTTCCAGCCGCCACCATGAATTAAAATAGCGTTATCAAGACTCAATTGAATATTTTTTGCTTTTAAAGCTTGAATGAACTGCTGCCACACAATAAAGGTAAAACCAAATATCAGTACAGGCTCATGCTTAAACTGTTCAGCAAACTCAGTTACTTTCTCAACATCCAGCTGCATATTGTCGTCCAGAGCGTAACAATGATTTCTGCCAAAAAATGATAGCCCCTGTAAACCTGCAGCTCGCGCTGACATGCCACCGCCAATTTTAATTGTGCTTGCTGAATCAATCAGCAACATGGGTCGTCTTTGTTTGCCCAGCCAGGCTTGTAAAATTTTAACCAGTATTTGACTTTGTCTTTTAGCCGAGTTGGCATCCAGTACAATTTTAGAGGCTTGCCCGCTTGTACCAGAAGATCGCATTTGTCTGAAAACATTTTGCGATTCAATACTACTTAATTCAAAGTCTTTAAATAATCTAGCGGCAAGTGGAATCAAATCTTGAGCCGTTTTTTGTTCAAATTCGAATCCGGAGCAGTCTATCAATCGTTTATAATGAGCTGAGTGCTGGTAATGATAACGACTTAAGTCGAGTAAAGTTTGATTGAGAAAAGCCTGCTTTTCTGCTTTTTTTAAGCCGTAAACCGGTAGAGTCAAAATATCGCTCTGATACTCAAACATTGACAGCATCCTGATTCAGACATTGACGATTAATCTCAGGGTAATCGCATTTTCCATTCGATAACCTTGGAATAACGGTAATCTGCTTTAATTGAACATACTTTTGATGAATAGCCAATAGTCCTGCAATCTCATTAACCAGTTTATCTTGCTGCTCATCGTCCAGTAAATCAGTTACAACCAGTAGCAAACGATCATCCTGCCCCACCACGCTATATGCAGTTTGAATTTGATTTTCAGTCAGCAAAGACGCAAAAATTTGCTCAACCTCATCAAGACTGATTCGTTTGCCGGTAATTTTGATAAATCGTTTTAAACGACCGGTAATATAAAAATCACCTTCTTGGTCAAATTTAGCTAAATCCCCCGTTGCCAACCAGTCGATTGCCTCTATATTCGCCAAATCAGCTCGATTTTCAGCAAGTCCTAAACAAACATTATCACCGCTATAATACAGCTCACCTATCGTTTGCGCTTGCACAATCTCTCGGCCAGCTTCATCGCACAGTTTAAGTTTACCACCCTGTATTGCCTGACCGATTGACTGCATTTTTTCAGCCAGTATTTCTGGTTTTAAATAGGCAATGCGTGCCGTGGCTTCGGTTTGCCCGTACATTATAAATAATGGTTTATGCAGTTCAGCACACCAGCTATGCATTAACTCAGTAATCTTCAGCGGCATTTTGCCACCAGCCTGAGCAAAATAACTAAAAGAATCCAGCGGTAAACGTTTTAACCCTAACTGTGTGAGCAACTGATAGCTGAATGGCACACCATAAAACCCCTGAGGCCGATACGTTTTTATCAATTCCCAAAATGGCTTTTGCATCAGGCTAAAATTATTCAAGACGATATTGGCACCTTGCTGTAAATGCGTGTGCAATACAGATAATCCAAAACTATAGTGCATAGGCAAAGTGCAAACTTGCGTATCGTCAGGTTTAACCGGTAAATAAGCTAGAATTGACTCACAGTTGGCGGCCAGATTTTTTAAACTGAGTTTAACCAGTTTAGGGCTGGCAGTTGATCCACTGGTTGATAATAAAAGGTTTATGTCGGCATGGATTGCTATATCACTTTGATAGCCAGTCTTTATAAATTGGGGTAATTGCTTATCTGATTCTGTAGTAGCCAAATCAAATAAAAATTCAACCTGATATTGATTTAGCAAAGTCTGTTTTTGTTCAGCATTAAGATTTGGATCAAGTAATAGAATACATTGCCCACTTCTCAGCAAGGCCAGATAAGTAATCAGCGCGGCTAAACTATTATTTGCCTTAACTGCATATAAAAATTTCCCTTCAGGGAAAGTATGAATCAGGTCTTCAATCTTTTGATTCAGTTCGAAATAACTGAGTTTAGTTTGCGACTCTGCATCAAATATAAATCCCTGCTTTATGGCAAGGTTATTATCACAGAAACCTTGCATTAATGAGTCCCATTGGTCAGTGTCAATCCACCATCAACCGCAAAATTCTGACCGGTAATATAGCTCGCAGCATCGGACGTCAGAAACAGAATAAGCTGTGCAACATCATCGGCTTTACCCAAACGTTTTAAACAGGTTTGTTCGGCAATTTGTTGTTTTTTATCCTGACTGTAGTGTTCAACTAAGGCCGTTTCAATAAATCCGGGTTCAACCAAATTTACCCTGATTTGCTGTGTGCCTAATTCTTTAGCCAAGCTTTTTGTTAAACCATGTAACCCTGATTTAGCACAGGCATATACACTTTGCCCTGCGCTGCCTTGCATAGCAACAACAGATGAGATAAAAATCATGCTGCCGCCATGTGTATTACGCACCATAAAACGACTGGCAAACTGGGCTAATAAAATACTCGAGGTTAAATGCTGTTGCAGTTGTAGCTGAATATCTTCAATTTTGCTGGTCATCAAACTGCTTTCATATAAAGTGCCCGCGCAGTTAACCAGTATATCCAGTCCGGCAAGCTGTTTTTGTACCTGCATAAATGCTGGCTTGAAGTCGTCAACCTGATTGACATCCAATATCGCGGTTTCCACTTTAACGGCAAACTCATCCTCTAACTGAGATTTAAGTTCACTCAGTTTGGTTGAATCTCGTCCGGTCAACATTAAACTGGCACCTTGTGCTGCGTAAAGTCTTGCGCAAGCTTTGCCTATGCCGCCGGTTGCCCCTGTGATAAAAACGCGTTTAGCCATAAATATAAAGTTAACTCAGTTTGTTATATTCAGTTTAGTCAAACTGCCTTCATTTTGCTTGGCAGGCCTAAAATTCAAGCTCGTATTTGGCTAGTATTTCTTTTGCTTTAGCAAAAGAGCTCATGTCGATGATATCGTCAGTATCCAGCATAATTTCAAACTGAGATTCTATTTCTGCAATGAGTACCATGTGGGCGGTCGAATCCCATTTAGCATGTTCGCTATATGCTAATGAATCTGTAACTTCAGAGTCTTCTATACCTAAAGCGGTTACAAAGGCTGTTTTCAATTGTTCTAATTTCGCCACTTTATCCTCTACTTAACCAAGTTTTTAATTGTTTAGTTGCATTGTTATAGTTATCGGCCGTCAGTTTGATTTCTGTAAAGTCTTCATCAAGTGGAGAAAACTGATAACCTAATTGCTGATTATATTTAATCGCCGCCTGATTTGTTAACCTGACTTTACTCGCTAAGTGATTGATGCCAAGATCGTTAAAGGCATAATCGTTAATCGCTAGTGACGGCGCAAACGCGAGAATATTATTTTTATATTTAGCCTCGGCAATATATAGACCCACTTCGGCTGAGTCAGCCTGATATAAATACGCTTGCCTTGTTCTGATATTAATTGAACCAATCGCTAAATCTTTATAATAAATAACAAAATGCTGCTGATTTAGCGCATGTTTAACTGATTCGTACCAAATTTGATGGGAAGACATTGAAATAAGCTGTTGATTAACCATTTGTTCGCGAATTTCGGGCTGATTACGCCACTGCTGCAACAGAGCATAATTGTTGTCGTCAATCTGTTTCAGCACTATTGAATAAGCTCGGATGTCAATTTTTAGGTCAGTCATAATTCTTAATTTTGTATTAACGCCTCAACCAGATTGTCTGCGCCCGCACGGCTGCTATTCGTCATAATTTCCTGCATTTGATACCTTACTTTATCCTGCATCATTTGCTTAACCGCATCGTTTAACTGCAATGCATCAAATTTTTGTCTGAAATCTAATACTTCAGCCCAACCCTGTAGTTGTGCGGCCTGACTGTTGCGCCATTGATTATCAAAAGAGACTAATAAAATGGCTGGCGTTTGCATTGCATACAACTCAAACTGAGTACCACCCGCAGCACTTATAACAAACTCCGCTTCGGCAAACAGTTTAGCTATATTATCAGCTTGATAAATATAACAAAAATTATTTGGTAAATGTTCTATTTGTTTGATTAAACTCTGCGCATGTTTAAAACCACTACCAATTAATACGGTGACTGGGGTATTTAAGTTAAGGCTTGCTAATACAGTTAAACAGTGTTCAGTATAATTGAGCGGATCACTTCCTCCCATGGTAACCACAATGCCGCGCTTTTGTGTAAACGCAAGCTGGGGTTGCTCAACAAACTCTTGCCTTAATAACCGATATTGCTCACCTGCAAAAACAGTTGCGTTTGGTGCTAATATTTTATAATCCGGGGTTGAATCTGCCATGCAGGTTGGGTTAATAATGACATCGGCACAGGTTAATGCACCCTCAATTTCTCCGCCATTGTCATCCATTATCGCAAGTTGTATTTGATGAATTTTTAATATGCTTTTTAAAAGTTGGCGATAATTTAAAGTGAAATGATAGCCATCTAAAATCAAATACTGAATCTGGTAATCCCGATTAAGCTTTTGTATAAGCGTGGTAAGTTCGTCTTCCTGATTCTGCTCTGTGTAATTGAGTTCGTTATTATGATGGTAAGCAAGGCTGTAAAACGGAAAATTAAACGCTTTTAAGGTATTAATTAAATTTTCAGTAACCGTATCTAATAAAAAAACAGCCGAAATTTTTGCTCTTTGACAAGCTTGAGCAAATGCAATGCATCGCATTAAGTGCCCCATGCCAATGTTATTACCGGCATCCACTCTTATAATAACGGCCTGCTCTAAATGTGGCTTCATTAATCAAACAAAGTTTCTGTTAACGCTGTGCCCGCCTGAATATCTTGATTTGCGGTTTTACCCAGCACTCGAGACCAGTGTTTTGGGGTAAGACCAATTGCCGGGCGAACAATTTTCAAATTATCACTGTTCAATATTTCCCCAGCTTTAATATCTTTGCAAACAAAAATTGAGCGACGATAATATTTAGATTTTTCTTCCGCAGCACTGCCGCCATAAGTTATTTTACCCAAGGCTTTATGAGCTAATTCAGCATTTTCAACCAAAGCTTTAAATTCACTGGGTTCAAGTGAAAACGCAGCGTCAACACCACCTGCATTTCGGTCTAATACAAAATGTTTTTCAATCACACAGGCACCCAATGCAACAGATGCAACGGCAACGCCAATACCTTGAGTATGATCAGACAAACCAACCAAACAACCAAATTTTAGCTGCATGTCTTTAATTGTAATTAAATTAGTATTTTCTGCGCTGGCAGGGTAAGTGCTAGTGCATTTTAAAATAATAATGTCGTGACAACCGGCAGCTTTAGCTGTGTTAATGGCTTCAATAATTTCAGTTTCAGTTGCCATACCGGTAGACATAATAAGAGGTTTACCTGTACTAGCGGCTTTTTTGATTAAAGGCAAGTCAGTTAATTCAAACGAAGCTACTTTGTAACAAGGTACATCTAAACTTTCTAAAAAATCGACAGCGGTTTCATCAAAAGGAGAGCTAAACGCAATTAAACCCAGCGCTTTAGCATAGGCGAATAAATCTTTATGCCACTCGTATGGAGTTGCTGCGTGTTGGTAAAGCTCGTGCAAATGGCGGCCATACCACAAAGAGTCCGGTTCCATAATTCTAAAATTATCAGAGTCAATATTCAGGGTCATTGAATCAGCAGTGTAGGTTTGCAGCTTAATCGCATCGACCCCTGCATCAGCAGCTGCTTTGATCATAGCTTTCGCTAACGCAAAGTCTTGACTATGGTTACCGGATAGCTCCGCAATAACAAATGGTTTGGTCTGTTCGCTAATTAAGCGTCCGGCAATAGTGATTTGTTTGTCCAACATAATAATCAATTAACTGTCAATTGAGTCTAATAATTCAGTAATTTGTTCAGCCAGCACTTGAGGCTTAATACAAACACATAGCAGTTCAGAGTGTTGTCCTTGTAAAGCTTGCAAACAAGCGGTACAAGTTGGAGTTGGCTCAGTCACAAAATCCGGCATAAGCACTGCTGGATCTGAATCCCCAGTGATCAGTAAGGTTTGACAATGAGCCGCTTTAGCCAGCCAATAAAACTCAGCCGGCGGGCTAACCAGTAAATCAGTTGCAGTTAGTTTTTCTAACTGGCGTTTAATTGGCTGTTCAGATAAAGCTTCAGACCACACAACATAACCTTTGGCTTGCAGCATGGTTTTTAATTCATTGAGATAAGGATAATTAGGCAGAGCATTGGATGTTAAAGCGATTACTTTTTGTTTTGCTGACGCTGCTTTTTTTGAGATTAAATCAGCATCGGCTGCTACTTGAATTTGCATATCAAACTCAAGCCGGTCAAACCCACAACAATTAGCCAAATAATATTCTGGGTAACCATTTTCCGGCACAAAGCTGGATTCCCACCAACGACTAAACCACCGGCTCATTAAAGCAAAAGTCGAGTCCATATAATGCGCTGGTGCGCTAACATATTCAGGTAGCAGGGTTTGCGCCTGAAAAGCTTCAATCAGTTCCTGCACCGACTGATTCATATAATTACCCATGACTCGCTCACCAGCATCTTTTAAAAATCGAGTTAAAAAACAAGCCATAAAGCTAGTATCCAGATTAATAATCTGGTCGTACCCTTCCCCAACGATTTGCTCTGCAAACCCTAAAAACGATTCCATTGCAGGTAATAAATTATCTGGCCAATCGGTTTTGTCCAGTTTGATTACATTGACACTCGGTTCGGCAAGCTCAATGATTTCTCCTCCTTGAGCAAAAGTCATAAAACTAATTTGTGCTTCAGGATACTGCTTTTTAAAATAACGCAGCGCAGGCACGCCAATTGACGCAACATCAGAGACATTTAATAAACGAATAATTAATATTTTTAATCTACTACTAGCTGTATTCATAGTCGTCCTAGGTTTTTAACCTGTTTTTGTAATGAGCTTATATAGTATTTCGGCCGTCTGCCAGTCTTCTAAAGTATCAATGTCCTGAACTAGGTATCTGGGCAGAAAAATTGGAAGGCTGTGTGGTGAAAATATACCCTTTGGAGATAAATAATCATTTGTGCGCCCCCAATAAAACTGGCCAGCATCATGAAAAGCTTCAGTTAAATCTTGTGAGCGACTGCCAATGTGTTCTGGGTACATAGGCGTTACACCATCGCCATCATGCTTAAGCGCTCTTTGCACAGGAAATGGAAAACTACAAACTGAAAAGGCAAATGCTTTATCTAACTGTTGTTGAAGTTGTTTTAGAGCGCCAGCCAGATAGTCAGCTTGTAAAAGCGGTGCAGTTGCATAAATGCAGCAGGTAAACTCAATTTGAAATCCTTTATCCAGATAATATTGAATGGCGTGATTAGTAACCGCTCTGGTGCCTGTGTAGTCATCCGATAGCTCTGCTGGGCGAATAAAAGGTACTTCAGCGCCATATTTAGTCGCGACCTCTGCGATTTCATCACTATCGGTAGAAACCATGATTTTATCAAAGCAATTGGATTCTATCGCTGTTTCAATACTGTGCGCAATAAGCGGTTTTCCGGCAAAAGATTTGATATTTTTTTTAGGAATGCGTTTACTACCGCCACGAGCCGGAATAATAGCTAAGTTCATAACAAAATTTGTTCCAAAGCAGTAATCACTTTATCCTGCTCTTCAAACGTCATTTGTGGATATAAAGGCAAAGTTAAAGTGCGAGAGTAATAAAATTCAGCATGAGGAAAATCCCCTTTTTTAAATCCAAGCTTTTGATAATAGGGTTGAAAATGGACGGGGATATAATGAACATTCACACCAATACCAGCCTGCTGTAATTTCTGATAAGCAAGTTTTCGGTCAAAGCCTTCAAACTCAATTGAGAATAAGTGCCAAGCACTGGTATTTAAATTGGCTTGGTCCGGTAAAACGAGTGGTAAATGGGCGAGCTTTGCGAAATATCGTTTTGCTAAAGTTCGTCTTTTCTGGATGAATTCATTTAATTTTTTGAGTTGTGAAATACCTAAAGCAGCATTTAAATCACTCATTCTGTAATTAAATCCAAGTTCAATTTGCTGATACGCCCATGGACCATCTAACTCGCCTTGAATCAACTCAGCGTCTTTAGTCACACCATGTTTAGCATACAGTGCGGCTTGTTTCATTAAACTTGCATTATTAGAAACGATTGCCCCACCTTCGGCTGTCGTCATAGATTTAACCGGATGAAAACTATACACGGTTAAATCTGAGTGCACACAACTCCCAATTTTTTGATTTAAATAATCACCACCTAATGCATGGCAGGCATCTTCAATAATAGCAATATTATATGATCGGCAGATTTGGCTAATTTGCTGCATATCACAACTTGCGCCAGCAAAATGCACACAAATAATCGCTTTGGGTAGCTGGTTATTTTTTTCTGCAATTTTTAATTTTTCTAATAATGCATTTGGGTTTAAATTTCGGCTCTGCGGATCTATATCAACAAAATCAACATCTGCACCACAAAAGCGAATACTGTTTGCTGAAGCAACAAAGGTAATAGGGGTTGTCCAAACAATATCGCCTTTACCAATACCTAAAACTAAACAGGCAACATGAAGTGCAGAAGTGGCACTGTTAACAACAAGCGCATAATCTGAACCAGAGTATTCAGCTAATGCTCGTTCAAATTGTGGGACTTGCTGGCCTTGAGTTAAAAACTGATTTTGCAATACATCAACAACGGCTTCAATATCCTGATTATCTATATGATGTTTACCATAAGGTATCATAAAACGCTTTTATCCAGCTCTTTTAGCTCTTCAACCGTTAAAAAGTGAGGATTAGTACCCGAATGATATTCAAATTGCTCAGCCACTAATTTACCTTTTTCTGCCAATTTATTTTTAGAGTAGTCTAGTTCACGCTCAAAAAATTTGATCGCTGGAGATATGACATAATGATCGTCAAATTCATAGGTTTGATGAGAAACTTCTTCTGGAACCATAACTTCATGCAGCTTTTCACCCGGTCGAATGCCTATAAGTTCATAATCTTTAGAGCCGCTCATAGCTTCAACTAAATCTAAAATACGAACCGAAGGTATTTTAGGAACAAAAATTTCTCCACCTTGCATACGTTCAAAGTTTTTAACAACAAACTCTACACCTTGTTCTAGTCTTAACCAAAACCGGGTCATTTCTGCATGTGTCACCGGAAGCTTTTGACAACCTTCTCTTAATAAATTCCGATAATAAGGTACAACTGAGCCACGTGAACCAACTACATTGCCATAACGAACAACCGCAAAACGAGTGCCTTTTGCCCCTGCTATATTATTTCCAGCAACAAATAATTTATCAGAAGCCAATTTAGTTGCACCATATAAGTTAACAGGGTTTGCAGCTTTATCAGTAGACAAAGCAATCACTTTATTAACATTGGCTTCTATCGCTGCTTCAATCACATTTTGCGCGCCCATAATATTGGTTTTAATACATTCCATTGGGTTGTATTCAGCAGCAGGCACTTGCTTTAACGCTGCAGCATGGATAACAAAATCAACACCGCGCATTGCGGTTAATAATCTGTCTTTATCTCGTACATTACCGATAAAATAGCGCATAGACTTATCAGTAAAGGTCTGCTGCATTTCAAATTGCTTAAGCTCATCACGGGAAAAAACAATCAATTTTTTAGGTTGGTAGTGGGTTAATACATATCTTATAAAGCACTGGCCGAAAGAGCCTGTACCGCCAGTAATTAAAATTGATTTATTGTTAAACACATCTTAACCCTACATGATTTATTCTTATACTTGGCTTGATTGTAATAGATAATTTAAATATTGCATCAACCAATCTCTAATTCTTTAATTTTTCAATTGTTTTTATGCAAAAATCACTTGTAATGCTTAATAGCTTTCTGACTTTTTTTTAAATTCACTAACTCTTTTTCAGTATTATTAAATAGTTTCTGGCATTGTTGAACCAAATAACGATTCACAATCAGTTCTTGTTCTATAAATTGCTTTTGAATATCAACTTGTCCATTCAACTTTTTTAACTCATCCGATATAAGTTCATCTCTTTTATCTATAAGTTTTAATAAAGTTGAAGAATCGATTTCAGTTTGCTTTAGAATAGAAGAGACCTGAGCATTTAATTGCCTTAATAGCTCAGGCGTTAAATCATGATCAAGCGCAATAGAGTTAAACTGCTGCATTTTGTTGACGTTGAGTTTCGTAAGCTTGCTGTTTAGCATCTTCCGGTATTTGAGACCAAGCTGTTTTAATCGGGAGCATTAAACCAATCACTTCATCAATAATACTTGTATTATTTTGAATATGGGCATCCGTTAATCGATTTATCATATACTCATATAAAGCATACAAATTATCAGCAACCTGATTATCTTCCTGGTTAAAATCCAGCGTATCTCTTAAATTAACTAAAATAGCTGATGCTCTGGATAAATGTTCCGATTTTGCTTCAAACTCTTTACGCTCCATCGCACCTTTAGCATAAGCCATTCTATCTAAGGCCCCTTGCATAAGCATAAGCGTTAACTGATGCGGGTCTGCTTGCGCAATTTGTTGTTTTAAATTGCCTTTTTTATAAGCATTGATACCGCGATTATACATATTAAAACCTCACAAATTTGTTATGCGTAACCTAAAGCTGCCATTAATGAGCTTTGTGTTCTTTGTAGCTTAGAAACTGTTAAATCAAGATTAATATACTTGTTACGCAATAATGTTTCATAATCTGCCATTTGTAGCTCAAAACGTTCGCGCTCATCGGATAACAAATCTTTTTCATCTTTCTTAGCACTCTCTCTTGTTCGTAAAAGACCACCATAGGTAGTGTATTCATGAACAAAATCATACATTTTATTAGCTATCCCTTCATCATCGTCAGAGAATAAAGCCGCAATTTGATCATAATTATCATCTAGAGCATCATCGAGTAAATCTTCACCACTGCCAAAACCAAAATCATCGGTTGAAGAAATTTGTAGTTTACCATCATCATCAAATGAAACGCCTATCTGAAATAGGGTACTTAGCGAAGAAGTACTAACTGAGCCACTCACGATTGAGCTTAATCCAGTTTGAATACTCCGAGCCATATAATCGCCAGCCAAAGGACCATCTTCTTCTAATTCAGATGTACCATATTTAGTTAGAGTAGCAATTTCATCCATTATAGAATTGTAGTTATCAACAAAATCTGTAATTTTGTTTTTTAGGCCATCTTTATCATAACCAATTTCGAGTTTCGAGGTTTTAAACTCGCCTAGAGCATCTTTTTCACTCACTTCTTCTGCTTCAAATGAAACATTTTCAATCACATTCTCAAATTCATTTGTCTGACTTTCAACCGCTATCCCATCAATATTAGCGATTGCATTTTTAGCTGCGGTTACATCCATGCCAGCAGTAGACACTTTATCTAATTCAGCATTATTATTAGTAACAACTAAGTCATTACCCTCACCAGTTTTATCTGAAGTAAACACTAACTTCGCACCTTCAGCTGTACCTGTATCTATAATGCTGGCTTTAATACCATATTCTTCACCAGCAGAATTAACTGCAGCACGTAATTGCGCTACCGTCATACCAGCTGTGACATTGATATCAAATGTATCTGAACCTGCGGTAAAAGTCATAGTGCCGGCAGTTGAACTTACTGCGGAAGAAGATGAGGTAAACCCGGCGCCATTAGTTTGTAAACGACTACCACTAGCTAGTTGCTCAATTGCAATTCTATATTCGCCTTTTACAGCACTATTTGAAGCTTCAGCCGTGAAAGGACCAGTTGATGATTCATCATCTGAGCTGATATTTGGGTGAGTGACTAATGCTTTACGACCTTGTAAATCATAACTGCTTCGCAATTCACGAACAGCCTCTTTAAACTCGTCTAACTTAGATTTTAATTTTCCAATGGCAGAAATTTCGCTTTCAAGTGTTTCTTCTCTTGTATCTAAGCGTGCTTGTTTAGGGGCTCTTTCGGCTTCAAGTAACTGTGTAACTAAGCCACTTAAATCTAAACCTGAACCAACACCAATAGATGAAACACTCATAATGACCTCGTACTAATTTACACTTGCCGATTAACTAAAACTCCTATCGCTTCTCCAGCATCAGTTTGAAGCTCTTTAATCCGCTGTGCCAATTTTAAAACATCTTCAGATGGGATTTGTCTAATAACATCACCTGAATCTGAATCGGTTACTTTGATGATAGAACGATTACTATCTTCATCAAAAGAAAAATTTAATTGTCGATTTTGTAATTGAATAAAATCCGTTACCTGAGATAACGCATTTTCAATTTGAGCAAAACCTTCTTCGGTTGTAATACTAAGTATATCGGCTGTATCTGTTGTAACTTTAGTATTTGAAACTAATTTTTGCTCCGATACACTACCTTTGGTATTACTTTCGTCACGCCCATTATCAACATTTTGGGTTGATGTATTTACTACACCAGAAGCTAAAGATAGTTTATCATCTGAGTGTGTCGAATTAGCTAAAGAACTCTGTTCACTCTCTAACTTTGTTTTGTTAGTAGTATTCTGCCCGTTAACTAAATTAGCAAAATAACCACTTATTTGTGAAGCTTGGATTTCCATAAAACCTCCCACAAATCAGTTACGGCTTATACTTTAAACAAATTAACTGGCTGAGACAATTATACCCAACCAGTTAATTTTAATCAGCCATACCAATTCGTACAACTTATCTAACTCAAAATTAACCTAAAAGCGATAAAGCACTTTGAGGTCTTTGGTTAGCCTGGCTTAATACAGAGATACTAGCTTGTTGTACAATTTGATTACGAGTTAGTTCAGCAGTTTCACTTGCGAAGTCTGTATCACGAATCTGCGAACGAGCTGAAGATACATTTTCAACTACATTACTTAAATTACGAATAGTTGACTGAAAGCGATTTTGAAGCGCACCTAAATCAGCTCGAGCAGCCCCAATTGTAGATATAGCGCTATCAATTGACGCTAAAGCGCCTGATGCACCTGTCGCAGTAGAAATATCAACAGAGCCTAAGCTCAAACCTGATGCGCCATAACCACCAGCTTGATCTAAGGAAATTGTAATATTCTGACCACCGTTTGCTCCAACTAAGAAAGAAGATGAATAATCACCTTTTAATAAGTCAACACCAGCAAATTGGGTATTTTGACCAATTCTGCTAATCTCTTGTTTAAGAGCAGATACTTCTTTTTGAAGTGCTGTACGGTCAGCAGAACTGTTAATACCATTTTGAGATTGAACAGCTAACTGACGAATACGTTGCAATGACGTTGTAATTTCTTGCATCGCACCTTCTGCTGTTTGCACAACAGAGATACCGTCGTTTGCATTTCTTACCGCTTGGTTTAAACCCTGAATTTGAGTTGTCATACGATCTGAGATTTGCATACCAGCTGCATCATCAGCAGCTCGGTTAATACGAAAACCAGATGATAAACGCTCAAAAGATGTATTCAATTGGGTGCCAGAATTCATTAATTGGCGTTGTGCGTTTAATGATGAAACATTAGTGTTTACAAACATACCAGACATATATATACCTCCTGAGAGCTGCTTCAGGTTCCCTCAAACCTAAACAAAACAGCTCGCCTATAAAATAAACTCGGAACGAGTCGCCTCTAACTGTGGTAGACAATTTGTCATGAGCCCCTCAACCCAAAAACAAATTACTTTTCCCCTCGTATAACTATATCGACTGATACTTGAGAAACTTTAGTAATTTTTTTTATTATTTTTTGAATCAATTCAAAATAAACGTAAACATCTGTTTTAATTTAAATTAATCTATTAAAAACATTAATCACCCTGCATCTATTTAAATTTTTTAAGACGTAAATTAAAAAATAATTTAAAATAACATCACTTATTAGCAATTAAGAGAAATGGTATGGAAGATATATTTAAAGGTGTCATGGCTTTTAAAAAGCATGGCTTTGAAGAACGTAAACAATTATTCAAAGAATTAGCCAACAGCCAAAACCCTGATGTTTTATTTATTACTTGTTCAGATTCTCGCATCGATCCTAACCTCTTAACCAATACTAATCCGGGTGATTTATTTATCTGTCGTAATGCGGGTAATATTGTACCTCCACACAGTAATGAAACCGGTGGTATGACAGCCTCTATTGAGTTTGCGGTTGCTGTATTAGGTGTTAAACATATTATTGTATGTGGTCATAGTGATTGTGGTGCTTTAAAAGGCGCACTCAACCCTGAAGCATTAAAAGATTTACCGCATGTAAAAGAGTGGATTGGTCATTGCCGTAGTGCAGCTGATATTGTTAAAGCCAAACATGGCTGCTTAGGGACTGAGCAACTAGATGAAGTTATTGAAGAAAATGTTGTTATGCAAATGCACCATTTACGAACTCATCCGGCTGTTGCTACTAAACTAGCATTAAACCAAGTTCAACTACATGGCTGGGTTTACAACATTAAAAAAGGCACAGTTAACGCTTATAGTGAAGCCAATAAAGGCTTTATTAGTGTTGAAGACGCTTATAAAGAGTGGTCTTCTCAAGAAAGTTAAAACTGCTAGTATTAGTTTATACCCAAGCGTTAATCCACTTGGGTATAAATTTTTAAATGATTAATCCTCATCCTGCGGAATATACTCAGTGCCCCAGCCGTCATACTGAATTTTATATTGCTGAGCAATTTTTTCCATTTGTGCACTTTGACGATTAATTTCTTCTAAATCTAATCCTGATTCGATAATTGCATCAAATGCAAAAATATCAGCACCATCATCTGTTTCAAACTCTTCTGCATCTGTCACTTCATAATTTAATTTAAAAACGGCAACAGCCGCTTTCTCTAACATATCAAAGTTAGTCGATGAAAAATGATGTTCTATTTCATACACAGCATCAGGATCACTGCCATCTTCTAATAAAGACTCAATAACAAAAGCAGTAAAGGCTTGAGGATCATCTTGGTATTCCATTATTTTTGCCCTTTTGTTTGGTTAATCTGTTCAACTTCGTCATCTAACTGACTAATTTTTTCCAGCATAATAGCGTGAAAATATTCGCAAGTTTGTTTTAAGTTAGCTTTTTGTTCATCTGTTAAATGATACGCAGGTAAGCTTTCAATAATAATCGTACCATTAGACCAGCGGTTTAGTTTAATTTTATCATGCGTGGTACTCATACACACAGGTACAATTGGAACATTTGCAGCTTGTGCAAGCTGAAAAGCCCCTCGTTTAAACGGTAATAAACCTCGTCCGTATGAGCGAGTACCTTCTGGAAACATCCAAATAGAGGTATTGCGTTTATTTAACGCATTTGCTGATATTTTTAAGGCCGCCATCGCTTTTTTGCGGTTTTCTCTGTCAATTAAAATATTCCCACTTAACCAATATATCTGACCAAAAAATGGGATCCACTTTAAGCTTTTTTTACCTATGGTTACTGTGTTGGGTAAAACCCCACGACACAAAGTAAAAATATCGTAACTGTTTTGATGGTTAGCAATAAATACAGCTGGCACATTTACTTTGGCTTCTGGGTGATGTCTGACAATCAAACGACACCCCAAAATCCAAGATGCTCTACTATACAAATGCCCTAGCCAATAAACATTGTTACGATGAAATGGCCTGATTAAACAAAAAAGAATGCCCAATAAACTGGCAACAATAACAAATAAGCCAATTAAGATAAGTCGAATTACTGCTAACAAGGTGGATTTTCCTGTCTAAGGTTTAAAATACTACTCCATAAGGGAGACGAAAATTAAAAAAGCCCAGTTGCGCTGGGCTTTTATCAATAAAAACTCAATAAATCTGGTTGAACTATTCGTTTTCGGCCAAAGGTTGCTCTATATCAGAAGTACCTTCAACATAAAGTTCATCAACTCGCTGCAAACCACGAGGTAGTTTATTGCCACGACGACCACGCTCACCTTTGTAATGAGACCAATCGTCCGGTTTTAGCGTCATTTTACGTTTACCAGCCACTAAAACCAATGATTCAGCTTCACCAACAACGGCTAAATGACGAACAAATTCCTCACGATTTCTGGCTCTTTCGCTACTAATGCTAATCATTTTATTACCCTTGCCTTTACCCAACACAGGCAATTCAGCTAATGGGAAAACCAGCATTCGTCCTTCATTTGAAATGGCCACAACCAACTGATTTTCTGGTTGGCTAACCACTACGGGCTGAAGCACTTTAGCATTTACAGGTAAAGTTAATACCGCTTTACCATTTTTGTTTTTACTAATTAAATCAGCATACTGAGTCACAAAACCATAACCAGCATCCGATGCAATTAAAAATTTCTGCTCAGGGTTAGCCAATAAAGCATGTTCAACTCTTTCACCTGCGGCAATCGTAAAACGACCAGATAAAGGCTCACCCTGACTTCTGGCTGACGGCAGGGTATGTGTTTCGGTTGAAAAAGCCCTGCCACTAGAATCAATAAAAACAGAAGCCTGATTTGAACGCCCTTTAGCTTGAGATAAAAAGCTATCACCTGCTTTATAGCTTAATCCTTGCACATCAACGTCATGTCCTTTTGCACAGCGTGCCCAGCCTTTTTCTGACACCACTAAAGTAACAGATTCACTTGGTACTAAATCTTTTTCACTTAATGCTTTCGACTCTTTACGCTCAACAATCGGAGAGCGCCTGTCGTCACCATATTTTTGTGCATCTTCAGTTAATTCTTTTTTAACCAGTTTTTTAAGTTCATCTTCTGAACCTAAAACAGACTCAAGCCACTGCCTTTCGGCTTCTAGCTCATCTTGTTCTGAGCGTATTTTAATTTCTTCTAATTTAGCTAATTGTCTTAATTTTAACTCTAAAATCGCTTCAGCTTGCTTATCTGTTAGCTGAAAACGATCAATTAACGCTTGTTTAGGATGCTCTTCGGTTCGAATGATATGAATCACTTCATCTATATTTAAGAAAGCAACTAATAAACCTTCTAAAATATGTAAACGCGCTAGCACTTTATCCAAACGGTAATTAAGCCGCTTGGTGACTGTGTCTAACCTAAAACTTAACCATTCAGTTAAAATATTAGCTAGGCTTTTAACCTGCGGGCGGCCATTTAAGCCGAGCATATTTAAATTAACACGGTAGCTTTTTTCTAAATCGGTTGTTGCAAATAAATGCGCCATTAAAACATCGGTATCAACCCGGTTTGAACGCGGAACAACAACTAATCGAACAGGGTTTTCATGATCTGATTCATCCCGTAAATCAGCGACCATAGGCAATTTTTTAGCCTGCATTTGCGCAGCAATCTGCTCTAACACTTTACCGCTAGAAGCCTGATGTGGCAGCGCATTAATGACTATTTCACCCTGTTCAAGTTCGTACACGGCGCGCATTTTAATTGAACCACGCCCAGTTTGATAAATTTTTCTGATTTCATCTGACGGGGTGATAATCTCAGCTTCGGTCGGAAAATCCGGCGCTGGTACAAACGACATTAATTTTTCAATGCCTGCGTTTGGATGATCAAGTAAATATTTTGCAGCCGAAACCACTTCTCTAACATTATGTGGCGGAATATCTGTTGCCATACCAACAGCAATACCGGTTACCCCGTTTAATAATATATGCGGCAACCGTGCAGGTAAATTAACTGGCTCTTTTAAAGTACCATCAAAGTTAGGCCCCCACTCAACTGTGCCTTGCCCTAACTCAGCTAATAAAACTTCAGAAAACTTAGATAAACGGGCTTCGGTATAACGCATCGCCGCAAAAGACTTAGGATCGTCCGGTGCACCCCAGTTACCTTGTCCGTCAACTAAAGGATAACGATAGGAAAACGGTTGGGCCATTAAAACCATAGCTTCATAGCAAGCTGAGTCGCCATGAGGGTGGAATTTACCTAAGACATCACCCACGGTTCGAGCTGATTTTTTATATTTAGCAGCAGCAGACAAACCTAATTCAGACATAGCATAAACAATGCGTCGTTGAACGGGTTTTAAACCATCTGATATATGCGGTAATGCCCTGTCCATGATGACATACATGGAATAGTTTAAATAAGCATCTTCAGTAAATTTTCTCAGCGCGATCTGTTCAACGCCGTCGGTATTAATAAGTATTTCTGACATAATTTTATAGAGTTATTAGCCTGTCAAAATTGGGAATTTATAACTGCCAATGTACATCATAGTTTAAACTAAACAAACTAAAACTTTGTTGAAGCGCTTTAACCGGCCTGATTTAATTTAATTTGTTTAAATAAATTATAGAAATTTTCTGTGGTCGCTTGCGCTAAAGTTGATAGTGGCACACCTTTTAAATCTGCAACAAATTGAGCAACTTCATGCACATAAGCAGGTTGATTTTGCTTTCCACGATACGGTTTTGGAGCAAGCCAAGGCGAATCAGTTTCAATTAAAAGCCTATCTAAAGGCAAAGCTCTTACCACCTCGCGTAGCTCAGTTGCATTACCAAATGTGACAATCCCAGATATAGAAACATAAAAATTTAAATCCATCGCTGCTTTTGCCATATCTAAAGATTCAGTAAAACAGTGCAGCACACCGCCACATTTATCCGCAGACTCTTGCGTTAAAATATCAATTGTATCTTTGCGTGCATCTCTGGTGTGGATAATTAAAGGTTTATTTAGTTCAACGGCAACCTGACAATGCTGACGAAAAGCCTGTTTTTGCCAAGGTTTGGTTTCCTCACTGTAAAAATAGTCCAGCCCAGTTTCACCAATTGCAACGACTTTATCTTGTTTAGCTAACTTTAATAGTTCATCTTGGGCAAACATATCTTCTTTATGCAGTGGGTGAACACCGCAAGATACAGAAACATCAGGATATTTATCAACCACCTCAGCCATTGCTTTAAAATCATTTAAAGTCACACAAACACATAAAAAATGTTCTATTTTTTTAGCTCGGGCTTTTTCAATAACAACATCTAAAGAACCGCCCAGTTCTTCCAGTTTTAACCTATCTAAATGGCAGTGTGAATCTACTAACAAATTTAACTCCGGAGGTTTTCTTTTAAAGTGTGTGGGTTGGCTCTGTCGATCCTAGCAATGTCCCCAGCTGAGTTTCAATCCGTTGTTTTAAATTATGTTGATCATCAACAAAAGCGACCCCAATTCCTGGCGGGGTATTATTATGGGATGCTGTAGAATTAATCCAGACCACTTTACCTGCTATAAATGTATACTGCTGCTCTTCTGGTAATAGTACTTTTAGGGTGACTGTCTGCCCTATCTCATATTCATCATTTGTAGCTACAAACAAGCCACCTTCCTTCATAAATGACATATATGCTTTATATAATAAATTTTTTTTACTAAATTCAAGTGTGAACTCTTCCATAATCACCCCAAAAACAGTTTAACTTTTAAGTTTATCCAGCATATTAAAACACAGGCTTTGAAAAACAATTTTTTTATTCACGCCAGACTGCAACATTTGCATTTTAGCTTGAACAATTAAAGCTAACAAATCACTGATAACCAGCCTTTTAATTGCTTGTTGATTATTTTGTACCTGAGTTTCCAGCTTAGCTCCTAACCAGCTTAATACAGCTTGATTCAGCCAATCTAATTGTTGTAAATAATAATTTTCATCAAAGGTTTGGCTAAATTCAAAAGCAGACGTTTTACCTGTGATTAATAATTTAAATTGTGCCAAAAAAGCAGCTTGCTGAGTTAAATAATCGCCTTGAGCATATTCGAGCGCGACTAAAGGCGCGCCATTCACTTTAGCAAAAATCTGGCTAAAAGCATCAATATCAACAGCTTGATTTTCTAACCACTGGCTCAAATCCGCTAGTTTAGGCGGTTTTAAAACATATTGTTGGCAACGGCTAATAATAGTGGCTAATAAACGATTAGCTGCACTTGTTGTTAAAATTAAATATTTATTATTACCCGGCTCTTCTAATGTTTTTAATAAAGCATTTGCCGAAGCTTCAGTCATTTTATCGCAATCAGGGATATAAAAAACTAAAGCGCCGCCCAGTTGTGACTTTTGCTGTGCACGATTAACAACTTGGCGAATCAAATCCACCCCAATACTTTTAGCATCTGCGTCTTCAGCAATAAAAAAGTCTGGATGAGCTTGAGTTTCCAGCAATAAACAAGACTTACACTGACCACACGGTAAACCTGTTTTCTTCTCGCACAATAAACCTGCGGCTAATTCAAGCGCAAAAGTACGTTTACCCATACCTTTAGCCCCACAAATTAATAAGGCATGGTGTAATTTATTTTGCTGATATTGAGCAGCTAATAAATCAATTAATGGATTAAGCCAAGGATATTGCACAATTAAACCTTACAAATGTTGAAAATGCTCTGATAACAAATTTTGTATCTGTTGCCCAACTTCAGTAGGGGTTTGTTGGGCGTCTATTATTTTAATTTTGTCATCCGCGTTCGCTATTTCCAAATATTTAGCTCGGGTTTTGCTAAAAAAATCCATCTGCTCTAATTCTATGCGATCTAACTCACCACGTGCACGCGCTCGACTCAAACCAATTTCTGGCGGGATATCCAAATAAAAAGTTAAATCAGGTTCAAATCCTTTTAAAACAGCTTGTCGTATAGGCTCTATTAACTCATCGGCAATGCCTCTGCCTCCACCCTGATAAGCTCTGGATGATAAATCATGCCTGTCGCCGACTACCCAGATGCCTTTTTGTTGCGCTGGTTTAATCACATTTTCAATCAGCTGAATCCGACTTGCATACATAATTAACAATTCAGCTTCTGGTGTTACTGTTTCATTTTCACGAATCGCTTTAACTAGATCTCTGAGCTGCTCAGCCATAGGCGTACCACCCGGCTCACGAGTTTGAATATACTCAATTTTTTGAGCTTCTAACCAAGCTTTTATGTAGCTTAATGCCGTTGTTTTTCCGGCACCTTCTAAGCCTTCGATTACAATAAAAGGAGCGTGTTGAATCATATTAAATTATCTATTTCTGATTTGTTTTAAGTAGTTTTGGACTGCTTTATTATGTGATTTAAGGTTAGTTGTAAATACATGCCCACCTTTGCCGTCTGCCACAAAGTATAAATAATCACTTGTTGCCGGATTAAGCGCAGCTTTTATTGCCGCAATGCCCGGCATCGCAATTGGCGTTGGCGGTAAGCCTTTAATTTGATAAGTATTATACGGCGTTTTTTCTTGTAAGTGCGAACGTTTTATATCTCCCTGATAACGCTCACCTAAACCATAAATAACAGTAGGATCGGTTTGCAAACGCATATTTTGATTAAGCCGGTTCACAAAAACAGAAGCAACCAACGGCATTTCACTTTCAATTGCAGTTTCTTTCTCAATAATTGAAGCCAGAATTAACGTTTGATACCAGTCTTGCTCAGACAATTGAGGTGCTAATTCAGCTCTGGTTTGTTGCATGCGATCAAAAGCTGCTTTAATCAATGAAAAAGCCGAGCTATTAGCAGTAAAGTAATAAGTGTCTGGAAATAATAAACCTTCTGCGGTTTGATAAGGCTGAATTAATTCAGCCAACTCTGCACTATAGTCTGTTTGGGTTAGCCAACTTTCTTGTTTTAAGGCTGCCTGCCATTGTTTAAAGTTAGTTCCTTCAACAAATGTGAGTTTAAATTGGTGCGGATGCCCTTGTGTTAAATGGTAAATAACATCCAAACTCGACATTTCACCTTGCAGCATAAAAGTACCAGCCTGAATATGAGCTAAGTCTGGGTTGAGTTTAGTTAAAACTTTAATTTGCCAGCCTGCACTTATTAGCTTTTTTTGTTCAAGCTCAGCTAGCAAAGTAAACAAAGATTCGCCAGGTTTAATCGTAATTAACTGAGGTTCAATTAGCTGTTTTTGTGAAAGTTGTTGGCTTATTTGCCAACCGATAACTAACACGACAGAACTTAATAAAAAAACACCGGCAATAAAACTGATTAATAACTTAACCGACAGCTTCATTTAGCTTCCTTGTAATTGTTTTGGCAAATTCCAAATTTAACTTTTTACCGTTTATATTGTTAATTGGAGTAGCTTTAATTAAAGCATTGGTAATAAAACCAGCTTGAATTGAATCTAATTCATTAATTGAAATATGAGCGACTTTTACTGATAAACCCAAAGCTTGAAGTTGTTCAAGTGCAAAAGTTCGCATAACACCACTCACGCCAGATAAACTTAAATCGGGTGTAATCCAACTATCACCTAGATAAAAAAACACGTTTGCTAAGCTGGTTTCAATTATGTTTGAACCTTGATCCAGTACCAAACCATCGGTTAATTTATTCGCTAATAATTCCTGTTTTATTAATACCTGCTCTAACCTATTACAGTGTTTTAATCCGGCTAAACTAGGTTGCTGACCAATAACCGTTTTTACAATACCCAGCTCAACCCCATCTGGATATTGAAACTGTTGTGGCAAATAATCTGAAATATACAAATAAACTTCAGCTTCTATCGCATCCGGCACTGCATATCCACGCGCACTGTTACCACGACTAATTAAAATTTTAACAATTTTTGAGAGCCCAGTTTGAGCAATTTGATTAAGCGATGCTTCGATTTGAGTAAAATCTAAATCAGGAAATAATAAAACTTGATTGGCATGTATTAATCTTTGTTTATGTAGGTGCCATAAATGCACGGTATAGTTTTCGATTAATAAAGTTGTGAAATGACCATCACCAAATTGAAACGCTCGGTTAAAAGCGCTAACTTGATGATGGTTTGAGTCAACCTGAATTAACTTCATAACATAAGGGCCTAAAATAAATTAGACCATTCAGGTTAAACTTTACGGAACAATAATGAACCGTTTGTACCACCAAAACCAAATGAATTACATAAAGCGTATTCAAACTTAGCCTGACGCGCTTCATGAGGTACATAATCCAAATCACAACCTTCATCTGGATTATCTAGGTTAATTGTTGGTGGAATGCTTTGATCTTGCAATGCTTTAACCGTAATAATCGCTTCAATTGCACCGGCTGCACCTAATAAGTGACCCGTCATCGATTTGGTTGAGCTAACCATTACTTTTTTCGCATGATCTTTAAATAGATTTTTAACTGCATTGGTTTCAGCTAAATCACCGACCGGTGTAGATGTACCATGAGCATTTAAATAACCAACTTGCTCTAAGCTAATTTGACCATCCGCAACAGCATTAGCCATAGCTTGTTGAGCACCTGCACCATCATCAGGTGGAGAAGTAATATGATTTGCATCACCACTCATACCAAAACCAGATAGTTCAGCGTAAATTTTTGCCCCGCGCGCTTTTGCATGCTCATATTCTTCAAGCATCATCACACCAGCACCATCACCCATGACAAAACCGTCTCTGTCTTTATCCCAAGGGCGGCTTGCGCGAGTTGGGTCATCATTACGAGATGAAAGTGCGCGGGCAGCAGCAAAACCACCTAATCCTAATGGAGTAGTGGCAGCTTCTGCGCCACCAGCTAATACTGCATCAGCATCACCATAAGCGATCATACGTGCTGCATGACCAATATTGTGAACACCTGTAGTACAAGCTGTAGTGATCGCGATATTAACGCCTTTCAAACCAAATAAAATCGATAAATGACCTGAAATCATGTTAATAATAGTTGATGGTACAAAAAACGGAGACATGCGCTTAGGGCCACTCGACAGGAGTTTGCTATGGTTTTCTTCGATAAGCGATAAACCACCGATCCCGGAGCCAACAGCAGCACCAATACGATGTGCATTTGCTTCAGTTACTTCAAGACCTGAATCTTTAAAAGCCTGGATACCAGCGGCTACACCATACTGGATAAAAGTATCCATTTTTTTAGCTTCTTTTTTAGGTAAATAATCTTCGAAGTTGAAGCCTTTAACTAAACCACTAATACGAGTTGAAAAGCTGCTAACATCAAACGTATCAATTAGTTGAATACCACTTTGACCTGCTAATAATGCTTTCCAAGAATCGTCTACTGTATTACCGACCGGAGATAACATCCCAAGACCGGTGACAACGACACGACGTTTTGACACTAGATAAGCCCCCAAACGGAGTATTTTGAAAGGTATAAAAAAGGCGGTCTAAAACCGCCCAGAGCATTAATTATTCTTTGTTAGCAACTACGTAGTCGATAGCTGCTTGAACAGTTGTAATTTTTTCAGCTTCTTCGTCTGGAATCTCAGTATCGAATTCTTCTTCAAGAGCCATTACTAATTCAACTGTGTCTAATGAGTCAGCACCTAAATCGTCAACAAAAGAAGCTTCGTTTGTGATTTCTTCTTCTTTAACGCCTAATTGCTCAACGATGATTTTGTATACTCTTTCTTGGATATTGTTACTCATAATATAAAGTTTCCCTCAGACAAAGTGCAGTATGCACAAATTTGCCGTAGTTTATTAAAATAAATTCGCTCGATGCAAGTTAAAACTTGCTTTTAAATACTGGTCTAACCTGTTAAAAATTAAACCATATTCAAACTCAAAACATTCGAATGGCGCAAATGATACCCGTAAATTCAAAAAGAATCTACACTCTATTGCACCTAAACGACGGCATTAAGCCATATACATGCCACCATTCACATGAATGGTTTCGCCAGTAATATATGCTGCTTCTTTAGCAGTTAAAAAAGCAACAGCGGCTGCAATTTCTTCAGGTTGACCTAAGCGACCTGCCGGAATTTGTGCAAAGATAGTATTTTTTTGCTCTTCGCTCAACTCTTTTGTCATGTCGGTGTCAATAAAACCCGGTGCAACTGAATTCACAGTAATACCACGAGACGCAACTTCTTTAGCCAAAGCTTTAGTAAAACCAATCAAACCTGCTTTAGCTGCGCAGTAATTAGCCTGACCAGGATTACCTGTTGAGCCAACAACCGAGCCAATATTAATAATACGGCCTGAACGTTTTTTCATCATCGCGCGCAGTACCGCTTTAGATAATTTAAATACTGAAGTTAAGTTAGTGGTTAAAATATCTTCCCACTCTTCTTCTTTCATGCGCATCATTAAATTATCACGTGTAATACCAGCGTTATTGACTAAAATATCAATATCACCAAAATCTGCTTTAATTTGTTCAAATAAAGCAGCGATAGAGTCATTATCTGTCACGTTTAAAGCTAAACCTTTGCCATTTTCGCCTAAATATTCAGAAATGGCTTCAGCGCCTTTTTCAGAGGTAGCCGTACCTACAACCGTTGCACCGGCTTCAACTAATTTAAGTGCAATCGCTTTACCGATACCACGGCTCGCACCCGTTACTAATGCAACTTGTCCTTCTAAGCTTGAAAACATAATTTTACCCGTTGATATAAGATTCTAAAGATGCTTCATCATTAACTGATACCGCAGTTAATGTTTTAACAATGCGTTTAGTTAAACCATTTAAAACTTTACCTGGTCCAACTTCAACTAACTGAGTCACGCCTTGGCTCGCAAGAAACTCAACTGTTTCTGTCCAACGTACTGGACAATATAATTGTCTAACCAATGCTTGCTGAATAGCCTCTGCATTGGTTTCAACTTTAACATCAACATTATTGATAACGCTGACAGATGGTGCTGAAAATTTAATATCAGCAAATGCCTGAGCCAGTTGTTCCGCTGCTGGTTTCATTAATTCACAGTGTGATGGCACACTAACAGGTAGAGGTAAGGCACGTTTTGCGCCAGCTTCTTTACACAATACAGATGCAGCATCTACTGCGGCTTTATGACCGGCAATAACAACCTGACCCGGTGAGTTAAAGTTAACAGCAGCTACAATTTCATTACCACTAGCTTGCTGACAAGCTGCAATAACCGCAGCATCATCTAAACCAATAATGGCTGCCATCGCGCCAACACCTTGTGGTACAGCTTGTTGCATTGCTTTACCACGTAACTCAACTAATTTAACAGCATCATCAAATGCAATAACACCTGCCGCGGTTAAAGCTGAATATTCACCCAAGCTATGACCAGCCATAAATGCAGGGGCACCAACACCTTTTTCGGTTAATAAACGATAGACCGCTGTACTGGCCGTTAATAACGCAGGTTGTGTGATTTCAGTTTTACCTAAATCTTCTGCTGGGCCATCTAAAATAATTTTAGCTAAATCATAACCTAATGCATCAGAGGCTTGTTCAAAAGTTTGTTTAACACAAGCATGCGCCTGATATAAATCAGCTAACATGCCAACGGTCTGTGAACCCTGACCCGGAAAAACAAATGCAATTTTTTGTTCAGACATGAATTTTCTCGTTCTTTTAAATCAAAATAAAACTTAATATTTAATGAGCGTTGAAGCCCAGGTAAAACCACCACCAAACGCTTCAAGTAATAAAGTTTGACCACGTTGAATACGGCCATCACGAATCGCTTCATCCAAAGCAGTGGCAACAGATGCCGCAGAGGTATTACCATGCTTATCTAAAGTGACAACTACTCTATCCATTGTCATGTTAAGCTTTTTGGCAGTTGCTTTAATAATTCGATAATTAGCCTGATGCGGAACTAACCAATCAACTTGTGATTTATCCAAATTGTTGGCTTTTAAGGTTTCTTCCACAATTTCACTTAATTTAGTGACTGCGACTTTAAAAACTTCGTTGCCTTTCATATAACCATAAGCTTCGTGTACACTGGCTTCATTACCACGAGTTGGTAAATCTGCCCCGAGTAAATCAGCAAAACGACCATCAGCATGTATGTGGGTAGATAAAATTCCCGGCTCTTCGCTGGCTTCTAAAATACACGCACCTGCGGCGTCACCAAATAAAACGATCATAGTGCGATCATTTGGATCTAATAAACGGGTTAATGCATCTGTACCAACCACTAACACTCTTTTTGCGCTACCGGCTTTAATAAATTGTTCGGCAACACTGAGTGCATAACAAAAACCAGCACAAGCAGCGCCAATATCAAAAGCTGGCACACCCGGTAAACCTAATAAATTTTGAATCTCACAAGCCGCACTCGGTAGCGCTTTTTCCCAGCTAGTTGTTGCAGATATAATTAAATCAATATCACTTGCTTCAATGCCAGCGGCTTCAATCGCTTTTAAAGATGCCTGATGACCCATGGTTGCTACGTTTTCATCAGGTCCTGCAATTCGGCGTTCACAAATACCAGTTCTTTCAACAATCCACTCATGGCTGGTTTCAACCATTTTTTCTAAGTCAGCATTTGTTCTGACTTGTGCAGGAAAATAACTTCCTGTACCGATAATTTTTGAATACATATTTTATTATGACCTGTCTGTTAACGCCGTTTCGATTCTATTACCTATTTTTTCAGGTACTTGAAGGCGAATTTCATTGATAGCTTCTTCAATTGCATACTTAAAAGCATCTTTAGAAGCATTACCATGACTCTTGATAACTATGCCGCGTAATCCTAACAGACTTGCGCCGTTATACTGGTCAGGGTTCATTTGCCGATATAGCTTTTTTAACATTGGCAACGCAATAGCTGCGAATATTCTACTGATCCAACTCCCAGATGCTACTGTTTTTATAGAATTAACAACGGTTTTAGCTAAGCCTTCACATGCTTTCATCGCAATATTGCCAACTAAACCATCGCAAACAACCACATCAACTTTATCTGTAAAAATATCATTACCTTCGACATAACCTATATAATTAACAGATTTGTCTTCTTTTAATAGCTTAGCGGCTTTTTTAATGGTTTCACTGCCTTTGATTTCTTCTTCGCCCACATTCAGCAAACCAACACGGGGGTTTTTACACTCGCTTTTTTCGATCAACACACTTCCCATCACCGCAAATTGGTGCAAAATATGTTCATCGCAAACCACGTTAGCACCTAAATCCAAGACATAAGTTTTGTGCCCTTCAACACTCGGAATAGCCGTCACTAAAGCCGGTCTTTTTATGCCGGGTAGCATTTTGAGCACCCGATAAGCCATAGTTAATAAAGCACCAGTATTACCTGCACTAACACAAGCCTGAGCTTTATTATCTTTAACTAAATCGAGCATGACCCGCATCGAAGAATCAGGTTTATTGCGCAAAGCAGCAGATGGTTTGTCACCCATAGCAACAACTTGGGAACAATGAATAATTTGGATACGTTGAGAAAAATTTTTGGATATGCCGGCTAAAAGCGGCTCTATCTGGTATTTATCACCGCATACCAGAAAATTTAATTGAGGGTTTTCGGCTAGCACACTGAGTGCAGCAGGAATAGTAACGGGAGGCCCATAATCGCCTCCCATTGCATCTAACGCTATCGTTAGATTCGTCAAAGCAGACTCTCTTATACAGAAACTACTTTTTTGCCTTTGTAGTAGCCATCAGCAGTAATGTGGTGACGACGATGAGTTTCACCAGAAGTACTATCGATTGACAAGCTAGCAGCAGTTAGCGAATCATGAGAGCGACGCATGTCACGCTTAGAACGAGATTTTTTGTTCTGTTGAACAGCCATTTCTTATCTCCTGTTTATTTTGGATTCTTTAAACTTTTCAGTACATCAAACGGATTAGCTGGCTTTTCTTGGGCAGCTTTATCAAGCTCCCCCCAACTCATGTCTTGCTCTGTAATTGCACACTCATTAACAGGGTGTTTAGGTACAAATGGAATTGCCAGCAAAAGCTCATCTTCAATCAAAGCTTTAAAATCTAACAATCCGTATTCATTTACATCTATAACACTGTACTCGTCAGGAATTAAATCCTCATCGGTACTCTTCAAGTTTGGAGTATAAGTAGCATTAACACTTATATCTAAGGTTAAATTACCACCACAGCGCTCACAAGAGACTTCAACAGCCGTTTTTGCATCGATGAGCATAATTGGTAATCTCTGCTCATCATAGGTACATTTAAGATTAACCTCAACTTGGCCGTAATCGGACAAGACGAATTCGTGTAAACGACTTAAATCTTTCAGTTGATATATACCTACAAAGTCAGAGCGTTTTTGCGCACTTTTTACAGGATCTAACTCAACTGGCATTTTTACCTTTTGCATAGGGCGCGAATACTAGCGATCTGCTATTGCTTAGTCAAATAAAAATCGGAGAAAATAGCGTATCATGAGAAAAAAAATTTTACTAACCCTAAATTAAGGTAAAAATATGCATCAGCAACCTCAAATTGTCCTCGCATCCACTTCACCTTTTCGCAAAGCTTTGCTTGAAAAATTCCAGATCCAATTTTCAACATGCAAACCACAAACAGACGAAACACCACTTGAAAATGAACAACCAGAGCAATTAGTTGCTCGTTTGGCTCAATTAAAAGCGCAAGCAGGTGCAAAATTACATCCAAATAGTTTTATTATCGGTTCTGATCAGGTTGCAGTTGTAAAAGGTCTAATTTTGGGGAAACCCGGCACAGTGGAAAAAGCACAACAGCAACTTGCTTTATTGAGTGGCCAAGCTGTAACTTTCTACACTGGCTTAACCTTGATTTCGCCCGATCAACAGATTAAAACCATTGTTGAACCGTTTAATGTACATTTTCGCCAATTAACCGAAAACGAAATCAACTCTTATATCGAAAAAGAGCAGCCGCTTAATTGCGCAGGCAGTTTTAAAAGCGAAGCATTAGGCATTTGTTTATTTGATAAATTGGAGGGCCGAGATCCAAATACGTTAATTGGTCTGCCATTAATTGCATTAAATGATTTATTTAAACAGTTTGGGTTTAATCCGCTCACTGCGCCCGCTGTATAATAGCGCTTGATTCAACCAAGGCAAAATTCATTTCTGCCTTGGTTTGTCTAAACTTAACCTATCAGGCAATTGATAAGCTCGGTTCTAGCTTTAAAATTGCGTATAACTCGCTAAGCGAATCAATAATAGCAACCGACTCAATTGTCTCAAGCTGATCGCGTGAGCTAGCGCCCATAGTGACCCCAACAGCCTGCATTTGAGCATTTTTTGCCATTTCCAGATCTAATAAACTATCCCCGACCATAATCGCCTGATCAGCAGAAATTTGATTTCGTTCAAGTAACGTCAACAACATATCCGGTGCCGGTTTTGAAACGCTTTCGTCAGCACAAATAGAATCATCAAAATAATCAGCAATACCTGACTGAGCTAATACTCTCAATAAGCCACTTCGCGCTTTTCCGGTTGAAATAGCCAGCTTGAAACCTGCATATTTTAAATCTCTAACCAATTGCTCTGCACCACCTAATAAAGGCGATGGTGTTTGATTATTTTCAATATACTGAAACTTATAAGCTTGAGCTAAAGCGTCTTTAGTCGCTGAATCAATTTCCGGAAATAAAGTATCAACCGCTTTAGGCAGACTCATACCAATAATTGCTTTTACTTCCTGATCGGACGGAATAGCTACCCCAACCTCTTGAGCGGCATCCTGTAATGACGAAACAATCCGCGCAATTGAATCCATTAAAGTGCCATCCCAATCAAAAATAACCCATTTAATCTCTTGCATTTACTACTCTCAATTCGATTCTGTTGCTAAATTATCCAAAGCATCTTTTAAACTTTGCTCCAAAGGTGCTTCAATTCTAACTTTTTCTTCGCTGCGCGGATGAATAAATGTCAAAGTCGCCGCATGTAAAAACAAGCGGTTTACGCCCATCCTTTTCATTTTTTTATCGAACTCAGATTCACCATACCTGTCATCTAAAGCAATCGGATGACCACTTTCAGTAGCATGAACCCTAATTTGGTGGGTGCGCCCTGTAACCGGAAAAGCTTCGACTAACGTCGCTTCACTAAAACGTCTTAAAACTTTAAACCGGGTTTGTGATGGTTTGCCATTAACCTGATCAACTTTAACATTACGTCCGTTTGCAGCGTTTTCATTCTTAAAAAGTGGTAACTCCACGCGTTTTAATTTACTTGGCCAAGCGCCACTGACCAATGCCCAGTAACGTTTATCGACCACTTTTTCCCGTAATTGCTGATGCAAATTACGTAATGCTGAGCGTTTTTTAGCGATCATTAAACAGCCAGAAGTTTCTTTATCTAAGCGGTGAACAAGCTCAAGTTGCTTAATATTAGGCCTAATTTGTCTTAATGTTTCTATGACCCCAAACTGTAAACCAGAGCCACCATGAACCGCAATGCCTGAAGGTTTGTTAATTACCAGCATCACTTCATCTTCAAATAAAATAGATTCTTCAATTACTTTTTGTAATCTGTCACCAACCGTAAATTCAGCTTCTTTTTTCTGATCCAGATGAATAGGTGGAATACGTAAAACATCACCCGCTTGAAGTTTATATTCAGGCTTGATTCGTTTTTTATTTACCCTAACTTCGCCTTTACGAAGAATTCGGTAAATTAAAGAAGTCGGTACACCTTTCAGTTCTCTTTTAAGCCAATTGTCTATTCTTTGACCAGAATTATCTTCATCTATGTCTAAAAAGGATACCGACCGGTGGTCATTTTCTTTCATAACTAATTATCTTCGCATATTTGGTTAAATTCGATTGCCGCTAGGGCAATAGCTTTGCTATATTTTCACTGATGGTATGAATTAATACCAGAGTTTTTGAAAAAACGTGTATAATAACACACGATTTGATGGTGACATTCTGACTGTGTAAGAGGTCTAAATTGCAGCACTAAATTTGAATGACGCAAAAATTTTTGTTCATTTTTAGATACGCATTTTTAAAACAACCGAAGTGAGTAATTTTTCAGCTTGTTTTAAAACAATTTACCCAACAGAGAATGCCAAGTTTATTGATAGAAACGCCACTACCAGTTAAAAAGTAAAGAACAGACTGACAAGTATACCAGCAAGGCCGATTGCCTGCTGTTATGAGTTTGACATAACAAAAATAAAGATGAAACAACAACGACCTTTTTCCTGTTGTTGGTAATTTTTAGCAAACAATGAGTCAATAGTTGATAGCCAAAAGCAACGGCTTTTGTGATCCATAAAATCTCTTGTTATGCAGTTGTAAGTCAAACAGCCAAGAGACTCGGGAGAGTGACTTAGTTCAGAAAACCGTGTATTTCCAACTTGGATATGGCGTTTCATTTGTGGTGAAAAGAACAATATGAAACGTATGTTAATTAATGCAACTCAAGAAGAAGAGTTGCGTGTTGCTCTGGTTGATGGGCAACGTCTTTATGATCTGGATATTGAAAGCCATGGTCATGAGCAGAAAAAAGCAAATATTTATAAAGGTAAAATTACTCGTGTAGAACCCAGTTTAGAGGCAGCTTTTGTCGACTATGGTGCAGAAAGACACGGCTTTTTACCACTTAAAGAAATTGCCAAAAGCTACTTCCCTGATGGCTATACATTCTCTGGCCGCCCTAACATTAAAGATGTTATTAAAGAGGGTCAGGAAGTTATCGTTCAAATTGATAAAGAAGAACGCGGCCAAAAAGGCGCGGCGTTAACTACTTTTATCAGTTTAGCGGGCAGCTATTTGGTTTTAATGCCAAACAATCCTAGAGCTGGCGGCATATCACGCAGAATCGAAGGTGATGAGCGCACTCAATTAAAAGAAACGCTTGCTAAATTATCTTTACCTAATGGTATGGGCTTAATTGTACGTACCGCTGGTGTTGGTAAAGCGTTTGAAGAGTTGGAATGGGATTTAAATGTTTTATTAAAGCATTGGGAATCTATCCAAAATGCTGCTAATTCACGCTCTGGTGCATTCTTAATTCATCAAGAAAGTAATGTGATAGTTCGAGCTATTCGTGACTATTTACGCCGAGATATTGGTGAAATTTTAATTGATCACCCACAAGTTTATGAAAATGCTAAATCGCATATCGCGTTAGTACGTCCTGATTTTGTTAACCGAGTTAAGTTATATCAGGGTGAAGTGCCTTTATTTACTCACTTCCAAATTGAAAGCCAAATTGAATCTGCTTTTAAACGCGAAGTTCGCTTACCATCGGGTGGCTCAATTGTTATTGATCCAACGGAAGCTTTAACTTCAATTGATATCAACTCGTCTAAAGCAACTAAAGGCGGCGACATTGAAGAAACCGCACTTAATACAAACTTAGAAGCCGCAGATGAAATTGCTCGCCAATTACGTTTACGTGACTTAGGTGGCTTAGTTGTTATCGACTTTATTGATATGGGTCCTGCCCGTAACCAACGAGAAGTTGAAAACCGATTACGTGAAGCGGTTCGTCCAGACCGTGCAAGAATCCAATTAGCACGAATTTCCCGTTTTGGTTTAATGGAAATGTCGCGCCAGCGTCTGCGCCCTTCTTTGGGTGAGAGTTCAAATATGAGCTGTCCTCGCTGTCAAGGTACAGGGGTTGTTCGTTCAACAGAATCATTAGCGCTTTCTATTCTTCGTTTATTAGAAGAAGAAGCAATTAAAGAGAATACAGTTCAAGTACAGGCTCAGGTTCCGGTTGAAGTTGCTACTTATTTGTTAAACGAAAAACGTGGTGCAGTCCGTTTTATCGAAAAAGGCCATGATGTTAGAGTAGTTGTTGTACCCAATCCACATTTGGATACCCCAAACTATGAAGTCTCACGTGTCAAAATTGATGATTCAGGTGATGAGTTAAGTTACAAACTGATCTCAAAACCAGAAGAAGATATGACTATTCCAATTTCTCCTTCAATTAAACCTTTGGAGAAAAAAGAAGAACCAGCTTTAAAAGGATTTGCAGCGCCAAGTGCCCCTGCTCCAACGGTAGCAGAAAAGCCGCAGGTTCAGATTAAAGCAGAACCAGCAAAACCTGGTTTATTAAGCCGATTATTTGGCTGGGTTAAATCTTTATTTGCAGGCTCTGATGAAACGGCCAAAAAAGAAGAAAATACCCAAAGAAAACCGGCGCCTAACCGTTCGAGATCAACTAACCGCAATAAACCTCGTTCGAACAAGCGTAATAATAAACGTACGCCTGGTAATCAAGCGAATAAAGATTCACGCTCGCAAGATGCAGATCAAAATGAGTTAGCGGATAATAAATCGCAAAAACCAAACCGTAATAATAAGAGTAATCCTCGTAAAAACCGCCCTAATAATAAAGAGCAAGGGCAGCAAAACGAGGTTCAGGAAGAAAGAGTAAAAGAGCGCAGAGCTCGCCGTCAGCAAAGACGTAAAGTCAGAGTTGATAAAAATACACAGCCTGAACAAGCTCAAAATACACAGGTTCAAGCTAAAGAATCAGAAAAACCACAAACGCAGGCTGTTAACCAAGCAGTCAACGAAGTGGCAAAAGAGGCTGTACCTGAAGCTTCAGTCCAGCCTAAACCACAAGTTAAGTCGGTTGAAGCGGAAGCAGTAAAAACAGATTCAGCACCAGTAACACCAGTTGAAAAACAGGATGAAGCTGTAACCAATCAGGTACATGAAGTAACACAAGCAATTACGCACTATACTTCTGAACCAGAAAAAGTGACGGAAGTTAATCATCAGGAAGTTGTTGAACAACTGACAGATGCTGAGCCTGAACTTCAGCTTGAATTGCATGAGCCACCAAAAGGTGATGCTAAAAACCGTCAACGTCGTGGTACGCGTCATTTAAGAGCAAATAGCCAACGTCGTCGCCGTAACCAAAACGAACAAGGTAATGGTGAAACGGCTAATTATGATGCTTATTACAAAAAAACAGAGCAACAAAACGAGCTTGAGTTTGAAGTAATGCAGCATGCTGAAATTACTGAAGATCCTGTTCAAAGCCGTTATCCAGAAGAGTCGGATACAACAGCCCAGCCAGAAACCGCTGCGGCAGAAACGATACAACCGGCAAAAGCCAGTGAACAAATGCAGCATAGTTTACCACTGGATGAAGAGGTAGATATTCCAGCAGCGGCGGCAGCTGAAATAGAGCCGCAAGTTAACCCTACCGAAATTGCTCAACCAGTAGAGGCTAAAGTAGAACCACAAGCTGAAACAGTGATTGAGGAAGTCGTAGTAAGTGAAACGGCTGAACAGGTGGAAGAGCAAGCAGCTAAGCCTCAGGACAGTGAAACAAAAACTGAAACTGTAGCGCAAGCTGAAACGCCAGAAATCACTGAAGCTGTAAAATCACTTAACGTGAAAAAACATCAGGTCAGTGGATTTGCCAGTGCACCAATGACCCAAACTACACCGGCACAAATTAATGTCGAACAGGCATTAGTGATTGAGTCTATTCCGGCTGAATTACGTAGTGTAGTTATTAAGTCAGGTAAATATGGTGGTGCAAACGCAGCAACGGCTCGCAGCGCTTCACCCGCGACTGACGCAAGATAGTATAGTAGTAAAACTAAATTATAAGCAGCCTGACCATCATCAGGCTGCTTATTTGACATTTCTCTTTCGCTTAAATCCCCTACCTACCGATCACATTACTTGTTTTAATGCTTGTTTAAATTTATAAGCTATAACCCGATCTAAAAACATAAAAGTAATTGCTCAACTAACAACCCATGACGGTTGCGCTATTGCTGATTCTGGCTTTGATTAATCAAAATATTAAAGTTAAAGAAAGAGACGAGTCAGAGCTGGATAAGGATGGGAAAAAATAGAAATAAAGCTATTCAATACTTGCTAAAGATTTACGAATATGAATATCGCTAAACACTTGATTTTGAACCAATGTGATTAGTTTCTCTTTAACTAATTCCATAATTGCTAAAAAAGTAACGACCACGCCAGACTTCCCTTCTGTTACCTCAAAAAAGTCAGCAAAAGGAATGTATTGATTAGCATCAATGCTGTCCAGATAATCCAAAATAGCACTCATTCTGGCTCTGGTAGATAATACCTCAGGGGTAATATGATGATGTTGAAAGTTATCTGCGCGCTTTAAAACAGACGCAAAAGCCAGCGCCAGTTCTTTAAGTTCAACTTCGGGTTGAATAATAACCGGTTTGCAATTTTCGGCTACAGCAACCGGAGCATAAAAAAAGTCTCTTTCATTACGAGGTAAATTATCTATGCCCTCAGCCGCCCTTTTAAAAATTTCATATTCCTGTAGCTGACGAATTAAAGCTGCACGTGGATCTTCCTCTTCATCTTCTTCAACTTTTAATTTGGGCAATAAAATTCTGGATTTAATTTCGGCTAACATCGCCGCCATTACTAAATATTCAGCCGCTAATTCCAAATTGACATCTTTCATTACCTCAACATATTCCATATATTGTTCAGTAATTTGATGAACCGGTAATTCAGCAATATCAAATTTTTGGCGGCGAATTAAATACAATAATAAATCAAGCGGCCCTTCAAAAGATTCTAAAATAACTTCCAGCGCTTCGGGTGGAATAAACAAATCCTCAGGTTTTTCAATAACAGCTTCACCCCTAACATAAGCTAAGGGTAACTGCTGCTGGATTTGAATTTGAGGGTTAGCTTGGTTCATAAATTGTCATTAAACAAAAGCAGATATATCGCCATTGCCTTCACGCAATACCACAACTTCATCTTCTGACATATCAATCACACTGGTAGGTGTTTCGGATAAATTACCGCCGTGAATAATTAAATCAACCTGATGTTCAAGTGCATCACGGATTTCTTCCGGATCAGCTTCGGCAAACTCTTTACCCGGCAAAATTAAAGTGGATGACATAATAGGTTCAGCTAAACAAGCCAATAAATCTAACGTGATTTTATTATCAGGCACTCGTAAACCAATTGTTTTTTTCTTTTTATTTTGCAATAACTTAGGTGCTTCACGTGTTGCTTTTAAAATAAAAGTATAAGGCCCAGGCACACTATTTTTTAGCATTCTGAAAGTTTGGTTTTCTACTCTGGCATAAGTAGAAAGTTCCGATAATTCACTACACACTAAAGTAAAATCATGATCTAACTCAAGCTGTCTTATCCGACAAATTCGCTCCAGGGCAGATTTATTACCAACCTGACAACCAATTGCATACCCCGAATCTGTCGGATACACCACAACACCGCCTTGTTTAATAATTTCACAGGCTTGTTGAATTAATCGTTTTTGTGGATTTTCCGGATGCACATAAAAAAACTGGCTCATTATTTACTCCATATTTATGGTTGCAGATACTTGCTCAAGGTGTGTCCAATTGCGCCATACCGGCTCACAAGTTTCTGGCAAATCTAAAGTTTTCCCTAATTCAGTATAAGGTGAAACTCGGTGAAAGTCAGATCCTTGTGATACTTTCAACTGAGCTTGATTCGCATAATTGACCAATTGAATGAGTTCATTTTTATTTTGCCTTGGTAAAGCAGCTTCTATTGCATCGCCACCTGCAAGCTTAAATTCTTCAATTAATTTTTTAACCCACTTATTGGTCATATCGTAACGAGTTGGATGAGCCAACACAGCTTCACCGCCGGCTTGATGAATCCAATTAATCGCTTCTTCAATACTAATCCACATTGGTGCCACATAAGCTTTGGCACGGCGAGCTAAATATTTATCAAACGCTTGTTGAATATGACTGACATGGCCTGCTCTGAGTAAATATTTGGCAAAGTGAACTCGGCTAATGCTTTGCCCTTGGGCTATTTTTTTTACTTCATCAAAACAATTTTCAAAACCTATCGCTGCCAGTTTACCTGCAATTTTTTCGGCTCGTAAGTTACGTGTCGCAATTTGCTGAGTCAGTCTTTGCTGTAATAAACTATTGTTGCTGTCTATATTTAAACCAACAATATGGATCTCAAAACCATGCCAACTTGTTGATATTTCAACACCTTCGATTAAAGTTAGGTTGAGTTTATGTTTTTTGATAGCGGCTTTTGCTGGGGTGATCGCCGAGACTGTATCATGATCAGTAATGGCTAAAACATCAATTGCTTTATTTTCAGCCCGTAATACTAATTCCTCTGGGCTTAGTTCGCCGTCAGAACAATTGGTGTGGCTATGTAAATCAAATCTCATTTAAAGCAGCTCATTTAATAAATCTAAGGTCATCTAACTGGCTAAATGAATAAAAATAAGCCAGTTACTTTTAAAAACAGTTGACTTTAACACAAATATGCGTTTCATTAGAGCTATTATTTTATCCAGCGAGAATTGAACATGAATTATACAACTTTAACTCACATTTGGTGGTGGCCTTCGTCTCGACGCGGGTAAGTTGTATTTATTGGATAAAGAAATACAAAAAAGCCCGCATTTGCGGGCTTTTTTCTTTTCTGGATAGGTTACAATACTGCGGCAAACCAGAAGACAAAATAAAACAGATAAATAGAAGTCGACAGAGTCAAATAAAATTCAAATCAGAAATAAAAGAGAGTACACCAGTGAGTTTATTGTTTAAAAATTTAGGTTGTTGGCGATGGCAAAACCAAACTTACTTTTTCAATCGAACCAATTTGAATTTTGCTAGCTAATATTAAGAGCCTGACATGAGTAAACAATTTACAACAACCCAAGTAACCACCCAATATATAGCCGATCCACTGGCTGTATATTCATCTTTAGCCAAAGATCATATCCATAGCCTGTTATTAGAATCGGCTGAAATCGACAGTAAAGACAATTTAAAAAGCATTTTATTGTTAGATGCTTGTATTAGAATTGAATGTAATGGCCAGCAAGTTGATTTACTGGCGTTAAATCAAAACGGTGAAGCCGTACTCAGCAAGCTAAAACAAACCTTAAAACATTACCTAACCACCCAAGAACCTCAACAAATCAGCTTTGTTTTTCCAAAACCTATTCAAGATTTAACCGAGGACGAGCGATTAAAAACAGCGAATCCATTTCAAGTATTGCGTAGCCTGTTAGCATTAAACACCCAAGATCAAACCCCGTTATTTTTAGGCGGTGTCTTTGGGTACGATTTAATTGGTGTGGTTGAAGAATTAACTCAGGTTGGTCAGGGTGAAAATACTTGTCCAGATTATGTATTTTATTTAGCTGAAACTTTATTAATAAGCGATCACCAAGATAAAACTGGTGAGCTAATTCATTTTAATTTTAGTGAGTCAGAACAAACACACGCAGATAAAGTATTAGCAGATTACCAACAGCAACTGGGTTTATTACAAGCGCATAATGAAGAAGCGATTTGCACTTATTTAACTCAAGACGATATCAAAGTCGATGTCAGTGATGAAACATTTTGTCAGTCTGTCGTTAAACTCAAAGAGCATATTCGCGTGGGTGATATTTTTCAGGTGGTTCCGTCCAGAACGTTCAGCCTACCCTGCCCAGATTCTGTAGCTGCTTACCGTAAACTCAAAAAACAAAACCCTAGCCCATATATGTTTTACATGCGAGATAAACACTTTGAGTTATTTGGGGCATCTCCAGAATCTGCTGTCAAATATACCAAAGCGTCTAACGAGGTTGAGATTTACCCAATAGCCGGTACACGTCGTCGAGGGTTTAACGATGATGGCAGTATTAATTTAGATTTAGATGCTCGTATTGAGCAAGAGCTACGCAGTGATAAAAAAGAACTAGCGGAGCACATGATGCTGGTTGATTTAGCACGTAATGATGTGGCCAGAGTATCAGAGCCCGGCACACGTTATGTTTGCGATTTACAAAAAGTAGACAGATATTCTTTTGTAATGCATTTGGTTTCTCGGGTTAAAGGCCAGTTGAGAGCCGATTTAGATGCGCTACATGCTTATCAGGCCTGTTTAAATATGGGAACTTTAGTTGGTGCACCTAAAGTAAAAGCCGCAGATTTAATTCGTCAGACCGAAAACAAACGACGCGGCAGTTATGGCGGTGCGGTTGGTTATTTAACCAGTGACGGTGATATGGACACCTGTATTGTGATCCGCTCAGCTTTTGTTGCTAACGGAACCGCGCATGTTCAGGCTGGAGCCGGTGTGGTATTTGACTCAGTCCCTCAATCTGAGGCTGATGAAACCCGCAGTAAAGCACAAGCTGTTTTAAACGCTATTATCGCATCGCAGGAGGCTTAATCATGTCAAATCCAACCAATACCACTGTTTTTTTATTAGATAATTTTGACTCATTTACTTACAACTTAGTGGATGAGTTAAAATCTATTGGTTATGAGCTTGTGGTTTACCGTAACAATGTTAATCCGCAACTGATTTTTGATAAAATGCAAGCCTGTAAAAACTCAGTTGTGCTGATGTTATCGCCAGGTCCTGGTAACCCAAAAGAAGCTGGCTGCATGTTAGAACTAATTAAAATGGCTCGCGGGCACTTTCCAATTATCGGCATTTGTTTAGGCCATCAAGCAATTGTTGAAGCTTATGGCGGCAATGTTGGTGGCTCGGGTGAAATTGTGCATGGTAAAGCATCACCAATTGAACATAATGAGCATCAGGTATTTGATGGTTTATCTAACCCACTCTTTGTTGCGCGTTATCACTCATTAATGGCAACTTTAGTCCCGGATTCTTTAGATGTGATTGCAAAAGTAAATGATATTCCAATGGCGGTTGTCAATGATCAAGAAAAAGTGCTTGGTTATCAATTTCATCCAGAAAGCATTTTGACCACTTATGGTTCTAAATTGCTGCGCCAAAGCCTGACGTTTTTAACCGAATCAAACTAATTTAAGGACAGCCCATGTTAGAATTTATCAATAATACATTTAATGGTCAGAATTCAACTAAAGCTGAAAGCTTGGCTTTTTTTAGCCAAGTTGTACAAGGTCAGGTTGACCCATTAATGTTATCTGCAATGTTAGCCGGCTTAAAAGTAAAAGGCGAAACGCCAGATGAAATCGCCGGCGCAGCGCAAGCCATGCGAGATAACGCACTGGCTTTTTCAAGACCCGATTATTTAATTGCAGATAGCTGCGGTACAGGTGGTGATGGTGCTGATACCATTAATATTTCAACCACTGCCGCAATTGTTGCAGCAGCTTGCGGTTTAAAAATGACCAAACATGGTAATCGCAGCGTTTCAAGTAAATCTGGCTCATCTGACTTACTTGAAGGCTTAGGCGTTAACTTAACGCCAAGTCCGGAGCAAGCCAGAAACTGTTTAGATAAGGCTGGAATTTGTTTCTTTTTTGCACCTCAATATCACTCAGGTGTAAAACACGCAATGCCGGTTCGCCAAGCGCTTAAAACTCGCACCATTTTTAATATTTTAGGACCTTTAGCAAATCCAGCAGCACCTGATATTCAATTACTTGGGGTTTATACGCCCGATTTATTATTGCCTGTGGCTAAAACATTACAGGCGCTTAATGCCAAACGCGCTATGGTTGTGCATGGCTCAGGTTTAGATGAAATAGCCATTCACGGTTCAACCTTAGTCGCTGAACTGATTGATGGTGAGATTAAACAATATTCATTATCTCCCGCAGACTTTGGGGTAGAACAAGCAACATTACTTGATATAAAAGGCGGCACACCGCAACAAAATAAAACTATTTGTGTCGATATGTTATCAGGCAAAGGCAAAGCAGCTCATTTAAATGCAGTGGCGATTAATGTATCTGCTTTATTAGTTATGGCAGGTATTGCGGATAACTTTAAACAAGGTGCAGAGTTAGCTTTAGATGCGATGCAATCAGGTAAAGCATTAAAAACTTTAGAATTATTTGTGGAACATTCAAATGGCTAATGTATTAGAAAAAATTTGTGCTGATAAACGCGAAGAAGTCGCTCAGCAAAAAGTGGATTTTCCGCTGGAACAATTTAAAGACACATTAACGGTCTCAGATCGCAGTTTATATAATGCGATTAAAAATGCGTCAACCGGCTTTATTTTAGAGTGTAAAAGAGCCAGTCCGTCCAAAGGTTTAATTCGTGAGCAATTTGATTTAGATGAAATGATTAACGCTTATTTACCTTATGCTTCGGGGATTTCAGTATTAACAGATAAAAAGTATTTTCAGGGTGAACATAAATATCTCGAATATGTTCGAGCTAATGTGCATCAGCCTTGTATCTGTAAAGACTTTTTTGTTGACCCTTATCAAGTGTATTTAGCTCGCTACCATAATGCTGATGCAATTTTATTAATGCTGTCGGTATTAAGCGATGAAGAATATCAAACGCTGGCCGCTTTGGCGGGTGAATATCAACTTGATATTTTAACAGAAGTATCCAACCAGCAAGAGCTTGAGCGGGCTATCGCATTAAATGCCAAAATTATCGGGATAAATAATCGCGATCTAAGAGATTTATCAACTAACTTACAGACAACCCGCGAGTTAGCGCCACAAATACCAGATGATAGGTTAATTATTTCAGAATCCGGCATTTATACCCATGATCACGTTGCCGAGCTATGTAATTATGCCGATGGCTTTTTAGTAGGCAGTTCGCTAATGGCGCAAACTGATTTGCCATTAGCGGTTAAAAAATTAATTGTGGGCGAAAACAAAGTTTGTGGTTTAACTCGCCCGCAAGATGCCAAAGCCGCTTTTGACGCAGGTGCGATTTATGGTGGTTTAATTTTTGCTGAAAAATCACCTAGGTTTGTTACTGTAGAACAGGCTCAAGCAGTTCAACAAGGTGCGCCACTTGACTATGTTGGGGTGTTTGTTAATGCACCGGTTTTAACCATCGCCGATACAGTTAAAGCGTTAAATTTAGCTGTAGTTCAGTTGCATGGTGATGAAGATCAGGCTTATATCGACAAATTAAAACCTAAATTACCTGCTAATGTGAAAATTTGGAAAGCACATAACCCAACACTTTCTGCGTTACCGGATTTATCTAAAATTGATCGTTGGCTACTGGATTCTAGTACAAAACAAGCTGCTGGCGGCACTGGCCAAACATTTGACTGGCAAAGTATCCAAGCACTTAAATTAGAAATACCCTTTATGCTGGCTGGCGGATTAACACCGGATAATGCCCAGCAAGCCGCCAGACAAGGCGCAATTGGATTAGATTTAAATTCAGGGGTTGAAGACCAACCCGGCATTAAATCAGCAAATAAATTAACTGCCGCATTTAATGCATTAAAACAATATTGAGGAAATTATGACACAACATCTTGATGCCTATTTTGGCGAATTTGGTGGTATGTTTGTTCCTGAACTTTTAGTTCCGGCTTTGGAGCAATTAGAGCAAGAATTTATCAAATCGCAAAACGATCCTGAGTTCCAACAAGAATTTCAGCAGTTATTAAATGAATATGCAGGTCGCCCTACACCACTAACATTAACTCGAAATTTTTCACCAAATCCTTTGGCAAAAATTTATTTAAAACGTGAAGATTTATTGCATGGTGGTGCGCATAAAACCAATCAGGTTTTAGGTCAGGCGTTATTAACTAAACGTATGGGCAAAAAACGTGTGATCGCCGAAACAGGTGCTGGTCAACATGGCGTTGCCACAGCTCTGGCATGCGCATTATTAGGGCTTGAGTGCAAAATTTATATGGGCGCAAAAGATTGCGAACGTCAGCAACCAAATGTATTCAGAATGAAATTAATGGGTGCAGAAGTTATTCCGGTTGATGCTGGCTCTGGCACATTAAAAGATGCAGTAAACGAAGCATTACGCGACTGGGCTGCTAGTTACGAAGACAGCCATTATTTATTAGGTACAGCAGCGGGTCCGCATCCATTTCCAACTGTAGTACGTGAATTTCAAAAAATGATTGGCGAAGAAGCAAAAGAGCAAATTGTCAAAGCAGAAGGCAGATTACCGGATTATGTTGTTGCCTGTGTTGGCGGTGGCTCTAATGCAATTGGTATGTTTAACGATTTTATTAAAGAAGAATCGGTTAAATTAATTGGTGTTGAACCCGGCGGTCATGGTTTATCTAGCCTTAAGCATGGTGCGACTATTTGTAAAGGGACTAAAGGTATTTTACACGGTGCAATCACTTATATTATGCAGGATGAGCACGGCCAAATCGAAGAATCTTATTCCGTTTCTGCCGGTTTAGATTACCCGGGTGTAGGCCCTCAGCATGCTTATTTACACGATATTGGCCGCGCAGAATATGTCGCAGCTAATGATGACGAAGCACTCGAAGCATTTCAACGTTTATGCCGCTGTGAAGGGATTATTCCTGCATTAGAATCTTCCCACGCGCTTGCCCATGCACTTAAACTTGCTGAAGCAGCGACAGAAGAAACGATTATTGTAGTTAATTTATCTGGCCGTGGTGATAAAGACCTGACCCACGTTCACCGTGTATTAGAGGCTGGAGGTCATTATGAGTAAACGTTACGCTCAGCTTTTTGCAAAATTAAACGATAAAAATCAGGGTGCATTTGTTCCTTTTGTTACAATTGGTGATCCAAACCCTGAATTGTCGTTTGAAATTATTAAAACCTTAATTGATGCTGGTGCTGATGCGTTAGAGCTAGGTATTCCTTATTCAGATCCGGTTGCCGATGGTCCAACCATTCAAAAAGCGAATATCAGAGCAATTGATGCCCAAGTAACCCCGCCACAATGTTTTGAGGTTCTTAAAAAAGTACGTGAATACAACGCTGATATTCCAATTGGTTTATTGCTTTATAGCAATATTGTTTTTGCCAAAGGATTAAATACTTTTTATCAAACCTGTGCAGATATAGGTATTGATTCAGTATTAGTTGCAGATGTACCAACCCGCGAAAGTAAAACGTTTTGTTTAGCGGCTGAAAAGCATGGTATTGCGCCAATTTTTATTGCGCCACCAAATGGCAAACCTGAAAAATTAAAACAGGTAGCAGAGCTTGGCCAAGGTTATACCTATTTATTAAGCCGCGCAGGGGTAACGGGTACAGAAACCGAAGCTAGCATGCCAGTTGAAAGCATTATCAATGCGTTAAAATCGTATAATGCACCACCAAGTTTGTTAGGTTTTGGTATTTCTAAACCTGAGCATGTAAAAGCCGCCATAACAAGCGGTGCAGACGGTGCAATTAGTGGTTCTGCGGTCGTTAAAATTATCGAAGAAAACCTTGATAATCCGTCCGAGTTACTTGCTCAACTAAACCAGTTTATTTCATCAATGAAAGCGGCTACTCAGCGTTAATTCTAAGCACTCAGATATCAAAGGTAACCTTTGGTATCTGAGTTGTCTGAATATTGAATTGAGTCATTTATGCAAAATTTATTTGAATACCTTCACATCGCTGTTTTTTTTATTGTTTACAAAACAGTTGATATCTATTGGGCAACCGCCGCATTAATTGCGACCACTGGCCTACATTTAATTTATGAATGGGTTAAACAAAAACAGTTACCTAAAAAGCAGCTGATTTTGTTTTTAATTGTACTAGTGATGGGTGGTTTAACCATTTATTTTCAAAACGATGAGTTTATCAAATGGAAAGTCACCGTTGTAAACGGTATTTTTGCACTTGGTTTATTTATCAGCCAAGCTGTATTTAAAATCAGCCCAATTGAAAAAATGTTAGGTAAAGAAATTGAATTACCAGCTAAAGTTTGGGCAAAAGTATCGTATGCATGGAGCGCATTTTTTGCAGTGCTTGCGATATTAAATCTTTATATTGCCTATAACTTTTCGCAGGACTTTTGGGTGAACTTTAAACTATTCGGTTTAATGGGGTTAACTTTAGTTTTTACTATTTTAACTATGGTATTTTTATACCCTTACCTACCAAAAGAAAGCACTAAAGAAAAAGAGGAAAATAAATAATGTGGTATGCCATTGTGAGTCAAGACGTAGCTAATAGTTTGCCGCTACGTAAAAAAGCAAGAGAAGCTCATTTAGCACGTTTAATTGACCTAAAAGAGCAAGGCCGTTTATTGGTAGCAGGTCCTAATCCAGCTATCGACAGCGAAGAGCCGGGTGAATCAGGGTTTACTGGCTCAACCGTGATTGCTGAGTTTGAGAGTTTAGAAGCCGCACAAAGTTGGGCAGATGCAGATCCATATATTGAAGCGGGTGTGTATCAAAGTGTTTCAGTAAAACCATTTAAAAAAGTATTACCTTAATCGCACATCAAAAATATAAATTAAAAAGGCGATAAAATTTATCGCCTTTTTCTTTTTATGCTTTTGTTTTAATTTATCTTTAAGTTGCCATCTATTACATATAATTTCGTTTGCGTTTAGTCGTAATGGTATCTAAATAACCATGCCAAGTGGCAAATCCTAATAAAGGCATAATCACCAAAAATGCAATAAAGTTAGTTAAAAAGCCAATTAATACGCCAACAAATATAATACCAGCCCACAGCAACATAACCCCTTTGTTAGACCATACCGCATTGATACTGCTTAAAACTGCGGTCATTAAATCAACTTTTCTTTCAATTAAAATTGGCTGAGTAAATGCGCTAATCGTAAATACAAATAAAGCTAACAGTGCACCAACACTCATCCCAACAGCTAAAAATGGAATTAACTCAGAATAATCATTCGAGATATAAGATGGATAAAAAGCATGAATTAACGAAGCAATTCTGAGCCAAAAGATCATGATCACCAGCAATAACACAGCAAATGCCCATTCGTGAACACTGTTTCTGTGTATGGCTTTTATGCTATGCCATAAACTGGGTTTACGACCTTTACCAAACTCCCAACTGGCATCGTATAATCCGGCCGCCAAAAATGGCCCTACTAACATAAAACACACCAGCGCCGGTGCAATCACTAAATGATTTTCGGTTAAAGAAACTAAATAAACGATTCCCATTGGAATTAACATAAAAATAATCCCATAAAATAATGTCACTAAAGGCGCCCGAGTTAAATCCAGCATAGCTAGCCTCAGCCAGTTAAATGGATCAGCCCAGTCTAACTCGTTGCAAGGTATGACCCGACCGAGTTCATTATCATGTAGCGCATTTTCCTCTTTTCTCATTGCATGTGACATAATATTTCCTCTACTCATTTACCGTTTAAGCAGACATAAACGGGTTATCAATTGCTTCGCGTGTTGCTAAAAATTGAGCTTCCGGATGTTTTTTAGACATAACACGTCGCACAATTTGCTCTTGTTCATTGGTAATATAAACCAACATGACCAGCTTGCCCTGTTTCAGCAGTTGATGAAAAGGGCTGATTTTGTAATTTTCAAAATGTAAACCAATAACCCCTCCTAACCATGAAAACAATACAGTAAATAATAAAAATGCGGCTAAATAGTTAACGATTGAAGCCTGCCAATCTATTGGCCGAAATACCAACAATAAAACAAAAAAGACAACTGAGGTTATTACCCCAAATAAAGCCCCCCTAATCCCTAAATGCAGCATATCGGTTTCTTCAATGGTGGATGCAGCATGTAAACCGGAGCGCGTTAATACTTTTTGATCATTGGCAACAAAATGAATATTGTCACTTTGAATACCCAACTCAACCAAGTCATGGTCAAGCACTTTACCTTCGCTATCGTTATTGACTAAATACTGAAGCTGTAACATAACGCCACCTCAATACAATTAAGACCTGAAACTTTGTAATATTTAAAGTATCAGGCGAAATAAAATTCCTTACCGTATTAGGTTAATTACGTATCCTTAGTTAATTTAACTATAGACACTAGAATTGCTAACGCGCAACATAAGGTTAAAGTTTTTTTAACTTTAAAGGCGTTTTTAAGTCGTTTTTTTAAGCAGCTTCTATTTGACATAAAATTTCTTTCAACAAGGCTTCACAACAGGCTTTGGTTAAGTTAACTTGCTGGTTCAAATTATTATTTCAGGTCATTTTTAATTCATGGTTTCAATTAAGCAGTCCAATAAACTCCAACACGTTTGTTACGATATTCGTGGTCCAGTATTAAAAGAAGCAAAACGTTTAGAAGAAGATGGACACAGAGTATTAAAATTAAATATTGGTAACCCTGCCCCATTTGGATTTGAAGCCCCAGACGACATTCTTAAAGATGTCATCCGTAATTTACCGACAGCCCAAGGTTATTGCGACTCAAAAGGGATTTATTCAGCCAGAGTAGCGATCATGCAATATTATCAGCAAAAAGATATCACTGGCGTTGATGTTGAAGACATCTATGTCGGTAATGGTGTTAGTGAGCTGATCTTAATGGCAATGAACGGGTTATTAAATCAATCTGATGAGGTATTATTACCCAGCCCTGATTACCCGCTGTGGACGGCTGCCGTTGCCTTATCGGGCGGTAAACCGGTTCATTACTTATGTGATGAGGAAAATGACTGGAATCCTGATATTGCGGATATGGAATCCAAAATAACTGAAAAAACCAAAGCCATTGTGATTATTAATCCAAATAACCCAACAGGCGCCGTTTATTCGCAGCAAACTTTAAAACAAATAATTGCATTGGCACGCAAGCATAACCTGATTGTTTTCAGTGATGAAATTTACGATAAAATTTTATATAACGATGCGACTCATGTGCCAACGGCTAGCTTAGCAGATGACGTATTTTTTGTAACCTTTAGCGGACTGTCAAAAAACTACCGAATTGCAGGTTTTAGAGCCGGCTGGATGGTATTAAGCGGCAATAAAGCCATTGCAGAATCCTATATTGAGGGTTTGGATATGCTCGCCTCAATGCGGTTATGTGCTAATGTTCCTTGCCAACACGCAATTCAAACTGCATTAGGTGGCTTTCAAAGCATTAATCAGCTAATTGTACCGGGTGGTCGCTTATATGAACAAACCATGTTTGCATGGCAGCGAATTAATCAAATTGATGGCGTGACTTGTGTAAAACCCAGAGGCGCTATGTATTTATTCCCTAAGTTAGATCAGGATAAATTTAATATTCAAAGTGATGAAAAATTTATTTTAGACTTTTTACGTCAAGAAAAAATTCTGATGGTTCATGGCACAGGTTTTAATTGGGAAAAACCGGATCACTTTAGAGTCGTCACCTTACCACATATTGATATTTTAGACGAAGCGCTGGATAAACTAGAAAAATTCCTCAGCCGCTACAAACAATAATATGGATAAATTTAGGAGCTTATATGTCTGACGCAAGTCATTTTTTTGCCTACATGGCCAGAATGAAACTGATTAACCGTTGGCCATTAATGCGTAATACTCAACTAGAAAATGTGCAAGAGCATTCATTGCAAGTAGCCATGATAGCTCATGCACTTGCCATTATTCACAACGAATATTTTGATGGTCAGGTCAACCCTGAAGCGGTTGCCACTTTAGCGATTTTTCACGATGCACCGGAGGTTTTAACTGGCGACTTACCTAACCCAGTTAAATATTTTAATCAGGATATTGCTCAGGAATATAAAAAAATCGAAAAAATTGCTGAGCAAAAATTAGTTGATATGTTACCCCAGCGACTTCAGGCTTATTACCGACCTTTGGTTTGTTCAGACGAACATGATCATCAACTATATAAATTTGTAAAAGCGGCAGATGTATTGTCGGCTTACCTTAAAACGGTAGAAGAAATTAACGCTGGTAATCACGAATTTGAACGAGCAAAAGACAGATTAAAACAAACATTAGATAAAATGGCGCAGCCCGAGATTGAATATTTTTTAAATGTATTTTTACCCAGTTTTAGCTTAACTTTAGATGCATTAACTGAATAACGATCCAATTCCTTTCATACTCCGTATTAACTCTACCAAGATGAGTGAATGCGGAGTACCAATTGATTTACCAGATTGCTTATTGGAGCAAAGCGGCTTTACCAATGAGCCAAAATGAGCTTAACAAGTTACAAACAACTAGCCAGATAAATAATCAAAATAAAGGCATAACGGGCTTGCTGCTTTATGCTAACCACACCTTTTTTCAATTAATTGAAGGGCCTTATCAGGCTGTTGCTGAGTTATATCAAATCATTGCGCAAGATCAACGCCATTATGACCTCACTTTAATTGGTCAGTGGACAACTCCTCAAAGGCAATTTACCAACTGGGATATGGTCTTAAAACAGCTACCTCCACCAGCGGATTATCCCGGTTTTCAGCATTTAACTCACTGGCGCGACAATGAGTTAACTAAAAATAAAGATGCATTACGCAGGTTGTTAATAAGCTATTCAAATCTGAGCGATCTAAAACTGGATAAGATGATGTAGCTAGCGGTTTTAATTAGCCCGAGGTTTCGCCGGTTTTAACCAGCATAAAGCGATGAGCACAGAGATAAAAACAAAAGTCCCTGATAATAAATACGTTTGCTGCTGAACATATTGCCAGCTATATCCAGAAACAAAGTTACCAACTGCACCGCCAACCCCAAATGAAAATGATAAATATAAAGCCTGCCCTTTTGCCTGAGCCTGATCCGGAAATTCATTATGGATAAATTTTTGCGAAGAAACATGGTACAAGCCATAGCTAAATGCATGAATTAATTGAATTAAGAGTAAAACAATCAAGTGTTCGCCAAATAGTCCTAAAGCAAACCAGCGTAAAGCGGTAATGGCCAAACAAAAAATAAATAAACTACGTAAAGAGAAACGATTTAAAATTTTGCCAGAGACTAAAAAAATACCGATTTCAGCAATCACCCCTAACGCTATCATGATGCCAATCTGATAACCGTTATAACCTAACGACTGTAGGTAAATAGAGAAAAAACCATAATAAGCGGCAAAACTCATTTGCAATAAAAACGAACAAATTAAAAATGCCTGTATCGGCTTTTGTTTTAGCTTATCTCTAATTTTAATCAGGGTTTGTTTATTATCAGCCACTGGATTAACTTTGGGCAATCTAAAAGTAGAGGCCAGCAATAAAGCTAATAATAAAAGGGTAAACCCTTCAATACTGTTAACTATGCCAAATACTTCAAATAACCAGCCAGCAACCACCACTAAACAAATAAAGCTGACACTTCCCCATAATCGGACATAACTATAAGCCGTTGAATCGCCTTTTAAAATAAACTGAGTAATCGCCTCAAGCTGAGGCATGACAGCAGACCAAAAAAAGGCAAAACCACCCAGGCTAATTAATAAAACCCAGTGTTGATGGCCAAATAAAAAAATGAGACTAAAAGAGAGTAATGCAAACAAACAACCCAGTTGAATGTTTTTTTCAGGACTATGTTTGAAGATTTTAAGATTTGCCCAAATACCCGGGCCAGCCACTCGCCCGACTGTCATCACAGCTAACACTACCCCAATTAAACTTGGCGGTAATGACAAGCTGTGAAGATATAACCCCAAATAATTTGAAATAATGCCCAAAATCGTAAAGTAGGCAAAATAAACTTGCGATAACCTCGCCTTATTTGAGTTAATCAGTGACTGCATTCAGGTTCTATTTACGGGCAATATCAGGTGTCTGAGTTTTCACATCTGCATTTTGCGCACTGTGACGCAACAAATGATCCATTAAAGTAATTGCCAGCATGGCTTCAGCAATCGGCACTGCCCGAATACCAACACAAGGATCATGGCGGCCTTTAGTCACCACTTCCATCGTATTGCCGTTAACATCTATTGTTTCACCCGGAATAGAAATACTGGATGTAGGCTTTAATGCAATACTAGCCACAATATCTTGTCCGGTTGAAATCCCACCTAAAATACCACCAGCATTATTAGAGCCAAAACCGTTAGGCGTTAACATATCTCTATGCTCTGAACCTTTTTGTTCAACCGACTCAAAACCAGCGCCAATCTCAACACCTTTAACCGCATTAATACTCATTAAAGAATGTGCGATTTCAGCGTCGAGTCGATCAAAAACAGGTTCACCTAAACCAACTGGTACATTTTCAGCAACAACCGTAACCTTAGCACCAACTGAATCACCCGCTTTTTTTAATTCACGCATATATTCATCTAACGCGTCAATTTTGCTCTCATCCGGAAAGAAAAACGGGTTTTGCTCAACAAAATCCCAGTTAAGTTGTTCCGGTTTAATCGGCCCTAACTGAGACAAATAACCTTTAATAACAATACCATATTTCTGTTTTAAATATTTTTTGGCTATCGCACCTGCCGCCACACGCATTGCTGTTTCGCGTGCAGAAGAACGACCGCCACCACGATAATCACGAATACCGTATTTTTGATGGTAAGTATAATCAGCATGTCCCGGACGGAACATATCTTTAATTTTAGAATAATCCTGACTACGCTGATCGGTATTCTCAATAATCATACCAATACTGGTACCTGTCGTTTGACCTTCAAAAATACCACTTAAAATACGGACTTCATCTGCTTCGCGTCTTTGAGTTGTATATTTTGATGTGCCGGGTTTACGTCGGTCTAAGTCAAACTGTAAATCCTGAGTAGAAATCTCGATTCCAGGAGGGCAGCCATCCACAATACAGCCTAAAGCCGCACCATGACTTTCCCCAAATGTTGTCACTGAAAATAATTTGCCGATTGTATTACCAGACATTTATTTGCCTCTTAATCTTATTCTGTTATGCACTAAAAGCAGCTTGGTGCGCAATTAAACTTGCTTTATCAATAGCAAATACACCATGGCCACCATGTTCAAATTCTAACCACTGAAATGGCACTTGCGGAAATGCAGCTTCTAAATGAATTTGGCTATTACCCACTTCAACCACTAAAATGCCGTTATCCGTTAAATAATCACTCGCCTGCGCTAAAATGGTTCTAACAATATCCAGGCCATCAAATCCGGCCGCTAAACCAAGTTCAGGTTCATGTCTGAATTCATCCGGTAAATCGTCCATGTCTTCTTGATCAACATAAGGCGGATTACTCACGATGAGATCGTATTGCTGATTGTCTAAACCGGAAAACACATCAGACTGAATTGGAATCACCTGCTGCCATAAACCATGCTGCTCAATGTTAATTTCGCATACTTCTAATGCATCTAACGAAATATCCGCTGCATCAATTTCAGCGTTTTCAAATGCATAGGCACAAGCAATGGCAATACAACCACTACCAGTACATAAATCCAATACACGATTAACCGAATTTGGATTTAATAATGTAGAAAATTTTTGCTGAATTAATTCTGAAATAGGTGAACGCGGCACTAATACCCGCTCATCGACATAAAATGGTAGATCACAAAACAGCGCATGATTAGAAATATAAGCAAGTGGTTTTTGCTCGTGGATTCGCTGTTTTACCCATTGAATAATAAGTGCTTTTTCAGCTGAAGTGAGTTTAGCTCTATCGAGTGTTTCCGAACGCTCAAAAGGCAAATGAATTGCCTGAAAAACCAAACTGTAAGCTTCGTCCCAAGCATTGTTTGTACCATGACCAAAATAAACATCGGCCTGATTAAAGCAAGATACAATCCAACGAACAAAGTCGAAAATTGTTTCCAGTTCGGCTTGTGCTACTTCGTATTGTTTGTCATCAATCATTGATTAGTTTGTCTGAATTTAGATAATAGCCCCATATTGTACACCAGATTCAAACAAAATGACTGATAAATCACAGCCAGACAACCAAGATTTTGATATTTTTGCGCAAGAAATGGCAGGCGTAAAACGAATCACTCAAGATACAGTTGAACCATCTCAACTCAAAAAGCCGAAAAAAACCAAAAAAGAAGTGGAAAAAGAAGCGGTTCAAACTGCTAACTTTTATTTTTCAGACAGCTTTGTGCCTTATTTTGATCCAAATAAAGCCATGCAATATGTGCAGGATGGCTACCCCAGCTTTTTAGCCAAACAATTAAGAAAAGGCCAATATTACCCAGATCTCATATTAGATTTACATGGCTTAACTCAAGCCAGCGCAAAATTAGAAATTGCCGCTTTAATTAACGAAGCTAAACAACAGCATGTGCAATGTGTTTGTGTGGTACATGGCTTAGGCAGCGGGATCTTAAAACAAAAAACACCGGATTGGCTGGTACAACACCCAAGTGTAGTGGCATTGCATCAAGCACCTTTAGAATGGGGCGGCGATGGCGCTTTGTTAGTTTTATTAGATATAGGGCAAGATTTTATTTAACTGCCCTATTTTTTAAATTAAAGCTTTTAAACTCGCAATTTTGCCTTAGCAATTTGACTTTTAACTACATTTAGCAGCATTGCCTCGTTCTAAGCTCTGGTTTATCCGTCAGTTCAGACGGTGATACCAAGGTCAATAAATGGCCTTTAATATCTTCTTCATCAATCTCAATTAAAGCCGTTGAGCCAGTTGCAAACAAAGGGCAAGTTTCGGTCACAAATTCATCGACCAAAAAACACACTAAAGGCAAATGAGAGACAACAATAACCTTATTTAACCCCTGACTATAGGCCTTAATAACGCAAGCAGCTTTTTCTGCATCACTATCGGGAGTAAGTTCTTGTAAAGTAACTAATTGTTTAGATGTCACACCTTGCTTTTGTAAAGCATTCCAAGTTTGTTGCGCTCTAACAAATGGACTCACTAACGCAATATCAAAGTCGGTACATTGTTCCGCTATCCAGTGACCGGTACTTTCGCATTCCTGCTGACCGTTTGAGTTTAACTGACGTGAACTATCTGGTTTAGTTTCAAATTCAGCTTCTCCGTGACGAACGATAAATAATTGCATAAATCAAAGGTTCCCACATCGACCCAACTAAAATAAGTCAATTAATTTTAACTTAAAGTTTGAATTAACTAACTTTTTATATAAAACCAGCCTAGACCGGTTGCGAATTCTATTTAGTGGCGTAATATTAGTTAAATAAAACAGTACAATTTTAAGCTTTATTTTAAAATAAAACACTTATTATAAAAAATATAGTTATTGAAGCTTAAATTATAATGATTTTCTAAATACTCTTTCCTTGCTCAATTAGCCGTATCAAGAGCTTTGTATGCAAAATTAAGGTACATTAGTGACAATTCAGACAAAAAATTATCTGGCTAATTTTAAAAGTGGTAAATTAGACAATGGGTTATCTTTACTAGCCATCCAAACAGAACATAAAAAAGCTGGTGTCGCTATGGCGGTAAAAGCTGGTAATTATCAAGATCCACCACAACACCTTGGTTTGGCTCATTTTCTTGAACATTTATTATTTTTAGGTTCAGAAAAATCACCTGATGAAGGTTTTCATGCCTTTATAGAAAAAAATGGTGGTAAATGTAATGCTTGGACCAGTCTGGAACACAGTAATTTCTTCTATGAAATATCACCGGATTTATTGACTAAAAGCTTAGAAAAATTTAGTGAACTCTTTACCTGTCCATTATTTTCTACATTCTGGATAGAAAAAGAAATTGAATCACTTGATGCTGAGTTTCATTTAAAAGTAAATGATGAAATCCGCCGCTTACATGAAGTGCATAAAGAAACCAGTAACCCAGATCACCCTTTTTCTCGATTTACCTCAGGCAATAAATCAACTTTAAATGCACCAGCACAAGAGCTTCAAGAAGCTTTATTTGATTTTTTTCAACAAAATTATGTTGGTCATAATTTAGCATTAGTCATAGTCACTCCAAGTGATTATGAACAAACTTTTCAAACAGCAAAAACATACTTTGACAAAGTTAGCTCGTCTAAACCGAAAGACTTACAATACCCAGAGCGTTTATATTTGCCAGAACAATTAGGTACTAAAATAGCTGTTCATTCGGATAAAGTTGAAAATCGTATGATTTTATCTTTCCCGATGCCTAGTGAAGCTAAAACAAGTCTAGCTAAAAGTTTAACCTATTTCACTTGCCTGTTTGGACATGAAGGTTACGGTAGCCTACTTTCTGGATTAAAAAACTTAAATTATGTTACTTCTCTTACGGCAAGTGGAGGATTAGATAATGGTTTTACTCAAGATTTTAACCTCAGCCTTCAACTAACGGAGCATGGCATAAATCATCTCGATGATTTATGCCAAGAAATATTCGGATATATTAATTTTATCAAAACTCAAAGTTACCAAAGCCATATATATACAGAAAAACAAAAACTTAGTAGCTTAGCTAATCAATATCAAGAAACAGGAAAAGCAATAGACCTAGCTAGTCAATTAGCATTAAAGTTACACTATTACACTGCTGAGTTTGTTTTTAGTGCTGATTACGTTATGTCTGGGATGGACTTGACTTGGTTAGAACAAGCTTACCAAAGCTTAGTACCCGATAATACCCGTTTGGTACTGGTTACCAATCAACCCGAACAACCTTATTTGTCTGAACATTATCAAGTCCCATATAATATTATTCCGATTTCGGAAGAGACTAAAGCAACTTGGTTAAATGCAACATGCCAACAAACATACCAACTTCCAGACCCGAACCCATATTTGCCAAATCCACAAAAAATAAATAAAAATGCTGAACTATTTGATAAAAAGCCTCAAAAAATAATCAATGAGCAAGCCTCTACAATTTGGTTTAAACAAGATCAAAGGTCTAATGCACCGTATGGTCATATATATATATCTTTAGACTTGCCAAATAGTCAGGGCAACCGTAAAAAAATAGCAATGACTCGCTTATTTATTGAAATGTTTATGGATGATATAGCTGAAGAGAATTACCCAGCTCTAGCTGCAGGTTTACATTATCAGATATCACCTCACCAGGCCGGAATGACTATTCACATTTCAGGCTACAGTGAAAAACAACCTGACTTTACAAAGCAATTATTAAAGCAACTTAGGCTCAGACGGTTTACTAAACAAAAGTACCTAAGTATTAAACAAGCAACGCTAACTAGTTGGCATAATAATCGCCATATAAAACCTGCTAACCAGCTTTTTAAGCAGCTAACCTATATGCTTCAAAATAATCAATATGCCTATCCAGATCTTGCTGATAGTATCAAAGAACTAACTTTTAGCGAATTTGCTGAATTTAGCGTACATCTGCTGGATAGAATAAACCTTGAAGCTTATATTGTTGGTAACTGGGATATAACTCAAGCATTACCTCTAGCTGATAGTATTAACAATACCGTGTATAGTCGTTCTAAACCTTGCACTGAAGTCACTCGTAGGGTACATAAGTTAACAAGTACACCCCAGATATATCATATGCAAACTCAGCACCAAGGGGTTTGTGTAGTGAATTATTTTCAGGCAGAAACCATTAACGAGCATAGTGTCGCGCAATTTATGCTACTCACCGAATTACTCTCCCCGATTAGTTTTCAGGTATTACGTAGTGAAAAACAATTGGGGTACTTAGTCGGCTGTGCGTATTTTCCTGTAAATCGTTGCCCTGGGTTAGTAATTTATGTCCAATCAAATTCAAAATCTTTAGATACTATCCAGCGCCATATTGAGCAAATGTTAAAAGATTTACCGGAATATATGCTTCAACTTGAAGAAAGTGATTGGGAACAAATCAAACAATCTCTAATCTTTCACTTAGCAGAAAAACAAAGTAGTTTGGCTACCAGCGCTCAAAATGACTGGATGTCGATTGGTTTAAAGGATACCGATTTTAGACGCCAACAGTCAATTTGCCATTGGATAGAACAAATGCAACTGGATGATATAAAAGCACTGATTTCACATATATTTTGTTCTACAGAGCAGAATAAACGTTTAATTCTCAGTGCAGCTCCACCAGATAATAGTGGCTTAACATCAAACAAAGCCATGAGCTCTGTTGAAATAATCAAACATTTTCAGAACCTTGCAGACCCTATAGAAATATAAGGCTAAGCGTGGAATATATTCACGCTTCCCACTATTTGCAATTTAGGATTTAAGGTATAATCCACCCAGTTTTTTAATTACCTATCCAGTGCATAAACGAATGACAGTTAAAACATTTCATCCGGAATTAACCGAGAACAAAACCACTACTTTATCAACTCCAGCTAGAACGCTGTCTCAAAATCAGTCAGAGCTAACCGGTAAAGGTTCAAAAATTGGTTTTGTTTCATTAGGTTGCCCCAAAAATTTAGTGGATTCTGAACGTATTTTAACCCAACTCAGAACTGAAGGTTACGAAGTAGTGCCAAGTTATGATGACGCTGATATGGTGATTGTTAACACCTGTGGTTTTATCGACTCTGCCGTGCAGGAATCGTTAGATACCATTGGTGAAGCTTTGGCCGAAAATGGTAAAGTATTGGTGACCGGCTGTTTGGGTGCAAAAGAAGATGAAATTAGAGAAGTGCATCCAAATGTATTAGGCATTACCGGCCCACATGCGTATGAAAATGTTTTATCTCAAGTGCATCAGCATGTGCCAAAACCAGCCCATAACCCGTTTATTAATTTAGTGCCCGATCACGGCGTTAAACTAACCCCAAAACATTATGCTTATTTAAAAATATCCGAAGGCTGTAATCACAGATGTACATTTTGCATCATTCCGTCTATGCGAGGGGATTTAGACTCTCGCCCGATTGGTGATGTTTTAAATGAAGCGAAACGTTTAGCCGCTGCCGGTGTTAAAGAGTTATTGGTGATCTCACAAGACACCTCTGCCTACGGGGTAGACACTAAAGGCAAAACTTCTTTTTGGGACGGCATGCCACTAAAAACAAACTTTATGACTTTATGTGAGCAGTTAGGACAATTAGGGATTTGGGTTCGCCTGCATTATGTTTACCCATATCCGCATGTGGATGATGTTATTCCGTTAATGGCTCAGGGTAAAGTGCTCCCTTATTTAGATATTCCGTTTCAACATGCCAGTAAACGCATCTTAAAATTAATGAAACGCCCCGGTAATGTCGACAAAGTATTAGAACGAATTAAAAACTGGCGAACCATCTGCCCTGAGCTAGTTATTCGCTCAACCTTTATTGTTGGTTTTCCGGGTGAAACTGAAGAAGAGTTTGAAGAACTGTTGGAATTTTTAAAAGAAGCTCAACTTGACAGAGTTGGCTGTTTTAAATATTCACCGGTAGAGGGCGCGCAAGCAAACGAATTACCAGATCCGGTTTCAGAAGAGATAAAAGAAGCGCGATTCCACCGTTTTATGCAGCTTCAGCAAGAGATCAGTACAGCTCGACTAGCCACCCGAGTTGGTCAAACTTACGATATTTTAATTGACGAAGTAGATGAAGAAGGCGCAATTGGTCGCTGTTTTGCTGATGCGCCTGAGATTGATGGTTTAGTTTATTTAAATGACCAAACTCAACTTAATGTAGGTGATGTCGTTAAAGCTAAAATTGTTGCATCTGACGAATACGATCTTTGGGCGGAGCTAGTTTAACTAATCATCCCAAAATTAAACATAACGGCAGCTAAACTTTCAGTTAGCTGCCTTCCAGCCCTTTAGTTTTATTACATAAAAAACACAAATATTCCACCTCAAAAAAACATAAAACACATTTAACAAACCTTTAAAAAATAAATACTTATAAAGCATGTCTAAATTATTGACGAGTTAATTGAATTCTTTATGATAAATAATGAAAGCTAACAACTGCGTATAAGAATAGTCAATAAGCTACGAGCATAATGAAATAAGATTCGATTTATTTCACAAGCTAAAGGAGAAATAAATGAAAGCCGATGAGCAGGCAGACAAGGATCCAGCAATTGAACAGCTACTCAATAAAATGCCAAAAAACGTTGCCAATAGTTTTACGCAAGAACAACTTAATTATTTAACGTTGGCATTGAGTGCCCGTAAATGGGGACGGCACAAAATTGATCTCCGCAGAACCCTAAGCCTGCCCTTTAGTAGCCGCCAGTTCTATTTTGTATTCCTGTTTGGTAAAAATAGTCGAACTCTGTCACGAACTGAAAAGAATATATCAGCTCTGAGTGCGGTATTATGTATTAGCCTAAGTTTGATCCTGTTATCTGTAATTGGATTATTAATTTTATACTTAGCCAAATCTGCACTTGGCATAGATATATTTTCTGGCTTTTCACTAGGGATTTGGCACGATTTAAAGGGTTATTATGATGAATAAGATGGAACTCAACTCAACAATAAAACACAATCGTATATGTCAATTAAAACCAAACCTGTTAACAACCACAATTAGCGCAGCGTTATGTACTACAATCATGTTACCGGGGCAAGCTTTGTCTGCGCAGGAAAACGGCGTTAGCGCAAGGTTAAGCGGTGGTTTTAACTATGCTGATAATTTATTTCGCTCTACTGGCAATAAGCTCAAAGATAATTTCTTTTCTTTATCACCTAACCTTTATTTAACCGGTTTATCAGGTAAACATGAATTTAAATTCAATTATTTAGGTGATTATTATCAGTATAACGAATACGACAATTTGGATTATAACGAACACAAACTCATTGCCATCGCCGATTTAGATCATGGTTACCGCACTCAATCTAAATTCAGAGTCAGCTATTATACCGAGCGTGAAACCCCAGGCAGTAACGATGCGCCAAACGATATTCGCACCGAGTTTAATTTACGTCAGGCATTTGTTGCCAATGGTGAATTCAGTTACGGCAGAGACAGCAGCACAGGCCAGCTTGTTTTAGGTGTAGAGCACTTTAATTTAAACTATACCAATAACCAGCAAAGTTTCCGGGATTATGACCGCAATTCACTCAATGCGACTTTTTATTACAGAGTTGCACCAAAATCTCGCATTTTATTTGAAACCCGCTGGCAAGATTATCAATACGAGCCTCCTGCTGGGTTAATTGATAAATCCAGCAGCCGACAGTTTTTTTTAACCGGTTATGAATGGCAAATGACCGGACAAACCAAAAGCATTATCAAACTCGGTTACCGTAAGCAGGATTATAAAGATTCAACATTGAGTGATCAGGATAGTTTTTCACTTGAATCATCAATTCAGTGGCGCGCTAACGACTATACCCGCTACACCTTTATCGCCCGCCGTGAAGCTATTGAATCATCGTTAATTAATCGCCCAAGTTATATTCGTAACACTTTGAGATTAAACTTAAATTATGATGTTTCAGAGCGTAGCGAGTTAAGACTTGCATTAGCTATGTTAAATGATGAATTACAAAGTAACGACCCGGAATCAGAAGATTTAGGCGAAAACAATCGCTATCAATCCAGTATTACTTACACTTATTCATTTACCCGTAGTTTAGATGCTCAATTTAACTATTTATTTAATAAACGACGCTCAGATACCAATATAAATGAGTACACAGCTAATCAGTTCGGCTTAACCTTAACTGCAAAATTTTAACTGGTTAACAGATATGAATGACAAGCACAGATCATAAAATTAAGTTTGGTATCATACTTGCCTAAATTTTTTATAGGGTAACAAATGAGAGTAGTCATAATTTCTAAAAATTTAACGCGCAGAATAGATAGAGCTAAACCAATATAAATAGCGGTAATCAGCTCGTAATTCATATTGATTTAGCTCAAAAGGACTGTTTATTGAAGCTAATTAATTTTTAATAAACCAAGGTTAAATACAAAAAACAGGCTCTTAACTTCACAGAATGGAATTTACACAATGAAATGTATTGCCAAAATAATTTTATTTACAGCGCTTTTATTTCAACTCAGCAGTTTATATGCACAGGAGTTAACTAATTATCAGCTAGGCCCGGATGATAAAGTTAACATTAGCATTTTTAACGAACCTGATTTGGGTATTAACAATGCCAAAATTTCGGTTAATGGAACAGTATCTCTCCCCTTGATTGGGCAAGTAAAAATTGCCGGATTAACCACAGAACAAACAGAACAAAGACTGATAGGCATTTATCAAGATGGCTATTTAAAAAATCCCAGAGTGACAGTCTCGATTATCGAATACCGCCAGTTTTACATTAACGGTGAAATTAAATCGCCCGGCGGATACCACTACCGCGAAGGGTTAACCATTCAAAAAGCAATTTCTCTGGCGGGCGGTTTTACGCCCAGAGCAGACAAAGACAAAATAAAGCTGATCAGAGAAAATACAAATGGCAAAGTTGTATCGGTCAAACTGACAGATTCAGTTCAGCCCGGTGATCTTATTACCATTGATGAAAGTTTCTTTTAAGGAAGAAGATAAATGACTCAAAATTCCAAGTATACCTCATCGAAGGAAATTAACTTTGTAGAGCAAAGTCAAGGCATTGCCTTATTTGATATTGCAAAATTCTGGATGATCTTAAAACGCAATAAATGGATTATTGTATTGTGTGGCTTAATAGGTTTAGGCATTGCCGGTTTTTTAGCCCATAAAGCGATTCCAATCTATCAGGCCAGTGTAAAAATTCAGGCAGACCCGAATACGCCAAGTGCTATTTCAGGTAATCAGGCAGTATCGAGTACACCCCTTATTTTATTTTATGAAACGCAATACGAGATCATTCAATCCAGAACGGTTGCACAAAGTGTTGTTGAAAAATTGAATCTCGTTGAACGATACAAACAAGCACAGCAGGAGAAACGCTTACAAGCGGAAGATAAAAGTGTTTTAGAGGGCATAATTAGCCAAGCTAAACTCAAAGTAAATCAATTAATTAATGGAGAAAAACAAGCTGGCAATGGTACAGCCGTAGAAAAAGCTAGCCCGAGTGATGAACAAATTGCTCTACAAATAGCTCAAAAAATTCAGTCCGGCATCAAAGTCAGAGGCGGTAAAAAAAGCCAGATGATTGATATTAGCTATCAATCTGATGATCCAACGGTTGCGACAGAAATCGTCAATGCCGTTGCTGATGCTTATATTTCCTTTGAACTGCAAACCCGTTTAAGCCAAATCAAAGATACAGCTGGTTGGTTAAGCGATCAACTCACTGATCTAAAACAAAATTTAAAAGTATCAGAAGATAAATTACAAGCTTACAAACAGGATCAAGGCTTAGTTAATACTCAGCAACAACAGCAAATTGTCAATACACAACTATCTAACTTAAATACTGAGTTAATTAAGGCACAGACCCAGCATGCCGCAGCAAAAGAGTTATATAGTCAGGCGATGGAAGCACAAAACCGACACAATGGTTATTTATCACTCAGCCCTGTTATGCAAAATGCGGTAGTTAAAGACTTAGTTGCACAAGAAACCATGCTCTCAAATAAAGTTATCGAATTATCTGAGCGTTATGGTGAAAAGCATCCAAAAATGATTGCTGCCCGTTCAGATTTAAAAAATGCAACTGCCAACTTACAGCAAGAAGTTGCGAAAGTGATTAATAACATTGAAAAGCAATTTAATCTGACTCAGCTTCAGGTTAATAATATCAAAGCGTTAATTGAGCAAAACAAACAAGAGATTCAGTCTTTACAGGGTAATAATTTTGAACTTGCCCGTTTAGAGCGTGAAGTTGAAGAGAACCGCAGAGTATACGATTCGTTTGTAAAACGCTTAATGGAAGCCGATTTATCAGGCGAATATGAAGCCTCAAATATTAAAATTATTGATAAAGCAACTTTACCTAAAAAGCCAATTAAGCCGAATAAAAAAATGATGTTAGCAACTGGCGTAATTTTTGGGCTTATTTTTGCAGCGGTTTTAATCTTTGTAAAAGAATCACTTGAACGTAGTTTCCAAACCCCAGAAAACCTTGAAAACAAACTTAAAATTTCAGCGTTGGGGATTACTGAAAAAATTAAAAGTGTGAAGAAACAAGGCAAACCAGAGGTCCAGTATTTAACGAATAACCGCTCTACTTTTGCCGAATCGATTAATACGATCAGAACTGGGATTCTATTTAATCAAATAGATAATCCACCAAAAACCATTCTGATCACCTCAAGTACAGGCTCAGAAGGTAAATCAACTTTAGCAGCTAATTTGGCATTTGCGTTTAGCCAACTCGATAAAACTTTATTACTTGAGTTAGATTTACGTAAGCCATCTCTAGTTAATACCTTAAAACTGGACAATCCACTTGGGTTAAGTGAAATATTAACTGAGCGAGTAGATTTTCTTCAAGCGACTAATCAAATGCCCGGTTTAAATAACTTAGATATTATTCACTCTGGCGAAATTCCAAAAAATCCGCTTGAGTTAATTTCGTCGAAACGTTTTAGTTATTTTTTGGAAAGCTTAAAGCAAGAATATACTCATATTATTATCGACAGCCCGCCCGTTTTACCGGTTAGTGATGCCTGTGTATTAGCGCAAATGTCTGATGCAGTTATTTTAGCGGTACAAGCAAACAATACTAAAATATCAACTGCACAAGAAAGCATAAAACGCTTGCACAAAGCCAATGCCAACATTACCGGTGGTGTACTAACCGCAGTACATCCAGAAAAAATGTACTATTATGGTGAGTATCAATATCAGGCGGAATATTATGGTTATCAGGCGACCTAACTCGCAACTATGATAGATATTCACAGTCATATTCTACCCAGAGTAGATGATGGTGTTCAAAACCTGAATGATGCGTTAGACATGCTCAGCTTAGCTGAGCAAAACGGGGTAACCACACAAGTGCTTACCCCGCACATTCATACCGATCGTTACCCAAACGATCTAACCAGTTTAACCCCTCAATTTTTAAGCTTTCGCGATATTGTCGCGTTAGAAAATATCAATATTAAGCTACTACTGGCGGCTGAAGTCAGACTAGAACCTAATCTCATTCAGCTGGTTAAAAAAAACACATTACCTATTTTAGGCATACATCAAGGCTATAAAATATTTCTGCTGGAATTTCCGCGATTAGGTTTACCAGCCGGTTATAAAAACTTAATTGAATGGCTGTTAATCCAAAAATACAAACCCGTGATTGTCCACCCTGAGCGCATTCAAGCTTTTATCGATAATCCTCAAATTTTGCTTAGGCTAATCAATTTAGGCTGCTTAACTCAAGTGACAGCGTCCAGTTTATTAGGTAAATTTGGCAACCAAGCACAATTTTTAGCAGAACAGCTCTTGCTCGATAATCATGTACATGCAATTGCATCGGATTGTCATAATATGAAAGGAAGAGCACCAGATTTGCTACAGGGAGTGACTGCAGCCAGTGAAATTATTGGGGAAAAAGCTGCGCTTAATTTAGTCTCTAATCAAACACAGCAATTAATTACAAAAAATCCTTTTTTAAATTAACTGGCTGGGGTTTCATCCATTTCAATTACTTCTGCCGGTTTATTAACCCCAGTTCCAGCGCTACCACACCGTTTACTTAAGGCTATTCCCTCGCCTGTATACTGATTAGCTCTTAGCCAAACCGTTTTAAAATAATCATTAACAAAAGTAGTAACTAAACAAACACCTATTGCTTTTTTATCAAAAATATTAATTTTATTATCAAAAATTTGAGTGTTTCCGTGTCCGACTGAAATCCCCAGCGGGCGATACCCAGAGCGATTAGTCACACCTGAAATATCATTATTAATCACCTGATAATCACCACCTATCAAAAAGTTATCTTCAATACCAACAGTAATCGCTCCATTAAACTTCAAATTTATATCCCTGATAATGTTATTTTCAATTCTTACCTGCTGCGCATTGGTTTTTATATCAATAGCCTCTGCGGTGGTATGAGTAATTGTATTATTCCTAACCATAATATTACTGACAGGGACGGTAGCTTTAAGTGAACCATCTCCAACATATATAGCTTCTCCGTACTGAGCATTTTTTTTACCTGTTTGCTCTATATAATTGTCTTCAATAATATAATTTGAGCCGCCCGCATGTTTTGGTCTAACGGATAAGGCTTCCTGTCCAACATTATAAACATGTAAGTTTGCTAGTCTTATGTCACTGGAATCAACAACTCGAACCCCGTATAACCCTCCATGAATTGAAAAGCCAACTAGCTCAATATTTTTACTTGATTCGATCAGAACGCCTGCACCACGGTAATCTGAATTTTCAATATTAACGACGTGCTCACCTGTCACAGGCTGAATAGTCAGTTTACCTACACCTGGAGTAAAATTTTTGATTTCAAATGAGGCTTGCTGTTGATTGGTCAAACAAATAACATCATTGGCTTGATATACACCAATGGCTTGTTCTACTGTTTCATACACTGGAATATTATTACCACCTAGGTTACTTGAAGTAACCCCATTTTCTACATGGGCATTAACAAGTTTTGTACAAGTTTTTAAGTTCAATTCTGCACATGCACTAGCACAGAAAAAAAATGAGCTTAAAAATAACAATTTTAAAATTGACTGAAATTTATAATCTGCTTTTGGACTAAACATAGTCATGACTCCTCTTCTATTGGATTAACGAGTCCTTCTTACAATTGACTATACTGACAACTGTAAGTTCTCCATTGATAATTCAGATTATTATTGTTGTTAGATAAATGTGCTGTTATGCATATAACAGCACAAAGTTAAGATTTTATAGAGACATTCAGCATCGAACGTGTAGGCATAAATCGGACAAACATAAAATCAGTACGAGCGACAATTGCAATCAACACAAACCAAGAAAACTTATATAGCATCATAGAGCTTTCAAACATTGAATGCAGCATAATAAAAGCCAGAATGAGTAGCTCATATCTTTCAAATAAATACTGCCCTTTATAAATACTAACAAACATTGCCGAAAATAAAACCAATAAACCAACTGTTCCGATGTTTGTAATAATATGCAACATGCCATTGTGCGCACTGTTTAAAACCGTAAAAAAGGAATACTCAATATCAAAAATTTCCCGAACTTCACCAACCGCCCAGTATGCCCCATAACCAACGCCATAGAGCTGTTTAACGCCCATATCCTCAAAAATCATACTCCAGATTTCGCCGCGGCCAGTAAATAGTTCAGGATCAAGAATACTGGCATACCAATCTAAAATATTTTCCCCAATCAAATAAAAGTAAATCGGAAAAATAGCAAAGATAAAAATATAAATAGCCAGTACAGAGATAACAAACCGGAAAATGTATTTATTTTGAAATAAAGCAACCCCAGCCAATAAAATGGAAAATGCAATACTACTTTTTGAATGGCTTGCTAATAATAAAAGCAACCAAATAACAGCCAATACTAAAATCCAAAAATTGCGAGCCACTCTAGATTGTAAATATAAGCCTAAACACATTAAAAAATTCACCGAGGCAATAGCTCCAAATGCATTTTTGCTCGATGCAATCCCTTTAAATGCCCCAGATAAATCCACGCCACCAAAAGGTACACTAGCAATATTAGCGAACAGTAAAACCCCTGAGTATAAAATTAAATAATATTCGAGCTTTTCACTTTGATAAGTTAGCCCATACAAAATCACAATCGAATAACTGGCTAACAATAATAATAAACAGCGAGTAGTCGAAATAGCCGGATATTCGCTGTATAAAACAGAGCCAAACGCTAAAATAATACTGATAAGCCAAGTTGAGGTTAACCCTGGGCGAAATACATGCTGAACGGTTGCTAATGCGTACAAAGCAACCGTTCCTAAAAATAAACCAATCCAAAATAACGACCGGGTATTAAAGCCGCCCCCAGATGAACCAGCGCCTCCTATTTCGGCGTTCATAACCGAGCCGGTTTTTAAGTCAGGTGTAAAAAAGTCACATAAAAACAGTAGGGCTAATACCAGCATCAGCCCATGAATCCAGTGGCCACGTTCACCTAAATGATTGATCATTTACTAACCCTTTTCACCATTATACGTAAATAATAAGCGCCAAAACCGGATACGATTAACATGACAAACAAGTACGGGAAACTGACCAAGTCATAATGTTTTAAAACAAACGTCACCGGTAAATGTACCAAATAAATTTCCAGACAATGATCAGACATAAACTTAATGGCTTTTTTAAGTGGTGAAATCTGATACATCACCTCGCCCGGCTTTGTTCTGGCTACAGATAACATAAACCAACAAAAAGCAATAATCCCTACGTGCTGAATTAACTGAGTTTCAGTTGCAATAGATTTAGTTAACAGGTACTTACTCACATACACAGACACAAACCCAATAATCACAATTGCTAAAGCCGCAGTCCAGTTAATTGTTTTAAAACGCTCAGCCGCTAACATACCTAACATCATAACGATAAAATAAAATATCAGTCTGAAAGGTAAAGATTCAATCACAAATCTATCTAAGTCCAATACAGTGCAATAAACAGCCAAGTAGCTAATAATACTTAAAATCAGAATAGTTTTTACCGACGAAATTTGAACTGGGAATACTTTAAACACCAGAAAAATAACAATGTAAAAAATTAAAATGGCCCGTAAAAACCAATAAATTCCTAACGGATAAAAAATGTGGCTGGCTAACCCTAAAACGTTATTAAACTGAATAGCACCAATTAACCATAATACCGGAATGGTTAACACCAAACCGCCCCAATACGAGGGGTAAATACGTGAACATCGCTTATGAAGCCACTGCGAAAAAGTAATATCCGGTGTCGACTTTAAGCTAAACCATAAGCCATAGCCCGATGCAAAAAAGAAAAGTGAATTACCTAATGCCCCGCCAGTTGCTAACGGACGAATTGCTGAAGGTAAAAAAGCATCAATATGGGATAAAACAACAAAAAATACAGCAAGTGCCTTTAACACTTCCGTGTCAAACCGAACACTCGATAAATTAACCTTATTCATACAAGTTTCCTTTCATTATTATTAACTTGATTTAAGTTTTGTGTGTGATTCCATTAACCCTTTGGTTGCGAAATAGATAAGCGCGACCAGAGCAAAACTAGCTGCACTGATAACAGATGATTGATACAGGGCTGACAGCATAGTTTCTGCATTTTGCTCAACCCGCCAATGGATGAGTAAGTTACAATACGGCAATAAAATTAAAAGCGAAATAAGCCAGAACCTAAAATGCAAACCAGTTTTGAAAACCATAAATTGCAGCAAAATAAAACACTGTAAGTAGTTAATAATAAATGCACTTACCAGTAGTAAACATAAAAGTTCAAGGTCATGCCAATACACCCCTAAACTAATTGCAGTCACATTAGTTGCCGCCGAAAATAAACCACACCAAAGCTGCTGTTTGGTAAAACCAAACGCCTGATACACCCCACCGGTTGAACTTAATACCATTTGCAGCGGAATACTCACAGCTAACAAGCTTAATATAGGTGCAGTTTGATGCCACTGAGCGCCAAACATAATAAATACCACATCATCGGCCGCCCAAAACAATACAAAAGCAACCGCACAACCCAATAAAGCCAGCTTATAAATCACCCGATAATAAGCCGTTTCTACCAGCTCTGGTTGCCCTTTATATTTAGTTAAAACCGGCTGTAATGCAGGCGTGATTGCAAAAGTAAATAATTGCAGTGGATACCGCATCACCTGATACGATTTTTCATAAAAACCTATGGTCGCAGCCCCAAAATATTTAGTGATTAATAACGTATCTAAATTCCGCGAGAAAAAGTTAACCAACTGAAATAAAAACTGAAATTTAGCAAAATCAAAAAAGAGCTTAATCGCACCAATTTGTTTACCAAATTTAGGTCGGCCTAATGTGGTATTACCTGCTTTAAGGTAATAAAAAATCAGCCTAAATAATGGGGTTAAAGCAAATTTCATTGCTAAAGCGATAAACCCAAAATCGGCATAATACATAGCAATACAAACCGAAAACGCGACTAATTCAGCAAAAATTTCAGCTTGTGCCATTGCTAAAAACTTAGCATCTTTTTGCAAACAAGCCGCAGGCAACATAGATAAAGCAGATGAAAATACCGACACCGCCAACACATAAACTAAGGTTTCATATTCAGCTAACCCTAACCAGTTTAATAACCCTGAACCAAATAATAAAAAGATCAGCGTTAAACCGCAGGCAAATAAAAAGGTAAACGAAAACAAACCATCACGAATATCGCGATCAATTTTATCCTGATAAACCACTGCCGGGGCTAAGCCAGAGTTAGAAACCAACTGAAAAAACATCACCAGCATTTGCACCGCAGCCAGCGCACCAAACATTTCAGGGGTAAAAATACGCGACAATACAGCCAGCGATAAAATCTGGAAAATATACAAACTATATTTTCCAGTTAAGCTGTGAATAATCGCGCGGTTAAGCTCTTTATTAAGTTTGCTCATGTATCAGACTCATACCCTAAAATTAAGCAGACAAAAACTGATTCATCTGTTTTGCCATTGAATAATTAATGGTATCTACCGGCTCAGCTAAAATAGGCTGGCGTTTTAAGTCGGATACATCCAAAGCCGGAAATGCCTGCTCCGGCATAATTACATCAAATAAATGACTTTTTATTTCATTCGCAATTTGTAATTGATGATCGTCCGAAAACTCATTGTATTTAGCTACCCGCGGTACAAAAATGACTTTTTTCTGATAACTCAGCATTAAATTAATACTGCCAATACCACAGTGACTAATCACTAAACTGGCTTGTTTCACCCAATCTTCCATCTCAGAGCGACTCATCATTTCCACCACTTTAGCATTAGGCGGTAATTGAATTAATTTGTTATGGCCAACTTGTAAAACCCAATAAACAGAATCGTCTGCATATAACGGATTTTGATACAAAAGCTCAAACAAACGCTCAAAACCATACTGATTTGTACCCACAGTCACTAAAATGACCGGTTTATCCGCCGGAGCCTGCTGTTTAGTATTATTCACTGGGTTTTCACCCAAAATATCAAAACACTTACCAATAAACTGCACATTATTTTGCTGAGCAATATTTTCCCACTGGCTAAAAAATTGATCATACAATTTATATTTTTTAATCAGTTTACCGGTATTAGAAAGCTCAACGACCCGCGATAAAGTATCTAAATAAACAAATTTAATCGGTAATAATTTACACAATAATGCAAACGGTAAAACAATCGGACCACCGGTTGAAAACACTGCTTTCGGGCGCTCTTTTAACAAAACATAAAGTGCAAAAAAGATATTAAAAAAGTGAATTAGTGCATTATGTTGAGTATCTTTAATCTGATAAATTTTACTCAGTTTAGGGTGGCTAATATTGACTTTATTAGACACCAAAACCAGATTATCGCAGCAACTGGTTGCACACATTGCCTGTGTTAAATGCCCGCCCGCTGAAGCAACTACCAATACTTTATTTTTACTTGTATTTTTTTGTGCGCTCATACCGAGTACCTCCCTAAAATAATATTAAGCTGTTAATCTTACTTGCTCATACAGCTTGTCTAACTCAGCAATGGTTTTATCCTGCCAGTCTTTTGGCATTTCTTCGCCCAAACAGTTTTCAAGCTCTATGGTTAAGCTGACAAAAGACAAAGAATCAGCATGCAAAGAGTTAAAACTATCAGCAGGCTGAATATCTTTTTTATTTAAAATGTCACGGTAAAGCTGCAAGATGCTTTCCCAATCAGATTGATTAAGCTCTAAAATATCGGTGATTTTGCCAATCAAAGATTGCCACACTGGTGGTTTTTCTTTAATTTCGTCATCGGCCAGTATTTGTTTAAAATCATATTTGCCACTTGCCATTAAAGGCAGTTCTGAATAAAAACGTACGGTAAAGACTGATTCAGGTAATCCATAACGGCTGGCAACATCACTGATAAGCTGCGCTGAAATTTGCTCATTGTTCGCCATTTCCAACGCAATAATGACTTTTTGGTCGGTGCCTGTGACCGCACTTTGGCTATAGGTTAATTTGATATAACTTTGAATTTCATCCAGATTAATTCTTAAACCATATAATTTTACAAAGCGCTTAGTTCGGCCAACGATATAAAATAAATCATGGTCAGTAAAACAAGCAATATCACCGGTTAACAGCCGATCTGGCGTTTCATCTAACGCTAAATCCGCTGGTTTTTCGGCATAACCCATCATCACGTTTGGCCCTTGATAAACCAGCTCGCCGGGTTTGTCTTTTTCGGTAATGGTTTGGCCGTTTTCATCCAATAAACTTAATGTACCGCCCGGAATCGCCCGACCAATACAACCCGGATGCGTTTCAATTAATTCTGGAGGTAAGTAGGAAATGCGTGGCGCTGCCTCGGTTTGGCCATACATCACAAAAAATTCAACTTCTGCGGCTTTACACAGATTAGAAAATTCTGTCACTAACTTAGCTTCCAGTTTGCCACCCGCCTGAGTGATATAGCGCAGGCTCGGATATTTAGTTATCTCAAAGTTTTTCTGCAATAAGCTTTCAAAGGTATAAGGCACACCTGCAAAACTGGTTGCATGATAGCTATTTACATCGTCCCAAAACTCAGCGCTAATCACGTTATGCTGAGTTAAAATAACACTTGCGCCTACCGCCAAGTGTGAATTTAAAACTGATAGGCCATACGAGTAATGCAGCTTAAGGTGAGATAAAGCTTTATCTGCTGCAGTTAATTTTAAATATTCAGCAATAGAAGCAGCATTTGCCTGAATATTTTGTTGTGAAAGCTTAACAAACTTAGGTGTACCAGTTGAGCCAGAGGTAGATAACAATAAAGCCAAATCAGAATGTAGCTCAAATGCTTCACGGTTAAACTCAATAATATCACCATCGGCTTTTAACAATAAATTGGGGCGATATAAATCAATCAGTTGTTTGGTTTTTACATCATCCATTTTCTCTAATAGATAAACAACATGCAGCCCTCTTAAACAAGCCAGATAATCGACAATCGACTGAATATTGTTGTTCGCTTCTACAAAAATGAGTTTGCGCTGCTCGCCTAAGTCCCGCATGCGGGCGTTTACTAATTCATTTAACTGGGCATAAGTGACCGACTGATTAACGGCCACATCATGCACCGCAATATTATCTGCATATTCTGGGTTATAGTTAAAAAACATAGCCTTTCCTCCGTCCATGTATTAATTGATTTTATTTGGCCAATAGATAACGATTGACTGGTTTTTCAAGTATTCGGGAAAGTAAACTGCAAATACCAACAACAATCGCCGCAGCTAAACCAACCCATAAAAGCCCTGCTAATCCATTTGGAAAGTCCACCATCCGGCATAACTTAACAAAATAAATATGAGTGCTGAAAATGATCAAAGTGTGTTTTGCTAAAAACTGCATTACCGGATTACTCGGCAACCAACTTGCAACTAATACTGCAAGCCAAGTACCAAACATCGCAGTGAATAAATAAATAAGTGGATTCTCACCAAATTGACGGGCATTTAAATTACTGCGGCCATTTTGCAACGTAAAATATAGCCAAAGCACAGTAGCGAATGCGATACCGACTAATACAATGATTCTTTTTTTCGTCAATAAATCGGTTAATTGGGGCAAAATATAAGGGCTTAAGGTTTGATAATGCTGCTTAAATAAAGCGCCCAAATACATAAAAAATACGGCTACTCCGGCAATATCAAAACACCAAGGCAACCTTAATCCTTGATAACTCACACTAAAAATAAAATAAGCCGAAACTAACAGCATTATTATTTTTTCAGGCAATTTAAGTAACAAAAAGAATACGGCTAAACTGGTTATTAATAGAGGGAAATACCAAAGTGGCCCATTTCCATGAATAAACCACCTTTGCTCACCATGCACTCCATATAAACTGGCAAAAAGTGCAGTAAATACATCGGCCATTTGCCCACTGTTAAACCAAACAATCGCCATCCACAATAAAATCGAAAGTAAAGAGAAGCCAAGATACAAACGCAGATAAGGCGATAAGTAGTGTTTATTAAATGCGTCTAAATTGGATGATTTTAATTTAGCCGAGACCAAAAAGCCGGTTAAGAACAAAAAAACAGGTAAATGAAATACATATATTAAGGTTTTAACATGCCCGTGTAGCGCAGCAAAATGCCCAAGTACCACTAAAAAAATGGCGATGGCTTTAGCATTATCAACCCATAAATAACGACTCATATATCCTGTTTTCCTATCCCTTTGTTTATAAATTATTATTTTTTAGTTTAAACACCGATAAAACGCTTGGTGTGATGGCTAAACATTAATTTCAACACAACAAATACTGAAAGTGATGCCAGTGTAATGATCACAAATGACATTAAAACGGCAGCCAAACCTTCAAATTCAAGATGTGTTACCCGATAAAATACGCGGATTGCACCGGAGAAATAGCCGTGGATAAAAAACAAAAAGAAACTTAACCGCGCAAACATATCAAGCCATCTATTTTTATAGTCAAAATACTGTTTGCAAAAGGCCAGCATTAATACCGTCAAACCTAGCTTAAGCAGTAAATCGATTGACGATGTCATTTCAACCGATAACGACACCATCACAATAAAGGCTAACCAAACTAACCCTAATACCAAGCTGAATGGACTAAAGGTTTCATAGATTTTTTTGTATTTAACCAACAACATCCCTAACAAATAGGCCGGCATAAAATACACAAAAGATTCTAGCGCGTTTTCATTAAATTCCGGACGGCCAGTGTAATAAGCTGCTACCAGGCTCACAAAAAAAGCAATTGGCAGAGTCCATTTATTATTAATCATCAGTAATAAAGGGCTGGAAAGGTAAAACAAAATAATCATTGGAATAAACCAAAGTGGCCCTAAGTGAGCACCTGTCACTAATAAATAACCCGCCTGCTCAAAAACATTAAGCTGTTGCAACCAAGCCAAATCAACCCAGCGGTGTACCTGTTTATATTCAAAAATAAATAACATAATAGCCGGAATTGAAATAAAGAAATAAGGTACAAGTACCGCATAAAACTTATTTTTTAAAAACTGAACATAATTAAAATTAACGGATAAAAAAGAAAACAAATAACCCGCTACCGCAACAAACAGCAAGGTTGAGTTCTCTAATAAAACATCCAGCATATAAACCAAAAATGAATCATTTGATGGCACAGCAGACACAGCATGTGCCATCATGACCATTAAGATAGCGATCCCTCGAAAGTTATTTACAAATTGCATGGTTAGCTCCTTGTTCTCCAATTCAGGCTTGTCGATACAAGCTGATATTTATTAATGTAATTTTATTAAGCTTGTTTAAGCTCGGTTATCTCGCCTGTATGCTCGCGCATTTTGATAACTTTTGCAGGCACACCAGCTACAATTGCGTAGTCAGGCACATTTTTTGTTACCACAGCACCAGCCCCCACAATCACCCCTTTCCCAATTGACACTCCAGGCATAACCACAACATTGCGCCCAAGCCAAACATCATCACCAATAACCACGCCTTTTTCTTCACGATAGCCTTGCAACGACATTGGAATATCAGTGCGAGCAAATTCATGCATCCGGCTCATAATGGTGACATTCGGCGCAATTAACACATCATTTCCAATATCCGCTTTTTCAATATAAACATTCTCATTAATCCGGCAGCCGTACCCAAACGAAACACGCTTGCCATTGGCAATATAAATATTGTGTCCCAACATGGATTCATTCGGCCCTTTTTGCATAATTTTCAGAATGTTTTCAAAGTACCAAACTCGCCATTTTGAAAATAAACTAGTAAAACGTGCCGAAGGTAATTTGGCAAATATGGCATAATAAATAGCAATTTTAAGCATTGTTAAACCACCTGCTTTAAATGAGTTAAATAATGATTAGCGGCAAAATCAGCGGTGAATTCACGTAAATAACCTTCTTTCATCAGGCGTTTCACATTGTTTTGATATTGTGCGTAATGCTTTTCCAGCTGACGAAGCGCGACAAAAATTTCATCAATGGTTTGTTTAGCTACTTTGACTCCCGGCTGAACTTGCTCAAAAAAGCCATCCACCCCGGTATTTTGATGATATAAAATCGGACAACCGCAAGATAAAGCTTCAATATAAGCCATGCCAAAAGTTTCATTTTCAGCAGGCAATAAAAAGCCTTTACTTTGTTTCATTAAGTCTAAAATTTGTTGATGCGATACCTGCCCAAGCAGTTTGACCTGTTCAGTTAAACCAAGCTCGTCAATTAATGAACGAATGGTTTTTTCTACCTGCTCATCACCTGAGCCACAAATATTCAGTTTAATTTCAGTACCGGCTTGTTTAAGCTCTGCAATGGCCTCAATTAAAGGCAAAATACCTTTGCGCTTATATTGATGAAAACTCAGTGCGGTTAAGTATTCTGCTCGATGCTCCGGTAATTCTTTAAACTCTGGATCTATCTGACAAATATTGGCAAAACGCGCATTGTTTTTGTCCCGTTCAACATCCAGCTTTTCTTCCACTCTTTTTTTAGCCCAGGGGCTTACCCAAAATACAAAAGCGGCTTTTTGATAAATTTTCTGAAATAAGCGTTTGCAATCAAACAACCGCCCCAAATTATGTAAATCAGAACCACCTCTTACCGAAATTAAAAACGGTACATGCCATGAGCGACTTAAAAAGTAAGCAAATACCCCTTCACTAGTCATTTTGTGTGCATGAATTGCACTAAAACCGCACCTTGCTAATTTTTTTGAAATCAGCCAGCTCCATAAATACAAGGTAGGCGCATATAAAAAAGGCAGCGGTAAAGCCCAATAAACAATGCTCACCCCTTGCTTAAAAGTAGAAAACGATACTTTAAACGGATTAGAGGTACGGTTAATTGACAATACAAAATGTAAAGTACCGGCATCTTTTTGCTGGCTCGCCTGAATCAGGTTATAGACAGCTTTGGTATTCGGGAAAGGTCTGCCATCAGGATAGTCCTGATGGATATGCAAAATTTTCATCCATTGGCCTCTTGCGTACGAACAATTAAGTTTTCCAGATTTTGCCGGAATGACTCCACCGAAAATTTCTCGGCATTCTGACGCACTCTGGCGTAATCAAATGTTTGCTCCGAGCTTTCAAAATTATGTACTGCCTGAGTTAAGCTCTCAACCGTTTGTGCTTCAAAATGTATGCCAGAAACACCCGCACTAACAGTTTCTAAACTACCGCCTTTACCATAAGCAATGACTGGTGTACCACAAGCTTGAGCTTCAACCGGAATAATGCCGAAGTCTTCTTCTGCGGCAAATACAAATGCCCGTGCACCTTGCATGGTTTTAATAAGCACCTGATTAGACTGAAAACCCATTAACTCAATATTACTATGCCCCTGTGCTAGTCTTTTTAGCTTTTCCATTTCTGGGCCATCGCCTATTACTTTGAGTTTTTTATCCGGCATTTTAGTAAAAGCTTCAATCACCAGATCAATGCGTTTATATGGCACTAAGCGTGAAGCGGTTAAATAATAATCTTGTTTTTCGCCACAAAATTGAAATTGAGATAAATTAACCGGCGGATTAATTACCTCAGCTTCGCGGCGGTAACATTTAAAAATTCGCTTTTTAATAAACTTAGAATTGGCAATAAATAAATCGACACCATTTGCGGTGCGGATATCCCAGATTCTAAATTTGTGTAAAAAATAACGCACTATCATCGACTTTAAACCACGGGTTAAACCGCTTTCTTTTAAATACTGTGCTTGTAAATCCCATGCATAACGTGCCGGTGAGTGACAATAGCTCACATGCGTTTGCTCAGGACTGGTGATCACTCCTTTGGCAACACAATAACTTGATGAAACAATTAAGTCGTAAGCTGATAAATCAAATTGCTCAATTGCCAGCGGAAAAAACGGAAAATAATTACGATACTGTGTTTTAGCAAACGGCAATTTTTGAATAAAAGAGGTATAAACTTTATTTCCTTTTAGCCAATCCCGGCTGTCTTGCGGCAAATAATCAACCAAAGTGTAAATATCTGCATCTGGGTAAAGCGCCAGAATTTCTTCTAAAACTTTTTCGGCGCCACCATTTACTACTAACCAATCGTGGATAATCGCAACTTTCATTTTACTTCCTTCATAATCAATTTTGATTTTGCGTTATTCTTATATGTGTCCCACATATAGATAAATAGGTAAATCACTAATAACATTAAGAAAAAGCATAAGATTTCAAACCAAACTGCGGGTTTGTATAACTTCGCCAGAACAGATGGTAAATACAGGGTGTAATGCAATACATACGCAACTAAAGTATTACGTCCAATCACCCCTAAAATATAAGTTAACGAGTCAGGACAAATTTTTCGCTCAATTAAAAGCGCTAATAACATCACTAACATTAAGCTCACCCCAGCGTACAAGGTCAGGTAAAAAAAGTGAGGCGGCGCTTTAAAAGCAGCAATGGCTAAATCATGAATTGGCTGGTTGCTTAGATAAGCGATCCCGCTGGCACCAAGCACAAATAAAACAGCGGCAAGTGGTAAAAATACTCTGACTCGCTCGGCATTTGATTCAACTGAAAAGTAAAATTTACCCGCTAACATGCCAAAAGCAGCTAATGTCATTAATGGGAAAAATGGATAAACATCAAAAAATAGCAACTTAAACAAGCCAACATTTTGATATTCAACAAAATGAGTTCCAATAAAATAAGCACAGCTATACAGCACTAGCCAAAATACAATATACAATTGTCCTTTTAGCTTATTTAACAGCCAGATATTGATTGGTGCAAAAGCCAGCGCAATTAAATAAAACGTTAGGATTTCACCACCAATAGAAAAGCTTTGATATAACAAAATATCCATCAAATTTTCAGCCTGCTTAGGAAAGCGGGTTGCTGAAATTAAGACAATAATTTCTCTGGCAATAAAGATTTGAACCAATCGCTTAAATAATTTTTGATTATAAAAATCTGCAATTGAATTTTTTGCAATCAACTTTCGGTTAGCCACAAAATAAGTAAACCCAAAAGTGAATACAAAAAATGGCGTTGCCACTCTTAAAAACGCTTGTAGCAATTCGAGTATATCTCTGGAAATAAAATTCCGACTTTCCAGTGCGCTCACATAGTGAATAGCAATCAATAACAAAATTGCCATTCCTCTACATGAATCTAACCATTTAATTCTGGACATTAAACTAACCTTTACCTTTTCCAAATTTTAATTTGCCGGAGCGAATTAACTTCCCTAACCTAAATAATCTTTACGGATTTTTTGGCATCCGTGTTACCTATTAACTTTCCTTATGCCGTCACTCTACGTCCGAGAAAACAACGGCTTAACAAACTTTTTTTAGTAAATAAATAATGCAAACCTAATGGACATAACAGCGCAATTAAGCTGACAATCATTAAGTTTTGCTGCAAATAATGTTTAGTTAAAAAATGAAACGGTTGGTGCAAATACATAATGGTTAATGAGGCCGCACCGAGCGGACATAACAACCGTGCAATCCCTGTTGCTTGGACTAACTTTTGGCATATAAACATAATGCTTAAACTGGCTGAAACAGCGTATAACATCACTAATGAAATTGAGTTGATTTGGGCAAATTTCATATCTAACTGATACCACTGAGGCGCAATGAACAAATGTACAGATAAACCCATCCAGAGCAGAGCAACACAATAACCCACAACAGCACTGTCAAATATGTGTTTTTGACGGCAAATAAACCCTAAATAAAACAAAGGCAAAGACAAAGTAAGCGCATTTAAACCTAACCACCAAGAGGCTGTTGAACTTGCCGTAAAGTTAATCCAGTATTGGATCAGCAATAGCAACCCCATCACAGCCGTTAAAGCCGTTGGATTTAAATACTTTTGTAATGCTGCAAAAATAGATTGAGTAGCCAATAAACAAGTCACAAACCAAAATACTGTCATTAATCCGGTTAAATAAGTGCCGCCTTTAACCGCGTTAACCCAGAGCTGGATCAAACCAGCAAAATCGGCATGTAAAATCGGCTTTAAAGATAAAGTGGTTGTAAATATTAATAAAAATGTGATGTACGGGATCAGCAAAGACAATGATTTTTTATTGATATACTCAGACAAACCATAGTTCGGGTTAAATAAATAACCGCTTAAAATAAAAAACATTGGCATGTGAAATAAATAAATAACTTCGCTTAGTTGGTTTTGGTAAACATGCCCTACCACAACCAATGCAATCCCTATCGCTTTATAAATATCAATTGCTTTAGTGTGCACCATAGCAAATACCTCAATACGCTTTATTCTTGTTTTAATTTTTATGACTATCTTTTAGCTATCAGTTAACCAGCACAGTAAACGCACACAGAGCTGCAATTAATACATGGTTTTAACTTTGCCGGTCAGCAAAAATTTAAGTTTTCCGTATTTATCTATAAAATTCAGATACTTGTTGTAATAAACTGCTTTACCTAGTGGCAAACAAAATAAAGTTGTTAATAATCCGGTGATTGCCAAACAAGCATTTTTTGCCACATAAATACATTTTTGAGCTGCACTTTGCTGGCTAAATCTATATTTACTGTAGGTTGCGCCAATGCGCATTTTGCGAGTAATTAAATAACCTATATTCAGTCTATTTTTTTCTACTTCTTCACTGACTAAAGCATCATCACAATAAACAATTTTGCATCCGCTTAGGTGTAATCCATTAAAAAACTCGGCATCTTCACCACCGGTGCGGCCATAAGATAAATCAAAGCGGCGACCATTAATTTTAGCGGCATTAATCAAAGTACAATTGGCTGCACAACTGGTTAACACTTTGCCGTTTGCATGGCGTTTTCTGTCAAAAAAACCACCTTCAATAATCCATTTTTCAGTTCCCGCCGGATAAGTAGAATGCACTCGCCCACACACAATATCAGCCTGATATTGCAGTGCCGAAGAATATAAATTAAGTAGCCAGTTTTCATCCGCTACTTCATCATCATCCATTAAGGCAATCCATTCACCGCTGGCTTTGTCTAAACATAAATTGCGCGCAGCTGAAATGTTTTGCTCATTTTGGGTTAAGTAATAAAGCGGATATTTGAAATCGATTCTCACTTGCTCAATCAGTTCTTTAGCAAATTGAGCTGAATCATTATCAACTACAATGACTTCCAATGAAGCCAGTGGCGGTAAGTTAAGTCGATTTATACTCGCCAGCGTATTCACTATATGCGCGCGTTTATAAGTACAAATACATACCGAAATTAACATAAAGTATCCTTTCTTCAATCAAGCCACTTGCTAGATAACAAGCGGGCTTAAAGTTAAAACTCTGGTTTACACAAATAATTTAAAGACTCTACTTCTATTTTTAAGGTTTTGTTTAATAAACGTTTTTACCAACAAACCCTTTATAGAAGGTGTAAAACACAATTTTAAAATCCATCCATAATGACCAGTTTCGAATATAGTCCAAATCAAACTGAATACGCATCTGCATTTTATCTAATGTATCCGTTTCACCACGCCAGCCATTAATTTGTGCCCAGCCGGTAATACCTGGTTTTACTTTATGTCTCAGCATGTAGTAATCCACCACTTTGCGATATTGCTCATTGTGCGCAACCGCGTGTGGTCTTGGCCCAACAACAGACATAGTGCCTTGTAATACATTAATAAACTGAGGTAATTCATCTAAAGATGTGCGGCGTAAAAATGCCCCAAACCAAGTGACACGGGCATCGCCTTTTTTAGCCTGAGTTACAACATCACTGTTTTCAGTTACTGTCATGGTTCTGAATTTCCATATTTTTATCCGTTTGCCATCCATACCATATCTGTCTTGTTTAAAGATCACCGGGCCTCTTGAGCTTAATTTAACGCCCAGCGCAATAAACATCATGGGGATAGCAATAATCGATAAAATAATGCTGGATAAAATCACATCTTCAATTCGTTTAATCATTGAAGCGCCGCCATGCATTGGTGTGTCATACACACTCACAGTTTGGATTTCACCAACATGCGCCATGCGAGAATGTAATAAGTTGTAGGTAAAGAAATCTGGGATGACATGAACATCTAAAGTGGTATCGCCAAGTGCCAATAAAATGCTTTCAACTTTATCTTTTAAACTGAGCGGCAGAGCAATAAACAGTACATCTAAGTCACCGGCTTTGGCCTGTTCAATTGCATCTTCAACTTTTCCTTTATACCAAGCATGATAGGTTTTACTGAATCGCTCCGGAGACCTATCATCATAAATTGCGCTCAGCTGATAACCCGTTTCTGGATGTTCTAAAATTTCCTGTGCTAGTTTTTTACCCGATTCAGTGACCCCGATAATACCAACAGAACGGGTATTGATTCCTTTTTTACGAATAGCAAATAAAAAATAACGAAACAAAACACGCCACGATACCAGAGAGGCTAAACTTAGAACTAACCAACTTCCCAATGCAAGACGTGAATAATAATCAGCTGTTTTAGTAAAAAAGATAAGTAATAAAACCGGAATTAACATTACCAGCCAGCTTATGCAGGTGTAGAACAAGATTTCTTTTAATGCCCCGGCTCGCCATGAGCGATAAAGCCAGAATGCCTCGGCCGTAAAAAAATATCCTATGCTGGCGGTCAGTGCTAATACGAAATATAAAAAGTCGTATCGCACATCAAGTAGGTAACATGCCACTAATAAAGTGATTTGAATAAAATATAAATCAACCGCCCTGTACATAAAAGCAAACTGATTAATATTGTTTCTGACAAATCCTTTCGAAGCCACGATGACTCTCCCCCTAGGTAACAATATAATTTATTAAATAATTCAAATCATGATTAGTACTACTCACCTCTAATTAAAACTCGAAATTGACAAATTTTATGAATAGATAAGCTAAGCACTAAGAATTTCAAAAATATTAAACTTAATTGACTAAACCATTATGTTTTTAGCAGTACCCAAATATTGGTACCAAACAGTGAATAATTCAGAGGCCTAGATCTAACCAATAAATACTTTGTAATTCAAAAGCTCAGTTTCATTTTTTAGAGTTCAGTCACAAGATTTTTAAAAACTCAAATTAAACAGTAACTTATGACATTGATGAAATTTTGTTTGGCCGTTGAACCACAAACCACAACCATTCCTGACAAAGATAGTAATGCATAAAACAAACCAGAGACTGACCATAACCCACAAAAATATAAATGACCAAAAGTTCAATTAATTAAACATATCAATATCATTAACTTATATTTTAATAAACGAGTTAGCCAACTTAGAAAAAAGAAAATGACAACAACAAAATGACCATTCGTCTTACTAACTACTATCACAATAAGAGTGCAAGTCTAGCTAAACGAGTGCCTAAAATGGACAAGAGGTTAAAAATTAATCTTTAAAAACAAAAGCTTAAAATCGAAAAAGTTAAAATAAAAACATCTTTTTTGGTTTAATGAAAAAGAAATGTAACAAATAGATGAATGGAGTTTTATTAAATAACAGGCAGCCAATAAATTAAATTTTACCGCTGCCTGCTTGATGCGCGAATGAGCCTAATTACAAACTAAATTGCGCTTTTATGGGGAGAAAATATTTTTCTAAATCGATTCTAATCGGCATAAAGTAGCAATTAGAGTCGTGTTTTTTACAATGATTTAATACATCAATTGCAAATTGGGTGTTCCATTCGTAGTCTGGACGAAAATCTTTTGGAAAAACCACTTTATTTACGTTCTCCCAATAAAGCTTACTTTTTTCAGTAATAACAGGTGAAACACCCCAATATACTCTATCTGCCGGAATAAAATCTGAGTATACGTCTAATAAGCGCATATCAAAAAATGGCTGAGATAAAATAAAATCACAACCAGCTTCAAATTTATCGTGAATATAATCTTTTTCTTCTTTAACACCACTTCGATATGGGTCAAAACCACAATAAATTTCGATTGATGGAAAATCTTTACGGATTTGTCTAACCATATCAACAACATGAGTCCGGTAAATTTTGTGTGAACGATCAGGTGGTGGATCGCCCGTTACAATTAAGACTTTATCCAGCTCTTTTGCTTCTATGATTTGCTGTAAACGGGTTTCTTTTAAATCAAAATCAATTGAACGAATGTGAGGAATAAACCGGTATTTTTCGCGGTTCACATAATCAACGCCATCCCAACTACGAATGGGCAGTCTTAATAAATCCGGTACATTGATCGTATCAATAAAAGGCAGTTGCTCTGCAACAAAGTTCAACTGCTCATGTGTTGCTTCAGCTGTTCGTGGAACAACCTCAAATGAAATATTCATAAACGAAAGTCTTGCTTATTTCCTGATTAAACTTTTAATTTTCGGTTAAATAACTCAACCGACATTTGATAAACCTGCATCGCTAACGCGGCATCGTATCTGTCTAACCCTTCATCACGCATAAATGCGTGAGCAGCATTAAACTCGTGCCAGCTAAAGTTTGCCCCAGAATCAATTAAATTGTGGTGAACTTTAAAACGACCTTCATTCGGAACATGCGGATCTTGCTTACCCCAAACCATTAATAACTCACCTTGAATGTCTTTGGTGCGACTTAATGAGTCATTTCCGGCATCACTAGGTAATGTGCTGGAGTGAATATCAGTGGCATATAAACAAGATGCAGCCAAAATATTCGGGTTAATTGCCGCGCGATACGCTAAATGTCCGCCAATACAAACCCCCATACTCCCAACTTTACCTGTACAGTATGATTGTTGTGCTAAAAACTCGATCATCGCTTGGGTATCTGAATCATGCGATTCCAGTGGTTTAGCAAATTTATCGGCATTGCCTTTATCTTTACCTTCATCGTCATAACCCAAAACAGTACCAATTGGATTTAACTCATGAAAAACCTCTGGTACTAAGACAACAAAACCATGACCTGCCATAATAGCTGCTGAACGTGCAATTGGCGCAGTTTGTTGAAAAATTTCTGAATAATAAATAATTGCCGGATATTTCCCCTCAGCCTGCGGACGATAAATATAAGTACGCATCGTGCCGGTTGGGGTTGGTAAATCCACAAATTCAGTTTGAATAATCACGTCAGCTATCCTTTAAAGTGCAAAATTAGCCGCATTATACAGAAACTCAGCTTGAGATTGTGTTTTTTTTATAAACCCAAGCTGCGTATAAAAAATGTTGATATAAAATAAATTTAATCGGCTCATGTAGATTGCTGGCAACATACTTGCTTAATACCACAATTGTGAACTTATACGTTTAACTTATGCACCATAATTAGACAGGAAACATATCAAGGAGAATTATATGCCAGCTCAGCAACTCATTCACGAGCTTATTGAAACCCATAAACTTCCTGCTCACTTTAGCCAAATTGTCGAGCACTACTATTTACCTTTATGTGCCCGCTTGGTTCAGCTTAAAAAGGCTAAATCAGATACCTTATATGTTGCAATTAATGGTAGCCAAGGCAGCGGAAAATCAACGATGGCTGCTTTTTTAACAGATTTACTCAATAAAATCTGGCAACTCAAAGTGGCTAACTTATCAATAGATGATTTTTATTTAACCCGCAAAGAACGCAAACATTTAGCTGAACATATTCACCCATTATTAATGACCCGCGGTGTACCCGGTACCCACGATATTCCACTGGCTTTGCAAACCTTAAAAAAACTGGCTAATCCTAATAAATCCGTGCCGGTTGTGCGCTTTAATAAAGCAATAGACGACAGAGCCAATGAAACTCAGTGGAGCTATATTGACGGACCTGTCGATATTGTAATTTTAGAGGGCTGGTGTATGGGCATTGAAGCCCAAAGTGAAGCTGATTTATACACCCCAATTAATAAGCTTGAAAGTGAAGAAGACAGTAATGCTAAGTGGCGACATTATGTAAATGATCAACTCATGAATCACTACCCCAACCTATTTAAACAATTTGATTATTTAATTATGCTAAAAGCGCCCAGCTTCGATTGTGTATACCAATGGCGCAAGCGTCAGGAAGATAAACTTAAAGCCAATGCAGGATTACAAACGCATGTTATGTCAGAGCCAGAATTAAAACGCTTTATTGAACATTATCAAAGATTAACAGAACATGCGTTAACTGAATTACCAACTAAAGCCAATGTGGTATTTAACTTAGACGAAAGCCAACATTTTACCCAAGTAACAGGACTGCATTAATGTTAAATCCAAACTACCAGTTAATGATATTTACCGATATGGACGGTACGTTATTAGATCATGATACTTACTCATGGCAACCGGCAATAGCTAGGCTTAGCCAATTGAAACTATTAAATATTCCAGTTATTTGCAATACTAGTAAAACCTATGCAGAAGTAACCCAGCTACACCAAAGTTTAAGCTTGGATGCGCCTTTTATTGTTGAAAATGGCTCGGCCATTTTTTCACCCGCACCAAAAAATAGCAGTTCCCAAAAACCAATTCCCGACAATAAAGCACTGCACCAACTTGGTTCAAAACGAGCAGAGATATTGCAACTTTTAACTCAATTAAGACAACAAGGCTATTTATTTGAGGGCTATAGTGACTGGTCTTTAGAGCAAATTATTCAACATACCGGCTTAACCAAACAACAAGCGCAAGAAAGTGCCACCCGAATTTACTCAGAGCCTTTAATTTGGCTGGATAGCGAAGCCAAAAAACAAGAATTTATTCAACAAGTTAACCAAGCTGGTTTTTCAGCATTGCAAGGCGGACGGTTTTTATCTGTGCAAGGTCAATGTGATAAAGGTCAGGCATTAAACTGGTATAAAGAACAGTTTGAGAAAGATAAACAAAAGCCAGTGATTACAGTGGCTCTGGGCGATAGTGCTAATGACATTGCAATGCTGGAAGCAGCCGATGTATCTGTCTGGATTAAATCGCATAAAGCCTTCCCAAGTTTAAAAAAATCAAAGCAAGTTTTCACGTCATCTAAATTAGGTCCGGATGGCTGGCAACAAACAATGGCACACATACTGCATTTATATTCAACAGATCAACTTGTTAAGCTGAGTTAATCTGATTTTTGTTTAAATTAAGTGTCATAAAAGTTTGCCATAGTGACATAGCAACTAAACTACAGATTAACAGGTATGTATAACAATACGCACAGCCGCGTACCACTACTTTAAGGAGCAATCATGGGCGATTTCTACCAAAACGGGGTTATTACAACTTTACACAACTTATCTCGCGATACCATTACAGTAGAAGAATTAGAAGCACAATTAGTCGAATTTGCTAAAGTCCGTCCTTTGTCTTTAGTTTTACCCTCTTTATTTTCTGAACTGCAAGGCCCTGCTTTAGCGAATATAATTGACGAAATATCTAAAGTTCCTTATCTCAAACAAATTGTGATTGGTTTAGACAGAGCCAGTGAAGAAGAATATAAATATGCGTTAAAGTTTTTTGCTAAGCTGCCACAAAACATCAAAGTATTGTGGAATGACGGTCCTCGCCTGCAAGCATTAGATGCTGAATTACAAGCGGCCGGTTTAGCCCCTAAAGAGTTGGGTAAAGGCCGAAATGTCTGGTATTGCCTCGGCTATGTATTAGGCTCGGGTGAAGCCGAATCAGTCGCCTTACATGATTGTGATATTTTAACTTACGACAGAAAAATGCTTGCACGTTTATTGTATCCGGTCGCCAACCCAAACTTTAACTATGAATTTTGTAAAGGTTATTACGCCAGAGTTGCAGACGGCAAAATTAATGGCCGAGTAAGCCGTTTATTAGTTACACCGCTGCTGCGTGCCCTGAAAAAGATATTTGGTAACTTAGATTATTTAGAATACCTGGACAGCTACCGTTATCCGCTAGCTGGTGAATTTTCATTCCGTACAGACGTGATCAACGATATTCGTATCCCAAGTGACTGGGGACTTGAAATTGGTGTGCTCTCCGAAATGGATAGAAACTACTCCAATAACCGTTTATGTCAGGTTGATATTGCAGATACTTACGATCATAAACATCAAGATTTATCACAAAATAATGATGATGGTGGTTTATCTAAAATGTCGATTGATATTTCCAAAGCCATTTTCAGAAAACTAGCAACCAATGGGGTTGTATTTAATAGCGAAACTTTCCGCTCAATAAAAGCAACCTATTACCGGATTGCACTGGATTTTGTTGAAACTTACCGTAACGATGCCATTATCAATGGTCTTAATTTCGACATTCATAGCGAAGAAATGGCAGTTGAATTATTTGCCCATAACATTTTAAAGGCTGGTTTGCATTTTCTTGAAAATCCAATGGAAACCCCATTTATTCCTAGCTGGAACCGGGTAACAAGCGCGGTACCAGATATAGCTCAACGCATGATGGATGCCGTGGAGCAAGATATGGCCCAGTATGGTACGGATAATTAGCAAGGCAGGTAATCAAAGCACAGCAATCATAATCCGTAGCCTAACCGAGTGCGTGTATTAATACTGTTTTCATCAGTTAATTTTGAATGTTGTTAATTGTAGGTCGGCGTTTACGCCGTGAAACACAATATAGCGGCATAAAACGGGCTAAAGCCCGAACTACAATGTAGATACTAGGTTAGGCTAAACATCTGTAATTTTTCAACGGAGCTTATTATGGCAGAGCAAACTATTTCGGAATTAAGCCACAGAATTAAAACCCATATTGAATTTATTTACCCTAACTTAAATGCCGAAGATGTTTGCCAGCAACTACTTGGGTTAATGCGTTTAACCGATACAACCCCAACCCCAGCCAATCATCAAAATCACTGGTCACAGCAAGATATTATTGCAATCACCTACGGTAATAGTCTGTTAAAAGAAGGTGAAAAACCACTACAAACGTTACACCGTTTTTTTAATAAACATTTAGCTGGCACCATAAACAGCATTCATATTTTACCTTTTTATCCGTACAGCTCAGACGATGGATTTGCAGTAATGGATTATTCAAAAGTAAATGATTCTTTAGGTGATTGGGGCGATGTCAATGGTATTGCCAAAGATTACAACTTAATGGCCGACTTAGTTGTCAATCACTGCTCAAGCCGAAGTTTATGGTTTGAAAACTTTAAACAAGGCAAAGAGCCGGGCAAAAACTACTTTTTCACCGCCTCTGTAGATGATGATTTACAAGAAGTAGTACGCCCACGCACCAGCCCATTATTACGCGAAGTTGTCACGCCGCAGGGCACTCAATATGTCTGGTGTACTTTTAGCCATGATCAGGTCGATTTTGATTTTAGAAACATTGATGTTTTATACGAATTTATCAAAATCATCCGTTTATATTTAGATCACGGCGTTAAAATATTCAGATTCGATGCCGTTGCGTTTGTCTGGAAAGAAGCTGGCACAAATTGCATTCATTTAGCTCAAACCCATGAATTAATTCGATTAATGCGCTGCTTAGTAGAGCATTCAGTTAATGATGCTGTCATTATTACTGAAACCAATGTGCCCAATCACGAGAATTTGAGCTATTTTGGTAATGGCAACGAGGCGCATTGTGTTTATAATTTTTCGCTGCCCCCTCTGCTACTCAATACTTTAATTAGCGGCGATTGTCGGCACTTAAAACGCTGGATGATGACAATGCCACCATCACAAATGGGCACAGCTTATTTTAACTTTATAGCATCACACGACGGCATTGGTTTACGTCCAGCCGAAGGGTTATTAAATGAAGAAGAACTCGGCACTCTGGTTAATACCATCAGCCAATTTGGCGGTAAAGTATCGTGGCGAAGTGCCAACGGTATGCAAAAACCTTATGAGCTAAATATTAGCCTATTTGACGCCTTGCAAGGCACCTATAAAGGCCCAGATAAATATCAGATAGACAGATTTATTTGTGCTCATGCAATTATGCTTGCTTTAGAGGGCATTCCCGGCATTTATATTCATAGTTTGTTTGGCACGAATAATGATTATGAAAGAGTCGAAAATACCAGCCAAAACCGCAGTATTAATCGTCACCAGTGGCAGGTAGATAAACTGGAAGCTGAATTAACAAATCCGTATAGCCATCATTCCAAAGTATTTTCGCGCTTAAAAAGTTTAATTCATAAACGTACAGAGCAACCGGCTTTTCACCCAAATGCAGTGCAATTTACCTTGCAGTTAGGCGAGCAATTAGTTGGTTTTTGGCGACAAAGCCAAAACCGTAATCAAAGTATTTTCTGTATTTTTAATATCAGTGATCAGGAACAGATTATTAAAATGACAGATATTAACTTAATTGATACTGAAAGTTGGTTTGATTTAATTTCAGAGCAAGATATTGCCGATTTACATGGTGAATTAAAATTAGCACCTTACCAATCAGTTTGGTTAACTAACTGGCGAATAAATACCTAAACGACTTGGATATAAATTTAATTGGGGAATACTCAGTTATGGGTTATTCCCATAAATTAACTTGCCTTTCAATCGCTAAACACCTACCTTATAAAAATAATTAAACAAATCTTCAATTAACCAGAAAAATCAGCTCTGTTGTTCAGGACCTATCATAAATGAATAAACCAGCAATCAAACCTAACAATAAAACCACAGTTGTGACTACTGATGATATTTTAGTCATGCTGTGTAAATCGGTAACCGATGTATTAGCTAATGCCAATGCCAACATGGTGACTTATTCAGCGTTAGTACAAAAAATAACGAAAACCAGCTTAAAACCAGATATTGGCTCATTTGTTTTATTTGATGGCGGTTTTTCGGGTTTAGTTGTGATTAACTTTAGCGCAGCAGCAGCCATTGAAATTTATCAAAGCTATATGACTAACATGGGCATTCCATTATCTGAGCTATCGACTCAGCATACTTCAGATGATGTTGGCAATGTAATGGGTGAATTACTTAACCAAATTTTAGGCGATTTCACCAGCTTAGTAGGTAAAGAGTTACAAACTTCAATTACTCAAAGCCAACCGAAAATGCTAACGGTCAATAAACAACTGATTATTTCTATTGATACTAATTTAGACAGGCCACAAGCCCGCCGCGTTACTTTTACCACCCAAAACGGCAATATTTTTTATTTAGAACTGGCAATGGACAGAACTGAATTTATTAAATTGCACGACTTTGTACCAGAAGAGTTTGATCCAGACGAGATTATTCGTGGTGCAAGTGAACAAGCTAAAACGAATCAAACAGACAACAAATCAGGGCCAGACTTTGATCAAGATTTGTTAGATGAGTTAGGTATTTAATCCCGCTAAACAACTCTGATATACATGAGTTTGGTATTAAGCCAAACTCATCAGACCTTTAATAAAATTCAAATAAACAACTTGTATTTGTCATCATCCTAGCTAGAGTTACTAAAGTTGGTAAGATAAGCTGCAAGGATATGCAATGTTTTCTTTATTAAAATGGATTGACCAAGTCTCCTCACCTAAACCTTTGATTAAAGCCGAGCTGGATAGCAATGAATATTTTGCTGGTCAGGCAATTGGATTAACCATTCGCCTTCATCCTGATCCACACAAAGAGTATGGTTTGATTCAAATCTCTGCAAAATTGATCTGTGAAATCAGCGATCATGATGATAGCTTTGCAAATAAACCTTTTACTCTGGCCGAAAAAACATTAGAGAATCAACTGTTCTTAAATCAGCAGGATACGCAGGATTTTTATCTTTTTCAGTTACCTTTTAACTGTCCTTGTTCTGGTCATTCAGCCAAATTTTCATTGGTGATAACTGCCACCGCAGAAAATAACGAGCAAGAACAGCATACTTACCCAATTAATATTCAATTGCCAGAACTCAGCCAAGCTTTTATCAATACCTTAACGTATTTAGGGTTTGAAGAAGATATGTGCTGGTTTAACCATAACAAATCGTTTGAAAATCATACATTTCCTTATTTGCAAAAATTCAAATATTTAAATGCTACCAACCCGAATTTGCCGGATAAAATGACGGTTATTTTTTATTTTGAAAATTTTAGTGACTATGTGGATATTTATATGCAGGTTCATGCCTCTAACCACAGCTTGCAATACAATATTAGTAATCATAGATTTACCGTTTCGCACCCAAATATTGAAGACAGCGCAGTCGCATTATTAACCTTTTTACAGAATCAATTAACCGAAACTGTTTAAAAACAATTAATTAAGGTTAAAATATACCCGTGCTACCTCAAGATGCATGTTTCAGAGCTATCACAGCGCTTTCAATACAAAACAGATTGGTGAAGGAATGTAGGCCACCTTTCAAACCAATATGATGCAGTAGTGGAAGCGCTGTGAAGCTCCCGAAGGGCCGGGCCAAAAATGCCTGATGCTGCGTCAAATTGTTTTGATGTACGACCGCATGGATGCGGGAGGTAGTATAACGCAGGAGCAGTTATCGAGAATGACTATACCTACAACAATTTGTCTTGCCTCATTCATTTTTTTCTCCGGCTGAAATCAAGCATCTTAAGGTTGCACGGGTATACAATATTAACAAAATCAGAGATATATTGGATTTAGCTTTAATCATGCCGGATATTGAAATTTCCCCCGCGGTTTATCAACTGCCACTTGCTCAATTAAATCAGCATGGCTGGCGTTTACCTGTGGTTATAGCAGGAGAACCAAACTGGCGCGGTAATCAAGCCAATGCCATTTTACAATTATTAACTGGCAAAAATGGACTGGCTTTTAATAGCGAGTTTGGCTCTAACCTAAAACATTACCAGCAATATTTAGGACAAGAATTTGATTTTGTCTGGATTGATAGCCAAAGTGGATTAAACCCAGATGCTATTGCTGCACTTAGCGGTACGATTAAAGCGGGCGGATTATTAATATTAACCGTATCAGCTCAAGTATTAACTGACGATCCGGATATGCAGCGGTTTTTACCTTGGCAAAGTGCTCAAACTCACAACCATAGTTATTTTAATCAACGTCTATTACAGTTAAATCAACAGCTTAATCTCGGCTGTTATTTCAGCCAGCAAACAATCTCGACGGTTCAAGCGCAAAATCAGCTTTATCAAATTGCACCTAACACCCCAAGCTGGCGACAAATAACCGAGCTGACCTGTGAGCAAACCCAAATTATTGAAGCCATTTGCCAGAATCAGCAAGGTCACTTTATTATTACCGCCGACAGAGGGCGTGGTAAATCAGCTACATTAGGTGCGATTGCTGCACAGCTCAATCACCCTAAAAGCTGTCGAATTATCATCACTGCACCAGCCAAAAACTGTGTACAAACTGCGCAGCTTTGGTATCAAAAACGAATCGAAAATCATAACGCTATGAGTTTTTATGCGCCGGATTATTTATTATTAAACCAGCCAGAAACCGATGTATTAATTATTGATGAAGCAGCGGCTATTCCAGCCCAAATTTTGCAGCAATTAGCCAAAATTTACCCATTTATTATTTATGCCACCACAGAACATGGTTACGAAGGTTCGGGCAAAGGCTTTAGCCAAAAATTTATTAATCAGCTCAAATCCGCCAAATACACTTTAGCTGAATTTCGGTTAACGCAGCCGATCCGCTGGGCAGAGCATGATCCGCTCGAAAACTGGCTGAATCAAATTTATTTATTAAATGCTGAGCCCACTGAGGTTAGCTCAGTCACAACCACCAAAATTGAATGGTTAAACAAAAGCCAGCTCAGCCAAAATGAGCCACAATTAACCGCATTATTTGGCTTATTAATCCAAGCGCATTACCGCACAACGCCATCGGATTTACGTTATTTATTAGACAGTCCTGCAATGCAAGTCGCAGTTATGAAGAACCAAGCAGATCAAATTATTGCCGCTTGTATCGTCTCTGATGAAGGGCCACTACCAGATGAACTTGCTAACGATTGTATGCAGGGAAAACGCCGCCCTAACGGACATTTAACTCCGCAGTTAATTGCCGCGCAAACGGGTCATACTGAATTTGCTCGACTAAAAGGCTGGCGTATCGTGCGCATTGCCGTGAGTCCCAAATGGCAACAACAAAATTTAGGTAGTGTATTGATAAAATGGCTTGAACAACAGGCGCAAAATAAACAACTGGATTATGTTTCAACCAGTTTTTCAACCCATGCTAAATTACTCAGCTTTTGGCAAAAAAATCAGTTTCAACTAGTACGCTGCGGTTTAACCGCAGAAACCAATACGGGTTTATTCTCTAGCTTAATGATAATGCCGCTTAATTCGACTAGCCAATCCATTTGTAGTTTGCTGAGCAAACAAAATAAACAACAGCTTAATTATTTATTGCCAACTTTATATCAACATTTGGATTGTGACGTTATCTGGAATTGGCTAAGTATATTGAATAATACATCCGACATAGTGCCAAACGATTCATATTTAGCTGCTTTTATGGATGGTTTTGCTAATGCTCATACTAATTATTTTTCAGCTCAACCTGTGCTGGCAAATTACTGTTTGGCTCATCCTGAAATCATCTTACAAAACTTGTCTCAGTCAGAACGAGCTCTGCTCTGCCGGGCATTATTATCGCAGTGGCCTGTCACCAAAATCTGTAAACAATTTAAGTTAAGTGGAAAAAAAGCCCTAATAAATCAATTAAGAAGTCTATTTTATAGGCTGATAAAATAGACTGAAATTATTGGATATATTGCAATGCCCTACTGGGGTAATCCGTAAAAATAGCGTCTACACCTAAATCCAGCATGGCTTGAATATCTTCGATTTGGTTAACCGTATAAACCCAAACTTCTAATCCTCGCTGATGCGCATCATCAACAAAAGCCTGATCAATAAAATCAATACAGGCATTCACCGAAAAAGCATTTAACTGGCTGGCAAAAGCCGCGTATTCAAGTGGTAAATTTGCCGTTAATGCGCCCAATTTGAGCCAAGGCACTAACTGATTAATTTTGCGTAAACTAAAATGATTAAATGATGAGATAATAAATTGATCTTGCTTAAAATTAAGCTGTTTTAACGCATAATCAATATCCGCCAATACAGCCAATTCGCAATCTGGCGCCTTTAATTCAATGTTAATTAAACAAGCTCCATTAATTAAAGTGAATACCTCTTTTAATGTCGGAACTCGCTGGCCGCCTCCGGCATCTAAAGATTGTAAATAATTAAGGTTAATTTGCTGAGTTAAACCAAGTCCATTTGTGGTTTTTTGCAGCCATCTGTCATGTAAAACCACGGCTGTGCCATCAACCATTTGAATATCTAATTCAATCCCATCAACGCCCGACTCAAGCGCTAAACGAAACGCTGCCAGCGTATTTTCAGGTGCAATTCCACTTGCGCCGCGATGTGCGATAATTTTCAAGGCATAGCTCCTGTATTAACTAACCTAACTCAGTAAAAATAGTACAGTTTAAAATAGTTAACTGAACCATCATAAAAATTACCCCGAACTCTCGAACTAAGGTTAATTATTTTTGTTTATGCACAACCAAAGTTTCGTATATTGCCGCCGAAACAACCAGAGCACCACCCAACATGGTTTGCCAGTTAGGATGCTCAGCTAAAATAATAGCCGCTAAAATCATGCTATATAAAGGGGCTAAACAAGAGACTAAGCTCATGGTTTTGGCCTTCACAAATCTTAACCCACTCACAATTAAAGAATGTGGCAAAGCGGTGAATACAATCCCCAATAAAACCAACAAGCCCCAAGTTGACGCTGAGATTTGCGAGTTAAAATGATGAATTTCAAACGGCAGCAAAACAATTGCAACCACCATAGCCTGAAACATCATATTTTTAGTCCCGCTGTAATGCGAAAATACCCGACTATTCATGATATTACGCGCAGCAAATAACGCGGCTGAAAATACCCCTAACAAAATCCCTAATGTATATTCACTTTTTAAACTAAATTCTGGCACCAGCAAAATAACGCCAATCAAAACAATAAAAGCCATTAACAAATCTTGTCTGGCAATTTTTTGTTTATGCAATAACGGCTCAAATAAAACCACCATAACCGGATAAGTGTATAAAGCAATCACTCCGGTTGCGACAGTTGAATACTGCATCGCTAAAAAATAAGTTACCCAATGCACCGCCATTAAAACGCCTAAAATAATGCCGTTTTTAACGTCTCTGGCATTATTTAATCTTATTTTGCCTTCGGTTGATTTAACCAAAACCATTAAAAATAGTGCAGCAATAACTGAACGGGCAAACGTAATAGCATCACCCGGTAGTGGAATTAATTTGGAAAATAAAGCAGTGCCGCCGAGCAGTAATACGCCCAGATGAATTTGCAGCAGAGCCATTTTTTGCTCTGCTGCCGGTGAAGTTAAAGACATAAATACAGGTTACGACTAAGCGCCGGTGACAGTTGAAATAGTAGCGATAGACTCGCCCAGTTTTACTTTAGCTTCGGCTTTAAAGTAGTGGTCAAACTCGACTGTATTTTCTGGCATCGCCAGAATCACGGTTGAACCAAGTTTAAAGCGACCCATTTCTTGCCCTTTTTTCAAGGAGATCTGATCTTTTCCGCTATAATGCCAAGTAAAACTACGAGAACCAGCCGGCGGCGTAATATTGCCAGCCCAAACGGTTTCAATACTGGCGACTATCATAGCGCCCACCAGCACCATTGCCATTTCACCAAATTCTGTATCAAAAAAGCAAACCAGTCTCTCGTTACGGGCAAATAAACCAGGAACATTGCGAGTTGTCGCCTGATTAACCGAAAATAATTTACCCGGTACATAAATCATTTTAGTTAGCGTACCGTCACATGGCATGTGAATTCTGTGATAATCACTTGGCGATAAATAAATAGTTGTAAACTCACCATTTTGAAACGGTCTGGCATTTTCTTCGTCACCACCTAATAAAGTGGTTAAACTATAATCGTGACCTTTGGCTTGAATCAATGAATCCTGATTAATTTTTGCCGCTTGGCTAACCTCACCATCCACCGGGCTTACCAGAACATTTTCAGTAAAGTCAATCGGCCTGGCATCGGGTTTTAATGCTCGGGTAAAAAACTCATTAAACGATTTAAACTCAGCAAAGTTTTCGATTTGAGCTTCAGATAAATCAATATTAAACGCCCGCGCAAACTGCTTAATAAAAGTTTGACTGATAAATTTATTTTTAGATGCAGCCAGTGAACCAACAATTCTCGACAATGTATGCTGCGGCGTACAATATTGCAGCGCAACTTTAAATTTTTCTAACGACACAAACATTCCTTACTCAATTATCTTTTTAATTATCTGGTTTATCTATTTTGTACGAGGGTTTATTCTCGCTAACGGATTGCAAAATTTTATGGTAATGCTCTAAACGTGATGCCTTAATTTCGCCTTTTTCAACTGCATCTCTTAATCCACATTTAGGATCATCTAAATGTTTACAATCTCTAAATTTACATAAATGACGATATTGCTCAAACTCAACAAACCCATCAAAAATTTCAGCTTCGGTTAAATGCCACAAGCCAAATTCACGTACGCCCGGAGAGTCAATTAAATCGCCACCCGAAGGTAAATGATATAAACGAGCAACTGTGGTGGTATGAGTACCTAAACCAGAATTATCTGAGATTTCATTGGTTAATGCATCAATCTCCGGCAATAAGCGATTCACCAACGACGATTTACCCACCCCAGACTGACCAACTACAATAGAAGTTTGCTCTGCTAAAATTTGCTCAACCTGAGAAACGCCCTCTGCTTGTTTAACACTGAGCCAATAAACCTGATAACCAATGGTTTGATAATAAGCCAGCTCAGCTTCTAATCGTACTCTTTCATCTTGAGTTAATAAATCCGCTTTATTAATTGCAATCACGGGCGTTGCGCCCATATTTTCAACCGCAACTAAATAACGGTCAATAATATGTAAAGATAGCTCAGGGCGAATAGCCGACAAAATAACCACCTGCTCGATATTGGCAGCGACTGGCTTTACACCATCATAAAAATCGGGGCGGGTCAATAAAGATGAACGAGGCTTAACAGCTTCAATTACCCCCTGATTCCCGCTTTCAGCATGGTTTTCACGCCAAATGACTAAATCACCTGCAACTAACGAATCTATGGTTCGACGAATGTCGCAGCGACGCAGCAAACCTTGTTCATCTTCTATGTCTGCATGTTGGCCAAAACGGCTAATAACACGGCCATTTAACGCATCGCCCAACAAACCAGAATCAAACTGAGTTTGTTCAGTTTGATTGATTTTTTTGTTACGATTAGACTTCATTCGTCTAAGTTGTTGTTTAGTTAATTTCGTTTTTTTTGCCACAGTGCTACTTTTAATAAATAATAATTAGATAACTCAAATGAGTCGTTTTTATCTTGCTAAGATACACTGAATTTAGCCTTAGATAAAATTGCGTTTAACCACTTTCTTTATTTGTCTGGTCATTGTACACCAAGCAGTATCAAGAAAGGATGTTGTTTTAGGAAGATATATGTCATTTAGTGAAAATAATCTGGTTTGGCTAGATTTAGAAATGACTGGTTTAGAACCAGACACAGATAAAATATTAGAAATAGCAACCATAGTAACCGACAGTGAACTGAACGTTATTGCCGAAGGCCCTGTTTTTGCCATTCATCAAACCGATGAAGTGCTGGATAATATGAGCCAGTGGTGTATTGATCAACATGGTAAATCAGGCTTAACTCAGCGTTGCCGTGAAAGCGAAGTAGATTTAGCCACCGCTAGCCACAAAACAATAGAGTTTATTGCTCAATATGTTCCCGCTGGTAAATCACCAATGTGCGGCAACAGTATTAGCCAAGACAGACGTTTTATGTTTGTCCACATGCCAGAACTTGAACAGTTTTTCCATTATCGAAACTTGGATGTGAGTACCGTAAAAGAACTTGCCAGACGCTGGAAACCAGACGTACTCAACAGCTTTAAAAAACAAGGCAGCCATTTAGCTTTAGACGACATTAAAGAATCGATTGCTGAATTAACGCATTATAAAGCGCACTTTTTTAAATTTTAAAGACAAAGCTGCAAACAAAAATTTTCCAATTCTACATAAGAGGATGCTTTTAAAATAAGCATCTAAATATCAGAACTCATTGTCATAATTATTCCCGCGCACGATTCAATGGATTTAGGAAGTTGAATAACGCATGGCGCAGCTATCGAGGCGGGAATCTCTCCTTAATACTGTGCAGGTATAACCCAACACCAAATAACATATTTAATGTAAGTTGAATTCACATAAAATCTATTTATCGACTAAACTTATTTTTATAACTCAAATAAACCGGACAAGGTTGCAGTTAACTTTAACACAGGCGGAGTTCTCGCTATGGAACGATACAATATTTTAAAAGTATTGATGTTTGTTGGCTGTTTTCTAGTGGCACACTCTGCTGTGGCCATTGATTTGCAAATCAATCAACCACTTTCCACATTAGATTATTTTCAACTTGATCCAACCCATAAAATAGATGAGAAGCCAGATTTTAAACATAAAAGTAAACTGTACGTGATAGCACAAACCACTCAATATAGTTCAAATCAACAAGCGGGTGTGGGTTATGCTTATTCCATAAACCCCTACTTTACCGTCAAAACCAGTGTCAGTTATCAAAACTATTACCAACAGACGATTTTACCTGGTACACAATTAAATGATTCGGTTGAGCTAGAATCCGGTACTCAAATTGGTTTAAATTCACAAATCCAACTTTACTCTGCTGTTATTTACCGCCTGCCAAAAACATTAAACAATGATCAACTCGGGTTAAAATTATCAGGAGATTATTATTTTAACCGCTATATTTCAGCTGGCATGCATACACAAATCATTGAAGAACAAAATATATATGGTGTACATGGCAGTTTTCATTTTTAAACAAAAATGAAAAATTTCATTCACAAATGACTTGATAATTAAATCTGTTAAGCATTAAGATGCAACTTTACTCTTTATGCCAAAATATTTTTGCATAAATAACAGGACTTTATTTATTAGGGAATTTATATGCACTTTACTGTAAAAACTAGCTTGTGTGCCCTTTCTATTGCTGTTCTTTCTGCCTGTGGCGGTTCTTCATCATCAGAGTCAACACCATCTAAAGCTGAAGTTCAGCAAAAATGTACCAAACAAAACTTACATAGTTTTTGGTACGATACTTTAGAGTTTGAATATTTATGGTTAGATGAATTAGCCAATCCAACTCTTAATTTTTCTGAGTACATAGAAACCAACCACTTACTTTACGATGTATTACCCGCCAGAGATAGGTTTAGTTTTGCACTGCCAACAGATCAATGGAATGCCACCATTTCAGGTGAATCATTCGGTTTTGGAGCCGAATTTGGCCCAGTCGGTAATGAGTTAATTGTTTATCAGGTTTATAAAAACTCCCCAGCTGAAACAGCAGGACTTAAACGGGGCGATAAAATTATAAAAATAGCCGATGTAGATGCACCCACTATTATCGCTTGGTTAAATACTTATAACTCAGAAGCTATTGCTGATCTTTTTGGCCCAGATACCAAAGGGTATAAAGTTAAGTTTCACTGGCAAACACCAACTAATTCAACCAAAGTAGTGGCAATACCAAAAGACGAAATAGATATTAATACAGTCGCACATTATTCAGTGCAAAACACTAACGCAGGGAAAGTAGCTTATTTAGCATTTCCTACTGGCTTTTACCTTAATTCAGCTAAAGAAATAGATGAAGCCTTTGCTTATTTTAAAGCTGAGCAACCAGACCAATTTATTCTGGATTTACGTGATAATGGCGGCGGTTTATTAAGTGTTGCGGCAAGATTATCTTTATATTTAGCAGGCGATAAATTAGGTAAAAACACTTTTTTACAAATTACACACAATTATCGACTAGCTTCGTTTGATAGTGTCTACAGTGCAGATACTATGATAGATCCTGAAAACGGTGCGAGCTATAACACCATACTCCAAAACAGTTTGAATTTAGATAAATTAATTGTATTAACTAATGGCTATACCGCTTCTGCCAGTGAATCTGTAATTAATGGCTTAACGCCTTATTTAGACATTTATCAGATTGGTCAGCGCACTTATGGTAAACCCGTTGGATTTTATGCAAATGATGGTTCCTACGATAAACGTGGCGAAAAAGCTGGTTTTGAGGTATGTAATGAAACCTTACTTGCGCTGAATTTCCAAACCGAAAATGCGAACGGGTTTGCTAATTATATGAATGGCTTACCTGTAAATTGTGCTGTCACCAACGATTACCCCACAGGTGACTGGTCTACGCTTTCAGATCCTGCTCAGATAACCGCGCTGAATTATGCCCAAAATAATAGTTGTATTAGCTCTGCCGCTAAAGGGATAAAAACAAAAAACACATTACAACAAGGTATTAAATATCAAGAGGTTAGTCTACCAGGCATGATTTTAGATAAATAACCTCAACGGGGTAATAAATATGTTCAAACTAAACAAGCCGGATTAATCCGGCTTTTTAATTAACCTGAACTGCGTATAAGAAATGTTGAAGTAAATTTTTCAACAATTCGATTAAACAATAACAAACCTACCTTAATTTACGTTCCAACGAGTATAGTTTTTGTCTATCAAGGCATTTTTCTGTACCTAATAGTGAGCTATTAGTCAGAAAAATAACGATGAGAGGCGGAAAAGTAGCCCGTTGGGCAAATTCTATTATGTGCAGTTCAGGTTAACTAAAGCCGAAAGACCTGATTATAAGTATCCTTCACATTTAAATTATCAGGTTGTAATTTAAGAGCCTGTTTAGCCCAAACTTCAGCTTTAGATTGCTGACCTTGTTTAAAATAAAGCCAAGCTAAATTATTTGCTAACACCCAATCTGTATATCGAATACTTTCCAATGTGCCGGACTCTAATATTTGCAACGCAAGCTGAGGCTCTTTTTGTATAAACCAATCAGCAATGTACTTGTAGGCTTCAATATTTTGTTTGTTTTCGTTTAAATAAGTTAATGCCAGTGCTTTAACCTCTTCGGTTTTATCTACTTTATCAGCCAACCTAAATAAATAACTTAGCCGGTGGAAATCTTCAGCTAATTGATAAGCCTGTAAAAAATAAAAATAAGCTTCTTTATTAGATTGTTTTTTTAAGGCTAGCTCAGCTGCTAAATCATAATAAAAAAGGCTATTTGCTTGGGTATGCTTTAGTATATTTTCAGCTTTGGTTAAATGATTACTAAGCAGATAAGCTTTCGCTGTTAATAGGTTAAGTTGTGGAATTGCTAATTTTTTTTGAGCAGCCAGTTCAGTTAAATTTAGCACCAAATCAGTTTGTTCAATGTGAAAGGCTGCATTAATCATGGCCTGCATCGCATCAGGACCATTTGAGGTATCTTTTAAAATAAATTGTTTAATACCAGCCGCTACCTCTGAAAAATTATCAGTCGCTAATTTTGTTTTAATAAAAGCTATCCAGTTTATTTCAGGCCATTTTGTCATATCCGTTTGAGCTAAATATTTAAGTAATAATAAATACTGCTCCTGATTTAATAAATAAAGGCAATTTAAGCGGTTAAAATCTAATCCAACTGGCAAAGTTAATAGCTCATTTAAATGCTTTAAGTTTAGTTGATTAAGCTTATTTAATGCATCCAAGCGAGCGGTATACATTAAACTATCAGGATAAGATAATTTAATAATTTGATTAGTAAGATCTAATACTTGTTGGTTATTTTGCTCAACTAATGCTTTTTGCAAAAAATATTTTAGGCTCGGTACATTATCTGGCTCTATTTTATAAGCCTCAGTTAAAGCATGCTCAAATTCAATTAAATTCTTATTTTGCATCGCTAACCAAGCTTTTGTGTAATAGGTATATAAATTCTCGACACCTGAGCTTTGCCACTGCTCTAATAAGCTTGTGACCTGATATTTATCAGCAGGATTTAATAGCGGTATTAACACCAACTGTTGTGATTGATATAAACGGTTTTTTTGCGTTATGGCTTTTAATAAAGCCTGCTCTAAATAATCAAACTGAATTTTTTTGATGTTTGCGACTTTAAGCTGCTGTTTATGGGCTTCATTTAATTGAGTTTGATTAGCATGTAATTTAATTTGTTTTGCCAGCTCAGGTTGATTTAGCTGTTCCAACTTATTATTTAACTGAATAGCTAAAGCAACATCTAAAATACCTTGGGTATCAAACTCTTTATAAAGCTCTGCAGCTGTATCGATTTCATTTAAATGCAGCTTAGCTGTAACCAACATACGTAGCGCGGCATGATTCTCTGGTAAAACTTGGCTAATGCTTTGTAAGTAATAATTAGTTAACTCCCAGTTATGTAAATAAAAAGCGCTCATTCCGGCAATTAAACGATTTAAAGGTGAATCTAACCCCCAAGCAATAGATTGCTCTGCCAAAGATTTTGCTTTGTCATAATCCTTATCATAAAACGCAAGTGGTGCTGCTAATTGATCAAATAATGCGTTTTGCTCTTTTGCTTGGCCAAGCTGTTTAACTAAATCTCTAGCTAATTCATATTGCTCCGTTTTATATGCAATTAAAATCAGCATTACTTTGGCATCTAATCGATCAGGTCTGTGCTTTAAAAAAGCGACATAATGTTTAATTGCAGACTGATAAAGTGCCTGCTTTTGTTCAATTTGAGCTTGTAGAAGAATAGCTTCAGGCAATTTATAAGCCGTGTCAGATAAGCTGGACAGGATTTCTATCGACTGCTGAGGATCAACCTCTGAAATGACAGCAGCATAATGATATTTGGCATATTGGTCAGCCAGTTCCGGTAATTTTAGCGGCGCGAGTGGAACAGTTGAATCGATGGCTTTAGCTGCCTGTTTATTATTTTTTGCCCGCTGTAATTGATAGTGCGCCTGATAGATATTAAAACTATCTGGATCAAATACGGTTTTTGTTTTTGATAAAATCGAGTCCGTCAGGGTTAGTGAATCTTCACTTATTAAGCTAACATGAATAAAACAAGACCAGTCAGACTTACTTATACCAGCCAAATCAAGCATCTGATTATCAATACTCGACTCAAGCAAAGGTTGATAAAATCTGAGCGTATTCACAAAATCCCCTTTCAAATAGTAAATTCTAGCCAATAGAATCCGGGCATTGAGTATTTGCTGGTTATCATTTGTATTGATAGCTGATTGTAATAAAGTTTTGCTTTTAATTTCAGCATCCGCTAATGCATTTTGTTTTATATCCTGTTCAATTTCAGTAAATATTTGTGCTGTGGGTGCAGGCTCGCATGCCAATAAACAAACACCAAATAGGACAACAATTAAATTTGCTAATTTCAAAAACGAGCTCCTTAGTTAAATTTAAATTATTGGGATTTCAGTAACTTAAATAGAACTTGCTGACTAAAGTCATCGGTAGAATTAACATTGGCTTGTTGTTTAAATTTGTTTAACGCATCAATGAGTCCATCAGATACCTTACCATTTACCTCCCCCTGATAGAGCCCCTGAGCTTTTAGGCTCTTTTGTACTCTTCGAATTGTTTGAGTATAAACCTGTAAACCTTGACCGTTTGATTCTTTATGTTCTGCGCCAATAAATTCAATGATTCTGACATCATATAAAGAGCTCAGCATTTGAGTGGTGGCCTGATAAAAACTAATCGACGGATTTTTTCGGCAATGTGATAACAAATAATTCCCGAGCGTTTCAATATTCTCCCAAGAAACTATATCGAAAGTTTCAGCCAAGTATTGATTATGACCCGTTATATATCCATTAAGCCAACCAGCAAATAAATATTTTTCACTTTGATTATTTTCGGTAATTTCAACAAATTGGCTGCAAGGTAAATTTCCAACACCTTTAACTGCATATTTACCATTTTTATCAATTGCACAGAGGTTAAAACTACAACCTAATAATAAACAAAACAAAAACTTAGAGTATTTCATAGTCATCTCCTAAAAAACTTGTTAGCCAGTTTGACTAACAAGTTTTATATGTGGACTAATTCAACATCATTTTTTTACGATTAATTAATATAAAAGCAGCAAAAGCCAGCAAAAATAGCACCTGAGGCTCGGGCACATCTACAGGCCCTACCGATGCAATTATTGCACTCATTAACAATGTAGAGGCGCTACCCGTCCAATCCAGAAAAACAGGAAAAGCTGTCGCAAAATCAGGATCAGCAATGTCTAATAACATATCTAATCCAACTAATTTAAACGACGAGACCGCAGTAGCTAGCGTTGAAAAATCAAAAGTATCACCGGGGTTTAATGTCGCAACGACAACACCATCCACAACTACATCGACATCACCAAAACCATAACTTGCATCTGGGGTTGTCACTAAATCAAATACAGCGCCACCAGTTAATTCATATTCAAACCCATCTGAAAACGGTGGATCGAACCAGTTTGCAGGCTCAGGTTCAGTAAATACAAATTCACCTGGAGCTGGTACAAATGGTAATATTGGATTAGCCGGATTAGTACCCGGTTCAACTCCACCAACGCCACCAAAAGCAAATAAGAATGTGGCCGGCGTACCATCAAGTGGATTCCCAATATCAGTATCAATACCTGAATATTGACCTAACGAATAAACATTAGCGCCTAAAAATGAAATTGCAGACAGAGCATCAGCTTCAGTTGCTGTAGAACCATAAAAAATATTAAACGTTCTGGTATCTCCAGCCGCTAAATCACCAAAAGCAAAATCAAAGACAGAGCCATGGTCAGTAGGACCATTATCTTCAAAGTTAGAGTTTACCGTATCAAAGTTAATCCAACCTGCATTGACAGTAGGATCAAGCGAAGCAAAGCCGTTATCGCTGGCGAACCTGACATTACCACCAACAGATTCAAGGTTTTCAACTACGCCGCCATGGGTAACAAATTCGTTAAACTCATCATTTGGAATATCCCAGTCCATTGCCCGGCGGTAAACCAAATCTGTTATAGTTTCTAATGAATTATTACGAATAGTCACCGAAGCTTGAAAAACACCATCGGCAAGTGATGGGCCAAAAGCATGCCGAACACTTACTTCAGCGTCACTCAGATGAACCAAAGAGGTAGCTGTACTGCTGGTAGAGCCAAATTCACCACCAGAAATACCACTAATACCACTATTGTCGATACTAGCACCAGCGCCAAAACGTCCGACTGAGGTGGTTAATGCAATCCCCCAACCTTCACAGAGGCAACCTGGAGATGTTGCATCACCAACTCCATTGCGATAAAGCCCAAAAGGAATATTATCAGGCGAAGTACCATCAAACTCACTACCAGGTAAAGGTGCAACAAAACCAGCTGGTGCTGTTAACCCTTCGTTACTTGGAGTGAAGTTTAAATGCCCTTCATTATTAACCCCTAAAATCGTATCACCGTACTGAATAACGGCACCCGCTATCGCTAAACTTGAATTGAGCTGCAGCCCAATTGCAGCTGTGTACACAACTAACTTACACAGTATTTTTTTATTTATACCCATGTATCTTCTCCAGAAATTAGCTTGTTAATTTCCAGGTAAAGCAATACCCGTGGAAACGGCCAAATTGGTACACTCATAAACCGCCAACACCAAAAGCTACTAAGCAAGATACAAACCAGTAATTAAATTATTGATATAGCTACAATAAAAAAATAGGAATGAAAAAACTGTAAAAATCTTGGACATTATTTCGCTTAACAAAATAAGTCTAAAAGCAATTTAACAGGGCTTTAATACATTTATATTTTTGAATAAGCATCAACTAACTGAACTACCATCATTTAAAACAAAATATAAAAACTACCGTTAATATTGAAATAAAAATATTAGATATCATTGAAGTATTGGTAATTGTTTCTGCCAGACATTTTAGCTAATTAAATACCCAACTGAGATTACGCATCACGCGATTACCTCACTTATACCGAATAACAAAGTCAAAGTAACGTCATTCCAGAGACGTCGGGAATCTACTGTCGCCTGCAGCAACAAATATGGAAACTAACTTTCCAAATAAAAATACCGCACAAAAGATATAATTTAAGAATTGTATATGATGCAAGAAATAACCTTAAAAAAGGTAAGCAATGGCTTCGCTCTCAATAACTCAGACCACATACCTGCGTGACAGACCGCTGTTTTTTTAATACAAGCTAACCAACCGAACTACTGCCATTTACGACAAGATATACCAGTTTGATTTAAGGTCGTTTTTAAAAGAAGAAATTTAATATTGATTAAAAATATAAAATGAGAATTGTATAAAATAAGGAAGTTGTAATCTCTAAAGGATAAGAGATGGCGGAGTGGACGGGACTCGAACCCGCGACCCCCGGCGTGACAGGCCGGTATTCTAACCAACTGAACTACCACTCCGCAGTGGTGCTTTAAATTTAAAGCAAATCGTTCTGAATTTAAATATAAATGGCGGAGTGGACGGGACTCGAACCCGCGACCCCCGGCGTGACAGGCCGGTATTCTAACCAACTGAACTACCACTCCGCAGAGATATATTTAAATATTGTTTGATAATGATGGCGGAGTGGACGGGACTCGAACCCGCGACCCCCGGCGTGACAGGCCGGTATTCTAACCAACTGAACTACCACTCCGCAGTATTATCAAAAACTTTACACTAAGTTGGCGGAGTGGACGGGACTCGAACCCGCGACCCCCGGCGTGACAGGCCGGTATTCTAACCAACTGAACTACCACTCCGCATATTCTTAGCAAAAGCTTTGCTTTCTTAACTTTGGTTGCCCTCCGTCAGAAGCGGGCGCAATAATAAGGACTGAATGGGGTAGAGTCAACAGCTTTTTTAAAAAAAGTGAAATTAAGTTTCTTCTGGCAAGGTCAAGTCGATAATATCATCAGTTTCTGATGAAAAATCATTCACTTCTGTATTTTTCTCCTCAGCGGGAGTCGTTTTATCTGCTTTTTTCTTAGATTTAAATTTCAGTTTATTAAAGCTGATTTTTTTCCAAAACGGTGTTTTTGCCATAAAACCGAATTTAATGAAGACAAACGCCAAAATAAAAACAGTCAAATTCCCTAATACAACAATCAAAGTTATCTGACCCGCAGACATTTCAGGCTCAGGCTCTGCTTCAGGCAAACTTTGCATATTTTGCTGTGCTAATTGAGCTTCCAGATCAACGATAGGTTCAGGCTCTACCACAATAGGCGCGATATTAAAGGTAAACTCAGGGACATGAATCATTAAATCTCGTCCGTTAATATCTTTACCAAAAGCCGATAATTTAATTTTGTATGTGCCTGCACCATAGTTAAATAACATAAAGTGTTTTTCTGGTTCACTATCTTCTGAGATAGCAAAGCGCTGAGACTCACCGGTCGGATAAAAAACTTCACCGCTAAATGCAAATGTTGAAAAGTCGATTAAATCTGTATTTGGGGTGATTTTAAGATTATGCAGCTGATTGTCTTCTAAAGCTGATTCAATTTGTAAATCAAACGGATTTGGCTGTAATACAACAGGATTGAGTGTCAGTTCCCGATTAAACAACCCTAAGTCCAAAAATAAACTTGGCAACCATTCACCAGAGGCAATATTTAATCTGAACTCACCGGTAAAAATGCTATCTTTTCTTTTTTTATCAAATCCCTGCCCGTCATCTTTAAATTGAGCGACTTTCACTGCATCGGCAGCAAAATTTTCATACTCATTATTATTGGTGCTGGCAAATGTTACATCAAGCGATACCACATCACTAAAATCAGCATATTCAACCGGCTTACCGGCATTAAGTAAAGAAGCTGTTAGTTTAATAATTTCACCAGAAAACATTAACTCAGGAAAAGGCTGTGCTTGCAATTGAATATCTGACAGCACCATAATTTTACTATTACTATCGATCCGCCCAACCACTTGCCACGGCCCGACCATAGGGTTTTTAAGCCTAACCATATCGTAAGTTAGATCGTCATACCACTGGCCTTCGCTTTCATCTATAGTGGGCGCATAAAGTTTACTGCCATCGGGACGAATTAAAATAACGGGAGCCGAACCATATTTACGAAAAAACACCATGACAATTTCGTCAACATAATGATCAATCCGAAAGCGGTTTTCGATTAATTGAATGCCGGTAAGGTGCTCGGGGGAACCAATTAAACTAATAACATCCAGTGGGCCTAAGGTTTGTTTAGTTTGATTTTGCTGTGAATCTTCTGCCGGAATATCAGAGGTTGCTTGAGTAATAAGAGCTTGGCTCAGCACTGGCTGGGAATTTATAATTTGTTGCTGAGCCAATAAAGCAGGGCTTGTGAAAACAAGTAATATTAAAAAATAAAATGGCTTTAAAATAAGTTTCATACCTGCCTTCAAAAGTGCTAAAAGTTTAACTACGCCATAAACAATTCCCGGCGCTTTTTTCAATTAAATCAAGCCTTGCCTGATGTGCTTCTATTTCATCGGCAGTTGCAGCTAAAACCTTTAGTGGTTTTCTGTCTTGATCTAAACGAATAATTTTACCAACATCTTTGCTGTCACCAGTTTCTGCAGTTAAATTTAGCGCGGTTTGTCCACCTGTCATTAACAGGTAAACATCGGCTAAAATTTCAGAATCCAGCAAAGCGCCATGCAGCGTACGGTGAGAATTATCTATTCCGTAGCGGTCACACAATACATCCAAGTTATTACGCTTACCCGGAAATATTTCTCTAGCCATAGCCAAAGTATCGGTGATCCGGCAAATATCAGTTGTTTTTAAGCTTAATCCTAATTTTTCAAATTCATAATCCATAAAGCCAACATCAAACGGCGCATTATGAATCACCAGCTCTGCACCTTTAATAAACTCTATAAAATCATCTGAAATTTGTGAAAACGCAGGTTTATCTGCCAACATTTCATCGGTAATACCGTGAACTTCTATCGCTTCTGGGTCTACACTTCGGTCAGGTTTAACATAAACATGAAAATGATTACCGGTCAGTTTTCGGTTAATAATTTCAACACAACCAATCTCAATAATCCGATGACCTAAATAAACAGGGCCACCACTTTGGTTCATCCCCGTGGTTTCTGTATCCAATACGATTTGTCGTGACATAACTCAATTTATCCAAAAAATTGTAAATAAAATCAATCAATACCCAAATAAAATCTGGAATCTGGGTATACTATCCTTATTTTAACACAGTGATACTGCAAACTAGGATTTAAAATGAAAACAGTCGAACTTTACACTGACGGTTCATGCTTAGGCAACCCCGGAGCTGGCGGATATGGTGCAGTTTTACGTTACGGCAAACACGAAAAAGAGCTTAGTCAGGGCTATAAATTAACTACGAATAACCGCATGGAGCTACTGGCTGCTATTGCAGGTTTAGAAACACTTAATGCAAAATGCAAGGTAATTTTAACCACAGACAGTCAATACGTAAAAAATGGCATCACCCAGTGGATTTTTAACTGGAAAAAAAAGGGCTGGAAAACTGCAGATAAAAAACCGGTAAAAAATATAGATTTATGGCAAAGGCTAGATCAACAAACTCAGCGCCATGAGGTTGAGTGGCGCTGGGTTAAAGGCCATGCAGGACATGCAGAAAACGAACGTTGCGATGTACTAGCTCGCAATGCAGCCAGCAGTGATAACTTACTTGAAGATAGCGGCTATCAGGCTTAAATATTCGATTATTTAACCTGAGGTGCGTATGAGAAATGTTGAAGTAAACTTCTCAATAATTAGATTAAATAATGCCAAATCAAGCTTATTTTACGTTCCAACGAGGATAATTTTTTGTCTATCAAGGCATTTTTCTGTACCTAATAGCGAGCTATTAGTCAGAAAAATAACGATGAGAGGCGGAAAAATAGTCCGTTGGGCAAATTTTCTTATATGCAGCTCAGGTTATTTATAAATCCAGCCAGGGTTATTTAAAACTGGTACTTGAGCGAATTCCGCTTCTGATTCTAACGCCCTGCCCAACCGGCTGTAATTTAGGTTTCACTTTCCATTTTGCTTTAGTTGGCGTAAGCGGTAACTCCCGTTTACGCGCCACTAATAAATAAACAGCGCCAAAATGGGATAAATACTGGTGGGTGATCCCCGGGATCCAGCGCTTAGTATAATTACTCGGCTGTTTAGATAAAGAGCCATAAATAAATCTTTGATCGGCAACAACTTCACACCCTAATAGATTTAACCAGTCGCGTATTCGGTTAGGATTAAAAAAGCGAGATTGGGCAATAGGCGAATGTTTTAATTTAGGAAAAAACCTAAATAACCCAGTTAAACTAAATGGATTAAACCCAGTAATAAAAATATAACCGTTGGCTAAAACCGCTCTGTGCGCTTCGCGCAATACCTGATGTGGATCATGAGTAAAATCTAATGTATGCGCCAGCAATACAGCATCTACAGAATTTTCTCTAAAAGGTAAATGATGTATATCCGCAATAATGCCTTGTTTATCACCACTCACCCCAGCTAAATTGATTTGATGTTTAATTGGACAAACACTGGTATTGATTTCAGAGCTTAAAGCACCCACTTTTAATAAATGATAACCAAATACCTGCGGCCACCAAGGGTTTAAATGGCGTTCAATTTGCTTTTGCACAAATTTACCCTGCGGCAATTGTTGCCAGTTAAGCGGTGATTCTAATTGTAGATCTTGCAATGCAGGTTTCATCAAGTATTCAATTTAAGTACAATTTATCCTATCAACAGATATTAAATTAAATCAGTTATGAATCAAGTTATTGCATTAAAAGCCTTTGAAGATAATTATATTTGGGTGATCCACAACTCAAAATATTGCGTTTTTGTTGATCCCGGCGATGCTGGTGCAGTGCAAACGTTTTTAGCTCAAAACCCAGCTTTATCACCCGTTGCTATTTTAATTACCCATCATCACTGGGATCATACTCAAGGCGTAACCGAAATAAAAAAGTGTTTTCCAGCAATCACTGTATATGGACCGGCCAACAGCCCATTTAAAGCGATAGACAAACCCCTTATTGATGGCGACACCATTAACATTCAAGCACTTCAGCTCACACTGGATATTTGGCATACACCCGGACATACACTCGATCACATTGTTTATTTTAATCAACAATGGTTATTTTGCGGCGATACTTTATTTTCGGCAGGTTGCGGCCGTATGTTTGAAGGCACTCCAGAGCTATACAGCAGCAGCTTAAATAAACTCTTAACCCTGCCAGACAATATTAAAATATATTGCACCCACGAATATACACAAGCCAATATTCGCTTTGCAATTAGTGTTGAACCAACCAATCAGCAATTAATTCAATATCAGTACAACGTAAATCAATTGCGTGCGCAAAATAAAATAACTCTGCCAACCACCCTAGCGTTAGAAAAACAAATAAATCCTTTTTTACGTTGTAACAATCATAAGCTGGTTGAGCAAATTCGACTACAAAGCAAGCAGCCGCTTCAAAATCCAATTGAGACATTTGCCGCACTCAGAGCATTAAAAGACAAGTTTTAACCTCTACAGGACTGCTTTTAATTGCTTTAATGAGCAGTAATCAGTACCATTTCGCGCAGTTTTTACCGATTTATCCAAACTCTATTTAAGGTTTGTTATGCATAAAAAAGCAATTGCGTTTATTGCATGCTCAATACTGATGGGCTGTCAGCAATTATCAAAAGAACAACAAAGTGACCAGTCATCAGCAAAATTAAACAATAAAGAAATTCAAAATAACTTTATTGCGGCTGAAGTGAATCCTCAAAACCTGAGCAGTATTATTGATGTGACTAGCAGCGAGCCGCTTAATTTATCTGACGAAGACAATAGCCAAATTTATGGTGATGTTTGGAAGCGCATTCAGGCTCAACTCAATTTTAAGATCCCAGAAAACCGACGCTTACAAATTCAGCGTGCATGGTATGCCAAACATCCTGCTTATTTAAACCGAGTCGCTAAACGTGCTGAGCCTTTTTTATACTATATAGTAGAAGAAATCGAAAAACGCGGATTACCAATGGAACTGGCATTATTGCCAATTGTTGAAAGCGCATTTGACCCTTACGCCCACTCCCATGTAAATGCTTCTGGTTTATGGCAATTTGTGCCCGGCACAGCGCTGCATTTTGGGTTAGCCCAAAACTGGTGGTACGACGGCAGACGTGACATTGTTGCAGCAACCAAAGCGGCATTAGATTATTTAGAAAGGCTCAATAAACAATTTGACGGTAACTGGCTACATGCTTTAGCAGCCTATAACTCTGGCGAAGGTCGAGTTGCGCGTGCGATTCAAAAAAATTATCGCGCTGGTGAAAATATTGACTACTGGTCACTCGAACTCCCGCGAGAAACAGATGCTTATGTGCCTAAATTATTAGCGCTGGCCGATATTATCAGACAGCCACATAAATTTGATTTAGAGCTATACAGCATTCCCAATGTACAAACGCTCGATGTAGTAGAAATTGATCACCAAATAGATCTGTCATTAGCTGCCAAACTAATTGATATTCCAGTAGATGAATTAAAAGCCTTAAACCCGGGCTACAACCACTGGGCAACAGCCCCAGAAGGTCCACATAGGTTTTTATTACCCATTGAAAAAGCAGAGTTACTGGCCGAAAAAGTTAAAAACCTGCCACCAGAGCAATTAGTGACTTGGACCCGTTATAAAATTAAAAGCGGCGACAGTTTAAGTTTAATTGCCCAAAAGCATAAAACAACGGTTGAAGTGATCCGCAAAGCCAACAAAATTAAAGGCAATAATATTAGAGCCGGTAAGTTTTTAATGATCCCCGGACAAGGCGCCAGCAATCAACAAATTGCTCAAGTTGCCGCCCAAGGCTCACCACAAACGATTGCTAAAGCAACCCCGACCGAAATTGAATACATTGTGCAATCTGGCGACAATTTTTGGGAGATCAGCAAAAAATATAATGTCTCTGTAAAAGATATTGTTAAATGGAACAACTTGGCTTCTAATCAGGCAATTTATCCCGGCCAAACCTTAGTCATAAAACAAGATAACAGCGATTCAATTGGTTTTGCTCAAGGCGAAACCACCCGAAAAGTAAAATATAAGGTGCGAAAAGGCGATTCATTAGCTCGCATTGCGCAAAAATTTAATGTTAGCATTAGCGATATAGAAAGCTGGAATAAAATCAATCGCCGTAAATATCTGCAACCGGGTCAAACATTAGATTTACACGTAGATATCACTCAAATTTAACCGAGGATAAAAATGTTAGTTGTTATTTCACCTGCAAAAAACTTAGATTACGAAACTTCTGCGCCAACCAAACAATATACGCAGCCGGAGTTACTTGAACAGAGTCAAGAGTTGGTTAAAGTGTGCAAACAACTAACCCCTGCCGATTTATCATCGCTGATGAAAATCAGCGATAAATTAGCTGGTTTAAATGCCGCCCGATTTGCCGACTGGCAGCCAGATTTTAATTTAGATAACGCCAAACAAGCTTTATTTGCATTTAATGGTGATGTTTATACTGGTTTGAATGCAACTGAATTGACTAAATCGCAAATAGATTACGCCCAGCAACATTTACGCATTTTGTCTGGCTTATACGGTGTATTAAAACCGTTAGATTTAATGATGGCTTACCGCTTAGAAATGGGCACTAAACTTAAAAATGAGCGTGGTGATAACCTATATCAGTTTTGGGGTGAGATAATTACTCAAAAACTAAACCAGCAACTCAGCGAGATTCAGACTGACTATTTAGTTAATCTGGCCTCTAATGAATATTTTAAATCGGTTAAACCAAAAGCGCTTAACGCCACTTTAATTACCCCAGAGTTTAAAGACTGGAAAAACGGCCAATATAAAATCATTAGCTTTTATGCCAAAAAAGCGCGCGGTTTAATGGCGCGATACATCATAGAAAACAAAGTAAAAAAGCAAGCTGACTTATTAAAGTTTGATTTAGGCGGCTATCAATACGCACCAGATTTATCCAAAGCAGATAAGCCCGTATTTACCCGTAGATTAGAAGACTAAACCAACGCTTGGTTTATTTAGTCGGCTCAAACAATCCATTGTTATGCTTGGGGTGAGCCTGAATTCTAACATTGATAGTGTTAAATAAATTGTTGGGATTCACTTCGTTCGTCCTAACCTAAGCGGACTTTGTAACAAACAAAGCAAGAAATAGGTTTGTTTTTGGTAATAACTTTAAAAATAGACCAGATAAACTATTAAATATAAATCAGATGCGATTAGTAGGTCGCCATTTATGGCGAAATAGAGCTAGATTAAAAAGCGGTTTAATTTGGCGGCTTACGCTGCTTTGCAGCTAAACCGCCCTACAATTCAAACCAGCAGTTAACAGGGTGACTCACTGCTGTATTTATACCACTCTTCCAAAGCTCGGCTCACTAAGCCAGTACAAAATAAAATAAGCCTGCGCCTAAAATTAAACGATAAATAACAAATGGCAACATGCCCATTTTTTCAATTAATGCTAAAAAGAAATAAATACAAGTATACGCACTAATAAAAGATAACAATGTGCCTAAGCCAATTGCGCTCCAGTCTACTATTTCGTTAGATGAAACCAATTTAAGGGTTTCATAACCACCGGCAATTAAAATAATCGGAATCGACATTAAAAATGAAAATCTGGCGGCTGCCACTCGGTTTAAACCTAACATTAAACCCGCAGTAATGGTAATACCTGAGCGTGATGTACCTGGGATCATCGCAATTGCTTGCGCAAAACCGATAAATAAGGCTTTTTTCCAGCCTAACATTTTCATATCCAGATTTTGTTTAGCTTTGGCATCAGCCCACCAAAGTAATAAACCAAATACTATGGTTGTGGTGGCGATGACTAAGCTAGAACGGGCATATTCTTCAATAATATCTTTAAAAATTAAGCCAAAAACTAAAGCAGGAATGGTGGCAATAATAATCCACCAAGCTAACTGGCTATTTTCGGTTTGTTGTTTGGTGGCTAAGCTTTTAAACCAAGCAGATAAAATTTCAACTACGTCTTTTCTAAAATAAATTAAAACCGCAGCCAGCGATCCAATATGTACCGCAACGTCAAACGCTAAACCTTGATCCTGCCAGCCTAAAATTTGTGACGGTAAAATTAAGTGTGCAGAACTTGAAATAGGTAAAAACTCAGTAAAGCCCTGTAATAAAGCTAAAACGACAATTTCCAATATGCTCATTTATTATTCCAATTAAAATCTATTTTCCAAAATTTTTGATTTGGGTTGTTAAAATTCTGCCAAAGCTGCGCATAACTCTGGCCATTTTGCGGGTGATTTTTATCAGCATAAACATCGGCCAAAGGTTTCAAAACAAACGCATTATTTAAAATTTCTGCTCTGGGTAAAACCACCGGCTGCTGACATACTAAATCATCATAAAAAAGGAGATCTAAGTCGAGTGTTATTTGTGTTTTATTCTGTTTTTGTCGATTACGTTGGTATTGTTTTTCAATTGCTTTTAATAAACTTAAAGTTTGCTCTAAATTCAGTTCTACTTCGCCACCAAATACAATATTTAAAAAGTTTTGGCCACCAAAAGCCACTGGCTCAGTTTCATACACAGGCGAAATCAACAGTTGCTTAAAAAACGGACGCAATAAAAAAATGGCTGTTTTTAAATGAAACTCAGGGTTTACGTTACTCCCTAAACTAACGGCTATTTGCGGCATTTAAGCTTTTCTCCGTTCAATTTGCACACCAACAACCGCATTTTTAATCGCACCGGGTTTTCTGATTTTAAGTTTAATGTACTCAATATTAAATTTTTTAATTAACAATGCGGCAAGTTCTTCAGCAAAGGTTTCAAGCAGTTCAAACTGGCGGCTGGATGCAAATATTTGAATAAACTCAACCACTGCACTGTAGTCTAACGCTAAATGAATATCATCGGTTTGGGCTGGCGGCTGGTTTGGCCATGCTAAATCTAAATCTAAAATGAGTTTTTGTTCTATGTGATGTTCCCAAGCAAACACACCAATTTGGGTGGTTAGCTCAAAATCATGAATAAAAACAATATCCATGTTCATTTACCCTGTCATCAATTATTTTGGAGCATAAGAATAATGAATTATATTCAAATATAAGGTAAGCTCTTTTTTAACAAGGCAGTTTACCTTGTTTTTTAAACGGAAAAAACTCAATCTATGTCAATAATGCTGTTTGTTCTCATCACTGTAAGCTATTTGATGGGCTCTTTGTCAGGAGCACGAATTGCGCAGCGTATTTTTCAAACAGGTGACCCAACTAAACTAGGTTCAGGTAATCCGGGTGCAACAAATATGTACCGGGTTTCAGGCTGGAAAGCTGCGCTGTTTACCTTGCTTTTTGACATTTTTAAAGCGGTTATTCCTTTATGGGGATCTTACTTTTTACACATCCAACCAATTGAGCTTGGCTTTATCGCTATTGCTTGTTGTTTAGGCCATATATTCCCGATTTATTATAAATTTAAAGGTGGTAAAGCTGTGGCGACTGCCTTTGGTGCGTTATTACCAATTGGCTTAGAGTTAGGCGGACTATTGATTTTAACTTGGGCGATTATCGCTTATAAATTTAAATATTCTTCTTTAGCCTCTATTGTTGCGGTGAGTTTAGCGCCACTTTATGTTTATTGGCTAAAACCTAAATATACCTTTGCGGTTATTATGCTCACTATTTTAATTTTGATACGCCACCTGCCTAATATTAAACGTCTATTAGCCGGCCAAGAACCTAAAATTCACGAGCGCAGAAAAGGTTAATATAAAATTTAAATTAAGTTGCAAAAAATTTAAAATTAAAACATAGTGTTATTTTTACTAATTGATTAATAATAAAAATAATACAGGAAGCTTCAGGATGAAGATTTTTTGCCACCCTCTAATTCTACTTTTATTTACCCTAATTTCATTTAACTCACACTCAGCTCAAATTCCAATTTCAGCCTTTGCCAGTAAACCAGATGTAACCAACGTACGAATTTCACCAGACGGAAAATATGTTGCTCAATTTGTTAGCATCAATGATCAAGGTGTTACTGGTACTGGGCTACATTGTATGGATATTAAAGCGCAAGATTCTGGTTTTGTTACTTTCACCGATGATAAAAAGTTTATTATGCTTGATTTTGAATGGTTAAATAATCAAGATATTTTAATCACAGTGAAATACCCTGCTGCCCGTTACGGCACTCCTGTGGATGAAATCAGAGTTATTAAAGTTAATATTTTTGATAAAAAAATTACCCCAATCCTTACCCGTACATTCTTAAAACAATTAAACTATGTTTCTAATGTCTTATCTGATGTCGTTGATTATTTAGAAGATGAACCTGAACATATTCTGATGTCTATTCCGGGGAAAATGACAGGTACGGAGCCAAGTGTATATAAACTATCAATCAATGGCTCTAACCGGTATGAAACCGTTCAATATGCCAAAGAGCATGTACATGATTGGATTACAGACCAGCAACATAATGTAAGAATAGGTATATACAGAGAAGACACTCATTATAAAATTTTAGAAAAAAGTCCAACGAGTGATTCATTCCGCACACTATGGGAATTTAATGCATTTAGTCAAAATGAAATCTGGCCACTTGGATTTGATATTGAACCAAACATTTTGTATGTACGCGCGCTACATCAAGGAAAAACAGCCGTTTTCAGAGTGGATTTAAATGATCCTAAATTACCTCTTACTCTAGTTCATGCTCACTCTAATTATGATGTTTCCACCAAATTGGTTCGCTCGTATAAAACGGGTGAAGTCATTGGCGTAGGAAACCATATATGGGACTCTAGTTATAAACAGTTTCTTGCCAGCATAGACAAAGCACTTCCAGACACCAAAAATAAATTAGTGAGTATGAGTAAAAATGAAAATCAGTATGTGATTTATGCTAGTAGTAATAGTCATCCTGGCATGTATTTACTTGGAGATAAAAAAGAAAAATATCTGTCATTTTTATCTTCTAAATATGCTGCACTTAACCCCGAAAACTTGGCAAATAAAACACATATTGAATATAAAGCACGTGATAATTTAGTTATTGAGGGTTATTTAACTAAGCCCAAACATACCAACAATAAACCACTGCCTACAATTATTTTTCCTCACGGTGGACCAATCTCACAAAATATTAATGACTTTGATTATTGGAGTCAGTTTTTAGCTAGCCGCGGATACGCTGTTGTGCAAATGAATTTTAGAGGCTCTTACGGACGAGGTTTTGAATTTATGCAGCATGGCCTAGCAGCTTGGGGGCAAGCAATGCAGGATGATGTTGAAGATGCTGCATTATGGGCTATAAAAGAAAGCATTGCCGATCCAGAAAAAATCTGTATTTTAGGTGCTAGCTATGGCGGTTATGCCGCTATGATGGGGATTATAAAATCTCCCAAATTATATCAATGTGCAGTTAGTTTTGCCGGAATTAGTGACATAGAGCAATTGGTCAGAGCGTCTAAAAATTTCACTAATTTTGAATTAGTCAAAAAACAAGTTGGTGATGACTACAGCAAACTTTGGCAACATTCCCCTTTAAAATACGCAGAGCAAATTAATGTTCCTTTGTTACTGATTCATGGTAAGCAAGATAGAAGTGTCAGGGTAGAGCAAAGTCAAGAAATGTATGATGAGCTAAAAGATTTTGATAAAACCGTGTCTTACCTTGAGTTGCCTAATGCAGACCATTACTTAAGCAATACCGATGATAGACTCAAAGTATTTACAGAAATAGCCGAGTTTTTAGATACCTACTTAAAATAAACAAAGAAACCTACAGCTAAACTTCGTAAAAAATAGCTGTAGGTTTTTAAACAACCACGGCTTATTCTTTATTGTCAACCACACTTATATTTTTAGCTAATTTAATTGGCTGAGTTTTTTTCGCATGTCTTGAGCGCAGCTTAATATTAAGTAATTCAACAATAAACGAAAACGCCATTGCAAAATAAATATAACCTTTTGGTACATGCACATCAAAGCCTTCGGCTATCAGCGTAAAGCCAATTAAAATCAAAAAAGAAAGTGCCAGCATTTTAATGGTTGGGTTAGCGTCAACAAACTCGCCTATCGGCTTAGCCGCAAATAACATAACCCCGACCGAAATAACAACAGCAATCACCATGATAGATAAATGATCAACCAAACCAACGGCTGTAATCACAGAGTCCAGAGAAAAAACAATATCCAAAATTGCGATTTGAACTAATATCGAAATAAAGTTAGCTTTGGCTACGCTGGAATGAGCCTCTTCGGTTACCTCTAAACTGGCGTGTATTTCATGAGTGGATTTAGCTAATAAAAACAAACCACCTAATATTAAAATAATGTCCCGTCCTGAGATAGCATGCTCAAACACCGTAAATAAAGGTTCAACCAGCCCCATTACCCAAACTAAACTAAAGAGTAATAATAGTCGGGTTGCCATTGCTAAACCCAAACCTAAACGCCGCGCCTGATTACGTTTATTTTCTTCGAGCCGCCCAACCAGAATAGAAATAAAAATAATATTATCTATGCCCAGTACAATTTCTAATGCAATTAAAGTGGCCAGTGCAATCCAAGCTTCTGGCTGATAAATCCATTCAAACATAATTAACCTTTAGACAATAATGAAATTGAAAATAAGATAGCTTGGATTCAGGTTAATTAGCAATCGAAAACTGTCGCTTAAAGCTCAGTTACGTTAACTGAGCTAAATGGATATGTTGATATTCAGCGACGATTTGCTCTTTTTTGTGCTTGGAGAGTTTTTTAAAGCCAGCTTCGAGTTTACTGGCTTCTGAACGGCTGGTTGCTATTTGCAAATAAGCAATGCTCAAAGCCTGACGCCCTTTAAAATACTTGGCCTGTTTTTTAGGATCTGTCTGGTGCTCAGTTAAACGGCGTTTAGGATCTGTTGTAATCCCAGTATAAAGCGAGTTATCGCTTGAGCGGATCATGTAAACATACCAAACCGAGTTTGTCTTAGCCATAAATCAGAGTTGGATTTCGATTGAGGTTCGGTCTTTTTTAGGCATGCCTTGTACAACTAATAAAAACGAATTATCTATCATTCTTTTAATTTCGTTATCCGGCACTCCGCCATCTAAAATAATAGTATTCCAATGTTTTTTATTCATGTGATAACCGGGCTTTACTGAGGCAAAAATATCGCGCAAGGCAAGCGCTTCTGCCGGATCACATTTTAAATTCATATTGGCAATACCATCTTGAGCCGAAAGTGTCGCAAACATTTTATGCTTCACTTTAAATACTGCCACCTCAATGCCAAACGGAAAATCTTCAATGGTTTCTGGTTTAGCTAATAAATAGTCACGAATTTGATGTCTATCCATTGTATTTACCCTTTTGAGTTACCCGTTTGGCTTTTGGTTTATTTACTTTTCAGTTTAATCATCGGTATCCACACCAATAAAACCACCTGTTTGATGTGCCCAAAGCTGAGCATAAATACCACCTTGCTCAATTAATTGTTGATGTGACCCTTGCTCAACAATCTCACCTTTATCCAATACAATCAGTCTGTCCATTGCCGCTATAGTTGATAAACGGTGAGCAATCGCAATCACAGTTTTACCTTCCATTAACTGATAAAGACTTTGCTGAATTGCCGCTTCTACTTCTGAATCCAGTGCTGATGTTGCTTCATCCAAAATCAAAATTGGCGCATCTTTTAATAATACTCGGGCGATTGCAATACGCTGGCGCTGACCACCAGAGAGTTTAACCCCACGCTCACCCACTTGAGCATCATAACCTCGGCGTCCTTCAAAGTCGGTTAAATCCTGAATAAATCCATCGGCTTCTGCTTGTTTAGCGGCACTTAATAATTCAGCTTCGGTAGCGTCTTTTTTACCGTATAAAATATTTTCCCGCACTGAGCGATGAAGCAGCGATGTATCTTGTGTCACCATACCAATTTGTGCGCGTAGGCTTTCTTGTAAAACGGCTGAAATATCTTGTCCGTCAATTAAAATTTGGCCCGAGTTAATATCATAAAAACGCATTAATAAGTTAACCAGACTCGATTTACCCGCACCAGATCGCCCGACTATACCAACTTTTTCGCCCGGTTTAATGGTTAAATTTAAATTGTTAAATACGCTGTGCTCATCGCCATAGTTAAACTTAACCTGTTTAAATTCAATTTTGCCCTGGGCTACGGTTAATGGCTCAGCTTGCGCTTTATCTTGTACATCGCGTGGTTTAGCCAGCGTTGTCATGCCATCGGCAACTGTCCCGATATTTTCAAATAAACCACTGATTTCCCACATAATCCATTGCGACATGCCATTGAGTCTTAATGCTAAACTGACAGCAACTGCAATTGCGCCTACGGTAATTAAATTATCTTTCCATAGCCAGATAGAAACCGCACACACCACAAACGCCAGCACATAATTGGTAATTTGCACCAATGAAATCATGCCTGTTGCAATCCGCATTTGTTTATAAACCGTTTTTAAAAAGTCGTTCATGCCATCTTTTGCATAAGTGGCTTCTTGCTCAGTATGGGCAAATAACTTAACGGTATTGATATTAGTATAGCTATCAACAATCCGTCCCGACATGACAGAGCGCGCATCGGCCTGCTCCATTGAGGCTTGTTTTAATTTAGGTACATAATAAATCTGTAAGCCAATGTAAGCCGCCATCCATAATAAAATAGGTAATAATAAGCGCGGGTCAGCTTGCGCAATTAACACCAGCATGCTAATAAAATAAACAATCACATACATAAATACATCAAGCAGTTTCATTACGCTTTCACGTACTGCCAATGCGGTTTGCATCACTTTAGTCGCAACCCGACCAGCAAAATCATTTTGGAAAAAGCTAATGCTTTGTCCTAACAAATATCTATGTGCCTGCCAGCGAATAATCATAGGATAATTCCCTAACAAGGTTTGGTGAACAATCACCGTATGTAACCAAATGCAAAGCGGTGCAATAACCAAGACCAGTACTGTCATGGCGATTAACCGGGTAGATTGCTCAGCAAAAAATGCATCCGGTGTTGATTTTGCTAACAAATCAACCAATTGGCCTAAAAACCCCATTAACGAGGCTTCAATAATCGCCAGCCCAGCAGTTAATACCGCCATTAATATAAGATGAACTTCAATGCCTTTAGTATAGTGACGGCAAAATGCAAACAAAGTAGCCGGTGGCTGCTCTGGTTGCTCGGGCGGAAACGGTTTAACTAAACGCTCAAAAAAACCATACATTAAAAATTCACCTTAGATTGAAGCGGATTTAGATGACAAACAAGTTTGGAAATTGTTTAACTTAACTCTTTGTAAAAGCTAGCTTTTTTTTACAAAGAGCAGGTACAAAAATCAGGCTATTTGGCTGTTAATGCTTGACCTTTAAATTCAATGCCTTGCCAGCCATATTGAATAAAGTTACGAATATTCTGGTGATCATCACCTTGTGGATTTTCAAGTACATCTTTACGGTAATAATCGCCAAATAAAGCTAATGTCTGCTCTGGGTTTAATTGATGAATTTGAGCAAAAGCAAATACTTTACATGATCCATTATTTTGACCGGCTGCATTAACTGTATCGCCGTTTTTAAACTCAGTTTCAGTAAATACATAATTATCTTCAATTACTTGCATAGTATCTGCAAACTGAACTGTGGCCGGTTGTTGTTTTAAGTTAGCTAAAAAAGTATCAAGCATAATGGTATCGTCTTTATAGTCATTTAAATAAAAAGAGGCAATATTCTACGCCAAAATCAAAATTAAGTCTGCCTGTAATCCAGGCAAAAAGCCAAAACTGACTCTAACTTTGCTTAACTTATCCTTTGCAATAAAACTGACATGTCAGTTTAAAATTCCCGTCACGCTAATGTCACACAAAATCCCTACCGTAAGCGCTGCGCTAAATCTAACAATAAACAACAAGAGAACAATTATGTTTAAACAAACTATGCTATCGCTTGCAGTAGTGGCTTCACTATCTGCTTGTACTCTGGAAATCACTACTGACGAAGAACAAGATAACGCAACACAAGAGCAGTCGCTGTCAATTAATTTAATTGGTCGCTCGGTATTAAATGCAGAATCACCGGAAGGGGCTGCTGAGATTGTGGCATTTCATAAAAAAACGGGTTATATCTACGCAGTAAATAGTTCAGGCGATACCGCAACAGTTGAAATTTTAGACGCCAACAGCTTAGATTCTGCGGCGTTAACTGCCGACAGCGAAGGTGTTGTAAATAATACAAACATGCCTATTTTACAGACCATTAATGTGTCTGACGATGTAGCCGGTGACGCTAACAGTATTGCAATTGACGACAATAATAATTTATTAGCCGTTGCAATGGCTGCGAAAACCACAGGTGAAGCTGGTCATATCGCATTTTATGATTTATCGGGTGCAGCTCCAAGTTTTATTAAATCAGTCGAAGTTGGCTTTTTACCTGACATGGTTACCTTTACTCATGACGGTAAAAAAGTATTAGTTGCCAACGAAGGTGAGCCTAGCCAAGATTATAAAATTGATCCAATTGGCAGTGTTTCAATTATTGAAGTAAGCTCTGCAGTTCCGGCTGACACCGCAATTACCGTTAGTTTTGCTAGTTACAACTCTATGAAAGCTGATCTACAGGCCCAAGGCGTTAAATTTGCCAGCCCAAATGCAGACACTACAGTTGAACAAGATTTAGAACCTGAATATATTGCTGTTTCAGAAGATAACAAGATTGCTTTTGTTTCATTACAGGAAAGCAATGCAATGGCGGTGATTGATTTAACCGACAATAGTTTACAGAACATTTTTGGTTTAGGGTTTAAAAACTGGAACAACTATAAATTAGACGTTTCAGATAAAGACGACAGCATTAATTTACAATCATACTCAAACCTTTATGGTATGTATCAACCTGACACTGTTGCAAGTTACCAAGTTGATGGCCGTAACTATGTATTAACAGCCAACGAAGGTGATGCACGCGAATATATAGACCCTGCATTTTCTGGTGGCGAAGTTGAGGATGCCAATAAAGATGCATGTTTAGCGGCCCACCCTAACGGCATGTACGATTTTGACGATGAAGAAATCTGTTTTGCTTATTTAGAAGAATCTCGCATTAAAGATTTAGAAGATATCGCACCCTTAAGTGCTGATTTAGACGCTTTACTTACAGCCAGTGGTGGTAAAGATGGTTTAGGTCGCTTAATTGTTACAACAGCTCTTGGTTATAGTGAAATCAATAACCAATATGAAGATTTTTATACGTATGGTGCCCGTTCATTCTCAATTTTTGCAGAAGATGGCAGCTTAGTTTTTGATTCTGGCGATGATTTTGAAACCATGACAGCACAGTTCCACGGCATGGCTTTTAATAACAACGAAGACGAAAACGCAAACGATACCCGCTCGGATGCAAAAGGCCCTGAACCAGAAGCATTAACTGTAGGTAAAATTGGTGAGCGGACTTATGCCTTTATTGGTTTAGAACGCATGGGTGGTATTTTTGTTTATGATATTACCAACCCTTACGAAGCATCGTATGTTGATTATTTTATCAACCGTGGTTTAGTTGAAGATGCGGATATTACCGGTGATTTAGCACCAGAAGGCATGAAGTTTGTAAGTGCAGATAATAGCCCAACAGGCGAAGCGTTATTAGTTATCGGTAATGAAATTTCAGGCTCTGTAGCTGTTTGGGAAATCAAATTAGACTAAGCTAAGCCAGCTAAGGCTAAACCTGCCTAAAACGGGTTAACCCATAATAAAAATGCCAGCACTTAATAAGATGCTGGCATTTTTTATGAGTAGCTTTTTTATAAAGTAAAAAGTATTAAGAATAGCAACAAGCCTAAAAGTTATAGTACGCCCTGCTCTATTAAACAGTGTTTCACCTGCTCAAAACCAACAGTTCTAAAAGCAGTTATGCCACACGCTTTTGCTGCATCAACATTAATTTGATTATCATCAATAAATAAAACCCTTTCAGCCGGTACATTCAGCTCTGCCAGCATTTTTTGGTAAATCGCCGCTTCTGGTTTTACTTCACCCATTTCAAATGAAACAAACGGCTGATCAATCCAATTTAAAATGCCAGTTGCTTCAACTTCCGGCCAATGCAGGGTGTTAGTATTGGTTAAACATGCCAGTTTGTAGTGTACTTTAAGTTGGATTAACAATTCTGGAATACCATTAAAAATGCCTTTAATCCAACTGGCATAAGAGTTTTTAAAAGTGGCAAAATCAACCGGTAATTCAAACTCATTAATAATGTTTTGAATAAAGGTATCTGCATCCATTTGGCCAGATTCAAAAGCACGAACCGAGCTTGAATTAATCCATTTAAGCCAGAATTCGGGTAAACTTTCCTGATTATTTCGCCAGTTTAAAATATCCTGAACGCCAGAAATATCCAGCAGCACTCCGCCCAAATCAAAAACAATCACATCAAATTTTTTCATTTTTCGCTTTTACCTTTACGGTAATTCTTCTCCACGAGCTAATTCAAATAAATGATACCAATGTTCTGCACTGAGTTCGATGTTTTCAACCTGAGCGCAGGCTTTAATCCGGCTTTCGTTTAAGCTGCCAACCACGGTTTGCATCTTCATTGGATGACGCCATAAAAAACCAAGTATAATTGCCTCAACACTGGTTTGATATTCAGCCGCCAACTCAGCAATCAAAGCAGCAGTTTGCTGAACCGCTATGCTTGAGCTATTGGTTTTGTCGCCACCGCTAAATAACCCTTGAGCTAAGCTGCCCCAACTTTGCATTTGAATTTTATTTAACCGGCTGTGCTCTATTGTGCCAGCATTAAACCCAATATTGGCCATGCTATTTTGATTAGCACAAACCCCTTCATTTAACCAATCTAACTGTGCCATGCTCATTTCAATTTGATTAGCGATAATTGGCATAGCGCAAGCCGATTGCAATAAATCGATTTGATAAGCATTCATATTCGATACCGCAAAATATTTTACTTTGCCGCTGCGTTTTAATTGGCTAAATGCTTCGGCTACTTCATCCGGTTGCATTAGCGGATCAGGCCGGTGTAAAAATAACACATCCAAATAATCGGTATTTAACCGGCTTAATGAGTTATCAACACTGTTTAAAATCCAGTCTTTAGAAAAATCAAAGCGCTTAACTTTTTGATCTGCGCCATTTGCAAAACGAATTCCGCATTTAGACTGAATAATCATACTATCGCGTAACTGACTTTGTTGTTTTAATGCACCGCCAAACGCAGCTTCAGCTAAACCATGAGAATAAATATCTGCATGGTCAAACATATTAATGCCGTTTTCCAAACAAACATCTATCATTTGTCTGGCGGTATGAATATGCTCATTTTGCAAACCATTGGCCTGCCAATTGCCCCCCAAACTCATACAGCCATAAACAAGTCTGCTAGCATGTGGTAAATAATCATGTATTGGTAATGACTGCATTAGATTTGCCCTTTGTTTTTCATCTTATTTTTCAATTTTTTGATAAGTTAATTTATCGTTTAACTCATTGCCGGATACGGCTCAGTTTAATCCAGATTTGGCAAAAGTGAAAAGTGAGACTTAGTGCATACGATTGTAATTATTCAGGTTACATTCATTTAAACTCGTTATAATAAACTAAAATGATAAACTGAATTGAGTTTCATACAACATAATGGAGTTTTTATGATTTCGAAACCACTTACCAAAATATGTATCGCTTTAACCGCAACTACTTTATTAGCCAGCTGTGCTGCCACTAACACAGAAAAAGGATTAGCAATAGGTGCCGCTGCGGGTGCAGTTTTAGGTAAATCGACAGCTAACCACTCAACTAAACGGACAATTTTAGGCGCTGGTATTGGTGCAATTATTGGTGGCGCTATTGGTAGTTATATGGATAAGCAAGAAGAAGAATTGCGCGAAGAGTTAAGTGACTCAGGCATTCAAGTTATCCGCGAAGGTGACACATTACGTTTGGTGATGCCGTCCAACATTACGTTTGCGACAGGTCAGGCAAGTATTTCAAGTAGTTTTAATCCAATTTTAGATGATTTAGCTAAGGTATTAACTCATTACGATAAAACCATTTTATATATTGAAGGCCATACTGATGATGTCGGCAGTTATGAAATGAACCAAAATTTATCTGAAATGCGCGCGATAAGTGTCAGAGATGGTTTATTAGATCGCCAAGTTCATCCAAACCGTTTAGCGACCCAAGGTTATGGCGAAACCCGTCCTTTAGTGGCTAATACTAGCGATCAAAACCGTGCAATGAACCGCCGGGTGGAAATTAAAATTATCCCTAACGAACAAAAATAGTCAGCTAGTAAACAAAAAAGCTAAAAAACAGGAAAGCGGCTCTGATTAACCTAAGCCGCTTTTTTAATCTAAAAAATGGGCCTGAATGCGTTTTAACTCACTATCAAAAATAAGGTTAACTGACTCGATTGTTTTGGTTGCTAAGTTAAAATAAATATCCCTGTCGAGTACAATTTTGTTGGTTTCAATGAGTTCATGTTCCATCGCTGAGCATAAATAGCGAGTTTGTTTGCTCGCATTAGCAACCACAGTTGATTGCTCTGTATCTAATCCGCGTTCAGCTAGTTTTTGGTAAATTTCTTCACCCAACTCTGTTATCTGGTGGCGTAAATAAATCAGTTTATTGCGTTCAACCCGATCCGAAGAATGTAAAGTGGCCATCCCAGTGCCTAATGCTCTAGCCTGCCCAACAAACTCAGATAAATGCAACAAATCGCGCCACATCATTTTATCGGTTTGCGATTTTTCGGCTAACTCTTCCGTTAAACTATAGTGCTGCGCTATATCCTCTAACAAATACAGCATGCAGCCAACTAACTGAGTATGCTGTTTAAAATTATCATTGGCCGATAACGAAAAAGAATTAAATGATAATCGTTGCCAGTGCTCAATATAAGCCTGCCATCTATCATATTGATAAAGCGTATACTTTTTTTCAAGTTCGCTATTTTTGTTTTTAATGTTTTGATTAAGCTCAATTATTTTACGATTTACATTAGTATCGCCATTAGCCAAAGCAGCCGACCAACCTCGGTGTTTTTGCACCAGCACCACTAAATCCCGCACTTCAACAATCGCGGTTAATCCTTGTTTAATTTCCAGCTTAGTTTTAAGAGATTGATGACGAATAAAAGCCACAGCTATAGCTAAAAATATTAATCCCGCAATCACCGATATTAATATAGCCTGACTCATAAACGCATCATACCTCTGTACATTTGCCTGTTAGATAATTTCAAAATAGAAAGTAGTAAATAAAAACATAACCTAACTGTTATTAAAGCAAAAACAGAGCCAAAAGTATTTTCTGATCAGATTAACTTTCACCCCTCATCCATCAAGGCTTACACTCATTAAGATTTAAGCGGCTTAAATCACAAACTACATTCATCCAGCAATTCGCACTAAAACATGGCATGCCATTGCACTCATTTTACCCCAACCTCTCCATTTTGGTGCTATTTTGGTGCTACAACGAACTCCCCAGTATTAAATAAACCGACAAGACTTGACTGATAAACAAGCTAACGTACAATGAGCTTATCTCAATTTATTCTTAGAAAAATTGAATATTATTCATGTTAGAAGTCAAACACTTAAAAACCATTAGAGCGTTAGCACAAACCGGTAGTCTGGCTAAATCGGCTGATTGGCTACATACCACCCCATCAGCTTTATCTCATCAGTTAAAAGAGCTAGAAAGCCGCGTCGGCAATCCGGTTTATGTTCGCAAAACCTCACCGGTTAAATTTACCGTTGAAGGTGAGTTATTACTCAAACTCGCCAATGATATTTTACCGAAAATTCAGGATACCGAAGCCCGTATTCAAGATATAAAACATCAGGATAAAGGTCAGCTACGTTTAGCCATTGAGTGCCATAGTTGCTTTCAGTGGTTAATGCCTGCAATTAGTCAGTTTCATGCAAGCTGGCCTATGGTTGAGCTAAATTTTGACAATGAATATACCTTTGATGCTATGCCCGGTTTAACTCAAGGTGATTTAGATTTAGTGATCACGGCAGATAAATTTGAATCTGACGAGTTTTATTTTGAGCCTTTATTCAGTTTTCAAATGGTACTGGTCACCGCACCAACTCACCCGTTTGCCCAATTAAAATTTATTTCAGCAGAAGATTTAGCCAGTCAGACTTTATTAACTTATCCGGTTGCGCCGTCAAGGCTCGATATCTTTAAATATTTATTGCATCCTGCCAACTGTCAGCCTGCTAAAATAAAAACGGTTGATCAAACATTAATGATTCTGCAAATGGTAACCGCTAATTTAGGGGTTGCAGCTTTGCCGTCATGGGCAGTCACAGAATATGAACAGCAAGGTTTGGTCAAAACAGTTGCGCTTGGCGAAAGCGGTATACAAAGTAAGCTTTATGCTGCGGTTAAAAAACGTGAAAAAAATAAAGCCTATATTCGTTCTTTTTTTGAAATCAGTAAAACTGTCAGTTTAAATAATTTAAAACAAGTTAAACCGCTCAATGATTAAATTAACCGACCATTAGGAAAAGAATGCAAAGCCTTCAAAATCATTTATTAATTGCGATGCCATCGCTAAAAGATGCTTATTTTTCACGCTCTGTCACCTACATTTGTGAACATAGTGAAACCGGCGCAATGGGGATTGTTATTAATCAACCTATCGAGATGAAAATTCACGATTTATTAGCTCAGGTAAGCGATGATTTAAAAGATAAAAATATTCACCCTGATACACCTGTTTATGCCGGAGGACCGGTTAATTCCGAACGTGGATTTATCTTACATACCCCGCAGGAAATCTGGAAAAGCTCGCTACAATTATCTGACGATTTTATGGTGACAACCTCCAAGGATATTCTCGAATCTATCGGCACAAAACTTGAGCCGGAAAACTATTTAATTTGTTTAGGTTATGCCGGTTGGCAGGAAGGCCAGCTAGAGCAAGAGTTATTAGAAAACAGTTGGATTACGATTCCGGCTGAAAAAGAGCTGGTTTTTAATACTCCAATAAGAGACAGGTGGCAAAAAGCGACCGAAAAACTGGGCTTTTCACCGTGGCAACTTAGCGACGATGTTGGTCATGCTTAAAACCCGCTACAACTGACAAATTAATATTAAAGAGTAACAACAGATGCAAACTAAATCTCCGATTGGACAGCGCACAGTAATCGCGTTTGATTACGGCTTAAAAAGTATAGGTGTTGCTGTAGGTCAGGAAATGTCTTATTCCACCCGCTCACTGCCCGCACTTAAAGCTCAGGACGGTATTCCAAACTGGCAGTTAATAGAGCAGCAATTAAATGAGTGGCAACCCGATTTATTAATTGTTGGTTTACCACTGAACATGGATGGCACTGAACAGGAAATTACCCAGCGCGCCAAAAAATTTGCCAATCGTCTACATGGCCGTTTTGGTTATCAGGTAGAAACTTGGGATGAAAGGCTGACCACGGTAGATGCCAAAGCCTATTTATTTGAAGTTGGCGGTTATCGCAATTTAACCAAAGATAAAATTGACTCTAAATCAGCCGAAATTATTTTAATGAGCTGGTTTGAAAATACCTTTGGTTAATTACTTCGGCTAATTACTTTTTTGTTCACTTAATAAACTGCGTTTAGCAAACTCAAATAGTACCCGATGAAAAACAACCTGTGAAAATGGCTGTTTAATGCAAAGTTCAGCCTGTTCTTCATCCAATAAAACAATGAATTCAAATCCATTTTGGGATGATTTATATAAAGCCTTATATAAATCATCCTGCCCTTTTTGCCTAATTTTAAGCAATACAAATTCATTTGCTAAAGCTGGCGCAAGTTTGGCAAATTCATCATCCGATACAATCTTAAAATGATGCTGACGAATAGCTGCTTCGTCTGCATACCAATTTGCCGATAAACCTTGAAAATTTAACCAAGCTTCAACTTGCCCAAAATAGTGCAACAGCGCTTTTTCCGCTTTAAAATGAGCGCTGTTTAAGCTGACCGTGATCGGCAGATCATTCATATTGGGCAAATCTATTATTTAAATAAGCAATAATATCATTTGATTCATACATCCATTGTACCCCGCTTTCATCCTCAATTCGTAAACAAGGCACTTTAACCCTGCCTCCGCCTTGTTCTAAATTTTGTCTATGTGGCTGCGTTTTTGCATCCCTGTATTCTATAGGCACGTTAAGCTGGTGAATCGCACGTCGAGTTTTAACGCAAAATGGGCAAGCATAAAATTGATATAAAGCTAATTGTTTAGCCGCCTGATCAACAGCTTGTTGAGCTTGTGGTGTTCGTTTGATTGGTTTGGGTCGGGTGATAAAACTCACAAATACAATAACTCGGCCTAAACCTTCACGCAGACCTTTTAATAATAAGTTTTTCAAAATAAATCCTAAAGTAAATAAAAGTAGGTAAATAAAGTGAAGTTTAACAAGTTAACTTAATAACTTCACGGTATAAGCTCAGCTAAACAGAATAACCAGCTGGCTTAACTGAAAAATAGTCAGTATTAACCGATATTATTTTAATAAACCTAAATAGTTAAGGTTAAATAACCTCAAAGCAACGGAGCTAAGGAAATACAATGGGTGATATTCAAACCGATGGTGAATTAATTTTAAGAACTCAGGCCATGCCAGCAGATACCAATGCGAATGGCGATATTTTTGGTGGCTGGATCATGTCCCAAATGGATATTGCTGGCGGCATGATGGCAAAAGCAGTCGCTAAAAGCCGCACAGTCACAGTCGCGGTCGATCATATTCGATTTATAAAAGCTGTGCATGTGGGTGATATTTTTAGTTGCTATGGCAAAGTGAGTCACATTGGTAATACATCTTTAAAAATTACGCTGGAAGTTTGGGTTGAACCTGTGCTGCGTAGTAATTTAGCCTCTAAAGATAGTTTTCAGGTTTGTGAAGGTGAATTCACTTACGTAGCAATTGATGATAACGGTCAAAAACATAAAGTGGTTAGATAAGAGGTTATAATGACAAATATTTTTACCTATGGCTCGCTGATGTACGCTCCCGTTTGGCAAACCATAGTGGCCGGAAATTACCATAGCGAACCAGCTTGTTTAGACGGATTTATTCGCTATGGTGTAAAAAATGAAGAGTACCCAGTGGTAAAACCCAACCCACAAGCTCAAACTCAGGGTTTAATTTATTTTAATGTCAATTCACAAGACTTGACCCGGCTCGATATTTTTGAAGGCGAATATTATCAGCGTCAAACTAAAAATCTGGTGTTAGCTAAAGGCGAAACCATTCAGGCTGACTGTTATATTCTTAAACCGGATTATTATGATATTTCGGATAACCTTGACTGGTCGATTCAAAAATTTGAACAAGTTGGCTTACAAAATTTTTTAGCTAAGTATAATGGCTTTAATGCCATTCAAAGCCAGTAAGATAGAAATAAATAAGTTGTATTATGCCTAAAATAGCTCAGTTTGATGCCGTTTTATTTGATATGGACGGCACTATTTTTGACAGTGAAAGCCTATATAGTCAGGCATGGGTTGCCAGTGCCGCGCACTTTAATCAGCACTTTACGCCGGATATGTATAAATATTTTGTTGGTGTGCGTTCAGCCGAGTGCTATCAAATAGCTCAAGGCATGTTTGGCGAAGCATTTGATATGCAGCCATTTATTGAGTTTTTCCGACGCTATTTAAGCGCTGAAAAAGCGAAGAACATGCCACTAAAACCCGGCTTTAAATTTATTTTTGAACAGCTAAAACAAACCGGTGTGAAACTCGGCTTGGTCACCTCATCCAGACAAGCCTCAGTAGCCGAAAATTTTGCCAACCTCCCCTACTTGCAATACTTTGATTTGGTTATTTCGGGTGATGATGTAACTGAAGCAAAACCGGCTGCCGAGTGTTATTTAAAAGCCTGTAAACAGTTAAATGTTTTACCACAGAAGACTTTAGTATTTGAAGATTCTAACCCGGGTGCGCTGGCTGCAATCAGAGCCGGATGCCACACCATTGTTATCCCAGATTTATTGCCTATTCAAACAGATATTCAGCAGCAAGCTCATGCTCTGTTCGACGATTTTTATCAAGTGCAGCAGGCTTATTTTTAAGCCCTAGTTAACTTCTTAACCAGAGCTGAAGATATGGCAGGCTTGATCTGGATCAAATATCATTTTGAATCCGGTTTAACTTGCGTTAAAAATTGATCTGGCTCAATTCTTTAAATCCCTCATTTAGCTATTGTTTAGTTGTCGAAACAAACAATAACGAGGTGAGTTATGAGCAGCTTACAAATGTTACTGGCCGATCCGGTTGTCTGGGGATCTTTATTAGGCTTAACCGTAGTGCTGGCTTTATGTGGTTATTACGTTTGGTTATTTTTAACCAATATTGCCAAATCAGAAGAAAAATAATAATTAAAATATCCTAAAGCACTTGCAGCACAACGTCCGTTTAACCTTAGCGTGTCATTGTGCTGCCTTTTTCCTTTCAACTCCCCAATTAGCTTTACTTCAACATTAAAAACTACTTATTCTTTTATGTCTGCTGTGTTACATTTGCCAGTTAATTTATGGTTTAAGTCTCTCTAGTTATCTCATATACAGATAACTAGAGTGAACTGATTTTAGGTGTATACAAGTGGAATACGATTTTTATCGCACGCCAGATGGCTTATTTGAAGCAGAATTCTCAACCGAGCAAGAATATTTTGGTCACTGGTTAACATATCAGTTAACAACAGATAAAAACCAAATTGTTGAATTACTCAATGTTATTACCCAACTTAAAAAACGTCAGTTAAAAGAGCATAAAATACCAGGGGCTGAATACACACTTTACCTCAATCAGGATGAAGCAGTTATTCAAACTAACGCCAAACCGGTATTAAAGGATGATGCTAAAAACCTCGAAGAATTTGAAGATGACGAGCAAAGCGAAACTAACGCGGATGACAGCGAGGTAGATCCAGACTTATTGCAAAACGGCTGCGGCATTGACGATTTTGAAAAAGTCATTCAAGCTTGGCTAAACTTTATTCAGGAATAAACCTTTAATCACTGGCAGCTTTTAATGAAATTAACCAATCCGGTCACCCATATTTCAAATAACTTAGATAAAAAAATCCGCGAATCAGCGATTCAGGCGGCTAATTCCCGTATTATTTTGGCCGGACGAAAAGCCGAAGAGTTAGATCCTGATGATTTAGAAATCATAGTTAAAGAAGAGGAAGATAAAATCCGCAGCCGGATTAAAGAAAAAGGATTATTAGCTGTGGCAGCCTTATTAGGTTTAGGTTGGTGGATATAGCTTGTTTAATTTAAGGATGATGTGTGTTTAAGCCTCTGTTAAGACTAAGTATTTTAGCCACTATTTGGGTTAAATTTGGCCGCCAGATTTTAATTGGTTTGGTGGTTATTCTGGCTATTTTTTTACTTCAATTTATCGCAAATGATATTAACGAGTATTTAAACAATACCGGGCAAACTCAAAATTTAGGTTATGTGTTGCTGGCAAAATGGGGATTAATTTTAACCATCATCATTAGTTACTTTTTTTACGTAAAAGTATCCTTAACTAAAAAAACCAAAGTTAAAGCAGAGCCGTTAAAAAATCAGCCTACAGCAACAAAAACACCCAATTTACCCGCCACGTCTGACCCATTTGCTCATTTACGAGATAAAAAAACTTTACGCTCAAAAGGCGATATTTTAATAGAAAAGCAACAAGCAAAAAATAATAAAAAATGATTATAGAAAGTCAGTTTAAGCCTGCATGGTGGCTCAAAAACAAACATTTACAAACCGTTTGGCAAAAAATTGAACGCCGTAACTTAACGTGTCCTGTTGTAACTGAGCAATTGGAATTAGCAGACGGTGACTTTCTGGAAATAAACTGGACAAAAAAACCAGCAGCCAATACTCAAACCCCAATAGTTGTTGTATTACACGGGTTAGAAGGTTCAGTAAACAGCACTTATTCTAAAGGCATGATGAATGCAATCAAAGCCGCTGGCTGGACAGGTTTATTAATTCATTTTCGCTCTTGTGGTGGCAAAGCAAATCGTTTGCCCAGAGCTTATCATTCGGGTGAAACCGGTGATTTAGCTTTTGTTTGCAACTGGGTTAAACAGCATTTTAAACAAGCTCCACTAGCCGCGATTGGGTTTTCTTTAGGGGCAAATGTATTATGTAAATTTGCTGGTGAAACGGCAGAGGATAATCCATTTTTAGCCAGTGTTGCTATTTGCCCTCCCTTAGATTTAGCCGCAAGCTGCCGCTATATTCAAACGGGCTCGTCACAAATTTACCAAAAATATTTATTGGATATGTTATTAGACAACTTATCGAGAAAATTACAAAGGGTGAATTTAAATCCGTATGTGAATATCACACCGGAGCAATTTCATAATATAAAAAACTTGTGGCAATTTGATGATTTAGTCACTGCACCGCTCCATGGCTTTAAAAATGCACAGGATTATTATGATAAATCTAGTGGTAAACAATTTTTAAAAACAGTCGCCAAACCTCTATTGGTGATCCATGCAGCGGATGATCCTTTTTTATCTCCTAGCAGTATTCCAGCCCTCAATGAATTGGCTGAACCTGTTACTTTTGAGTTGAGTCAAAAAGGCGGGCATGTTGGTTTTATCAGTGGCAATTGTTTATTTAAAGGGGAATATTGGCTAGAAAAAAGAGCATTGGATTATATATCTGAGCTCATTTAATCCAATGCTAATTCAAGTTATTTGTAAGTACGTGGCTTAGCCAGTTTTTCAGGTTGTAATAAAGCCTCTAACTCAGCTCTGTCTAAATCCGTTTTTTCCACTGCAACATCCAAAATACTACGTTTAGATTTAAATGCTGCTTTTGCAATTTCGCTGGCTTTTTCATACCCAATAATTGGATTGAGCGCAGTGGCCAAAATTGGGTTTTGTGCTGCCTGCTCTGCTAATTTTTGCTGATTCACTTCTAAATCCGTTAACGCTGTACTGGCAAAAGCTTGGCTGGCATCCGTTAAGTTTTGAATCGAATTTAACATTTTATCTGCCACTAAAGGCAACATAACATTTAATTGGAAATTACCGGATTGGTTAGCGAGCGTAATACAAACATCGTTAGCTATGACTTCGGTTGCCAGCATAATAATGGCTTCGGGGATCACCGGATTAACTTTTCCGGGCATAATACTAGAACCCGGCTGTAAAGCTTTTAGATGTAGTTCGTTTAATCCGGCATTCGGGCCTGAATTCATCCAGCGTAAATCATTTGCTAATTTAATATAAATACTGGCTAATAATTTAAGTTGGTTATGTAGCTCAACACTCATATCCTGCGCGCTGATTCTGGCCGCTAAATTATCACATGGGCTAATTTTTACCCCGATTAATTCTGTTAAATGCTGGCTAACTGTGGCTGAAAAATCAGGGTGAGCGTTTATCCCTGTGCCAATAGCCGTGCCGCCTAAAGCTATTTGGCTGAGTCTGGGTAACGTTTCCAATAAACGATTTTTACATTCAGTAATCTGAAAAGCCCAAGTTGCAAATTCATCACCCAATGCCAGTGGCATTGCATCCATTAAATGTGTTCTGCCTGTTTTAATCACAGATTTGTATTCCGCTGATAACTCATTCAGTTTTAGAATCAGCGAATCTATCGCCGGAATTAAGTTTTTGATTACACTATATAAACTGCTGAGCTGAATACAAGACGGGATCACATCATTACTACTTTGGCCATAATTAACCTGATCATTTGGGTGTATTTTGACTACTTGATTATCGGTTTCAGCAAGCTGAACTGCCAAATTAGCCAGCACTTCATTCATATTCATATTTGTGCTGGTGCCAGAACCGGTTTGAAATACATTAACCGGAAATTGCTCACTGTAATCTTGCTGAATAATAAGCTGGGCTGCTTTTTTAATATAATCGGCCTGAAGCTCTGTAATGCAATTGAGGTCAGCATTTGCCTGAGCTGCGGCTTGTTTAATCAGCGCCAATGTTTTAATAAATATGGCCGGCATTGGCCGAGGCGAAAAATTAAAATTATTAACCGCTCTTTGCGTTTGAGCGCCATATAAAGCATTTTGAGGTAATAATAATTTGCCAAAACCATCTTCTATTTCTCGAAATTTTGTCGGCTTGTTCATATATCCTCCTTTATCTTTGCAATAATTTGCAGTTAATTAATTTTTTTGGCTTGAAACCCATACAAAAGATCCCTAACTTAATTATATACGTACAATTTTAGAGCAATCAGATTTAAAAAAATTCCACGTTAAAATTTCAGCCACGAGGGAAACACAATGCAAAAAACATGGCAGGCAGTTAAACCACTCACAATAGGCAATAAAACCTATCAAACCATTAGTTTTGAACAAGTTGAAACACAGTTTGATACCAACAGGCTCCCCTACTGTATCAAAATTTTATTAGAAAATTTACTCAGGCATGAATCAGCAGAGTTTGTTCAAACCTCAGATATTGAAACTTTAGCCAAGTGGGATACCCAAGCACAAACAGAAACTGAAATTGCGTTTGTACCTTCGCGGGTAATTTTGCAGGATTTTACAGGTGTACCAGCAATTGTAGATTTAGCTGCAATGCGTAATGCGATGCAAAATTTAAAAGGCGATCCGCAAAAAATTAACCCGTTTAATCCGGTTGAATTAGTGATCGACCATTCTATTATGGTGGATTATTTTGCTCAGCCTAACGCGTTTGAAAAAAATACTCAGGTTGAAGTTGAGCGTAATAAAGAGCGTTATCAATTTTTAAAATGGGGGCAAGAAAATTTTGATAACTTTAAAGTTGTACCGCCCGGACGCGGCATAGTTCATCAGGTAAACCTTGAATATTTAGCCCGCTGTGTATTTTCTAAAGAAACAGATGAGCAGCTATGGGCTTACCCTGACACCTTAGTAGGCACTGACTCACATACCACAATGATTAATGGTTTAGGTATTTTAGGTTGGGGTGTTGGTGGGATAGAAGCTGAAGCGGCTATGTTGGGGCAACCAGTGAGCATGCTGCTCCCTAAAGTTGTCGGGTTTGAGTTAACTGGCGAGTTAAATGCGGGAGTCACCGCAACCGATTTAGTATTAGCTGTCACCGAAAAACTCAGAAAACATGGTGTTGTTGGTAAATTTGTTGAGTTTTATGGCTCAGGGCTCAAACATTTATCCACCGCAGATCGTGCAACTATAGCTAATATGGCACCTGAATATGGCGCTACTTGCGGGATCTTCCCAATGGATGCCGAAGCGATTAATTACTTAAAATTAACTGGCCGTAAACAAGCACAAATCGACTTAGTTGAAACTTATGCAAAACAACTCGGAATTTGGCATGATGATAATACCCAACCAGCGAGTTATCATGAAACCCTAAGTTTGGATTTAACCAAGGTTGTACCTTCGATTGCAGGCCCTACCCGCCCCCAAGACAGAATTGCATTAACACAGGCTGCGGATGAATTTAAACACTGGTTAGATCAACGGATCGCGATTACCGAACAGCCACAAGGTGCTGATTTTGCCGCAGAAGGTGGTGATGAATTAGATGCTGCTCAGCCTCAACAAGCTGAATCGGGCGTAAGTGTAACTTACAATAATCAAACGTTTGAGTTATCAGCTGGCGATATTGTGATTGCGGCAATTACAAGCTGTACCAATACCTCGAATCCATCGGTATTAATTGCCGCAGGTTTAATCGCTCGTAAAGCTAAAGCTTTAGGGATCAGCCAAAAACCTTGGGTAAAAACCTCTTTTGCCCCTGGCTCACAAGTTGTGACTGAATATTTAACCAATGCCGGTTTAATGGATGATTTAGATGCGCTTGGCTTTAATTTAGTCGGTTATGGCTGCACCACCTGCATTGGTAATTCTGGCCCATTACCGGATGAGATCAGTGATGCAATCAGAATCGGTAAATTACCTGTATGTTCTATTTTATCCGGTAACCGTAATTTTGAAGGGCGTATTCATCCAGATACGGCAGCCAATTATTTAGCTTCCCCTCCTCTAGTTGTTGCTTATGCCATCGCCGGTAATATGAAAATAGATATTACAAAAGAGCCCATTGCCAAAGATAAACAGGGTAAAGATGTTTATTTAAAAGATTTATGGCCGAGCGAGCAGGAAATTCAGGCTATTAGCCAGCAATATGTCACCAATGAAATTTTTAGCAGTAAATACGCAGATGTCTTTAAAGGTAATTCAAGTTGGAATGAGTTAGATGTTTCAAGTCAAAAAACTTATGACTGGCCTGAATCCAGCTATATTAAACAGCCGCCGTTTTTTACGGATATGGGCAGCCAACCAAAACCATTAGAAGATATAAATAATGCACGCTGTTTAGTTAAAGTGGGTGACAGTATTACCACAGATCATATTTCACCGGCAGGTGCAATTGCCCCCCATAGCCCAGCCGGACAATATTTAACTGAACTTGGTATTAGCCATAAAGATTTTAACTCTTACGGCTCGCGTCGTGGTAATCACGAAATTATGATGCGTGGCACATTTGCCAATGTAAGACTCAAAAACCAACTTGCTCCGGGCACAGAGGGCAGCCATACCTGCTATTTCCCGGATGACGAAATCACCTCAATTTACGATGCGGCAATGCGCTATCAAGCCAACCAAACACCCAGTATTGTGATCGCAGGTAAAGAATATGGTACAGGCTCTAGCCGAGATTGGGCGGCAAAAGGGCCTGCACTTTTAGGTGTAAAAGCGGTATTAGCTGAAAGCTACGAACGTATTCACCGCTCAAACTTAATTGGAATGGGCATTTTACCTCTGCAATTTAAAGCTGGCGAAAGCGCTGATTCTCATCAATTAAATGGTAGCGAGGTATTTTCTATTCCAGCGATTTCAGCCGGACAAAAATCAGTAGAGGTTAGTGTTAAAGATGCTCAAGGCAAACAAAAAACCATCACTATGATGATTAGAATTGATACCGGCAATGAGTTTAAATATTACCAAAACGGAGGCATTTTACCTTTTGTTATTAGACGGTTATTAAGCTCTACAGAAAGCTAAATTGAGTATATACTCAATTTATGCAGCTCTGATAATCATAACTAAAACTAAATGACAGATAAAAATAAGTTCGGACTTTTGTTGTTAGGCGGCGGTGCCCGCGCCGCTTATCAAGTCGGAGTGCTTAAAGCCTTAGCACAAACTCTGCCGCGTAAACATGGCCTGCCTTTTCCAATTTTATCCGGTACGTCTGCTGGGGCTATCAATGCAACCGCATTGTCCTGTTATGCATCTTGCTTTCATTTAGGCGTTAAAAAACTTGAATGGGTTTGGAAGAACTTTCAAACGGACATGGTTTACCAAAGTAATTTCAAAACCTTATACCGTAATTTACTTAAAAACTTTTCACCATTTAAAGATGAAAATATTTCGGTTAAAAACGAAAGCTGGTTTGATAACTCACCATTGCGGGAGTTGCTTGAACACCTATTAGATTTAAACCGGATTCAATTTAATATTGATAACCATTACTTAAAAGCCATTTCAGTAACCGCATCGTCTTACCATACTGGTGATTCGGTTTGTTTATATCAGTCCGGTGATGAGATAAAACCATGGGTTCGGGCAAAACGCAGAGGCATTCACAGCCCGATAAAAGTTGAACATTTAATGGCATCTTCGGCGATTCCTATGGTATTTCCATCGGTTGAATTACACGGCGAATATTTTGGTGACGGCTCAATTAATCAACTTGCACCTCTCAGTGCCCCGATTCATTTAGGCGCACAGAAAATATTTATTATTGGAATGGATCAACCTAAAAACCGCTTTTTTGATCAAAATGCTAAAGCCATCCCCCCTACTGGCGGTGCGATTGTCGGTCATTTATTAGATACTATTTTTAGCGATGTTTTAACCAGCGACATTGAAAGAATGGAACGCATTAATCAAACGCTTAACTTTATAAGACCAGAATATCAGGATATGTCGGGCTTAAAAAATATCCAGACGTTACAAATAAACCCAACTAAAAGTTTTAGCGAAATTGCAGCCAAACATTATGAAAGTATGCCTTTCTCGATTCGCGGTTTATTAAAGATTTTAGGTATTAATGCAAATACCGCTCATAAATCGAGTTTAATCAGTTATTTGTTATTTGAACAAAATTACTGCCGCGAATTAATTCAAGTTGGTTTTGAAGATGGAATGGCTCGAATTGACGAAATTCGAGCATTTTTAGAAATAGATTAATCGCGTTATGAGTTTTACTGTAGCGCCTATACAAAAAAAGCGTCTATTACGACGCTTTTTTAAACTTTAACTAATTTGAAAACTAATGTTTAGTCTTCAAGCAAAATGCGTAACATTCTGCGTAATGGTTCAGCTGCACCCCATAATAATTGGTCGCCCACTGAGAAAGCAGAAATAATATTATCGCTACCCATTTTCAATTTACGGATACGGCCAACCGGCACATTTAAAGTACCTGTCACTTGTGCTGGAGTGAGTTGATTAATGGTTGCTTCTTTTTCATTAGGAACCACTTTTGCCCATTGGTTATGAGCGGCTAACATACCGTGAATTTCATCTAACGGAATATCTTGTTTTAATTTAATCGTGAATGCCTGACTATGACAACGCATAGTACCAATACGCACACATAAACCTTCAACTGGAATAACATTGCCGTCATGGCCTAAAATTTTGTTAGTTTCGGCTCCGCCTTTCCACTCTTCACGGCTTTGGCCATTACCTAAATCACTGTCAATCCAAGGAATTAAGCTACCCGCTAAAGGCACAACAAAATTATCTGTTGGGAAACCATCTGAATTTAACGCAGCTGTTACTTTTTTATCAATTTCTAAAATGGCACTTGCTGGATCTTGTAATTCAGCAGCAACTGACTGATTTAAATAACCCATGCCTGACAATAATTCACGCATGTGTTTTGCACCACCACCAGAAGCAGCTTGATATGTCATTGACGAAATCCAGTCAATTGCATTGTTTGCAAATAAACCGCCAAGACCCATCATCATTAATGATACTGTACAGTTACCACCAACATAAGTTTTAACGCCGTTTGCTAAACCTTGCTTAATCACACTTTGGTTAACTGGATCTAATACGATAATGGCGTCTTTTTCCATACGTAGAGACGATGCTGCATCTATCCAATAACCATTCCAGCCAGCTTCACGTAATTTTGGATAAACCGCTTTTGTATAGTCACCACCTTGACAGGTGATGATAACATCCATTTTTTTAAGCTCATCAATGTTGTTTGCATCTAATAATAAGCCTGCATCTTTACCAAAGTTAGGAGCAGCCTGGCCTGCTTGCGAAGTTGTGAAAAAAATTGGCTCAATTAAGTCAAAATCTTTTTCTTCAACCATGCGGTTCATTAACACTGAACCAACCATGCCACGCCAACCAACTAAACCTACTTTTTTCATTAACAATATCCCCTTAATGAGCTGAATGAAATTTAAATTTAAGAGCCAAGATCATACAGAAAAACAAGCCGTTCGGCTAGATTTAGTCCAAAATAATCGCCATTTATTATAAAAATTGCGCACTATTTTGAACACTTTTGATACCAAAGTGCTTCGCTGATAACCTGTTTTGAACTGGTGATATGATCAAGCCATGTCTGACCGATTAAATGATCATATTCATGTAAAAAAATACGGGCAACAAAACCTTCAAGTTCAATAACTTGCTGCTCGCCGATTTGATTTTGATAGCTGACTTTAACCCAATTTGAGCGGCTGATAAAACCACGTAAACCGGGGACAGATAAACAACCTTCCCAAGCCTGATTTTGCTCTTTGCTTTGAGCCTCAACTTTTGGATTAATCATAGCCAAAGGCGGCATATCTGGCGCATTTGGATACCTAACATTAGGTTTACTGGCAATAATTAAAATAGCTCTTGAGTCAAAAACCTGCGGCGCTGCAATTCCAACTCCGTTGGCTTCAATTAAAGTGGTTTTAAGTTCATTAATAAAGTTAAGCAAGTCAGTATCAAATACGCTAACTTGCTCTGCTGTTTGCTGTAATACGGCTTCGCCAACCTGGGCAATTTTAAATGTCATTTGCGGTATACACTTTAAGCTGTTGTAGCCTAAAGTGTACTGTTTTATGCGGTTAGCTGTCCATTTTGATAATCACGTATTGCTTGTTCTATTTCAGCAAATGTATTCATCACAAATGGACCATGCTGGGCAATAGGCTGGTTTAACGGTGTCCCGGCAATCAACAAAAACCGGCTATTTGGTGCCGCATTTAGGCTAATTTTACCTTGTGCTGATAAACGGCCTAATTGCTGCTCTGTCAGTTTTACTTTATCGTCTGACACTAAAATTTCTCCCTGATAACAATACAATAAAACCGTTTTGTCATCTGCAATTTCAATCTCAATATCAGACAATTGTGCAACTCTAAAATCAGTATAAGTCGGCTCGGTTTTAACCTGCTGAACCTTACCTGTTACTGCTTTTTGGTTAATCACACTTTGACCCGCAATGGCGGTAATTTCAAAACCATCGAACTTAACAACAGGTAAATCATCTGGCGAAATATCCTCGTAGCAGGCGGGTTGCATTTTATCTTCTGCGGCTAAGTTCAGCCATAATTGAAATCCATGCATTTTGCCTTCTGTTTGTTTTGGCATTTCAGAATGGATAACTCCCCGTCCGGCTGTCATCCACTGCACACCTCCATCGCTTAACAAACCAATATTGCCCATGTGATCCTGATGTTCCATTTTGCCTTGTAACATATAGGTAATGGTTTCAAAACCACGATGCGGGTGTGGCGGAAAACCTGCAATATAGTCATCTGCCGATTCAGAACCAAACTCATCCAACATTAAAAAAGGATCAAAACGTTCAGCTCTTGGGCCTGAAAATACACGAAGCAGTTTGACCCCAGCACCATCAGATGTTGCTCTGGCGGGTATTTTTTCAACCAACTTACGGATTTTATCCGTTTGTATACTGTTCATTTTATCCTCCTAAATGCGGATATTAAGCTTTTACTAATTCAGCAATTTCTTGCTTGGCAGTATCAATACTTGGCTCTCGCTGCTCACCCATATTTAAGGCTTCAGCGTATACAACCTGAGTTTGAGTTAAACCAATAAAGTTTAAAAAGGTTTTTACAAACTGAATTTGGGTGTCGTGCGCTGCGCCTTTATGCACGCCGCCACGTGTTGTAATTAAATAAACAGGTTTATCATCAACTAAACCAACAGGACCCGTTTCAGTATATTTAAATGTAACACCAGCACGCGCAATATGATCAAACCAAGCTTTTAGCATAGATGGCACGTTAAAATTATACATAGGTAAAGTGATGACTAAGGCATCCGCTTGTTTAACTTCATCAATCAAACTGTCTGAGTAATCTACTTTTTGCTGCTGCTCGCTGCTTCGTTGCTCTGCTTCAGTTGATAACGCCTGAATCCATGAAGCATCAAAGTGTGGCACAGCTTGATCAGCAAAACGACGCTGAATAACCGACAGTTGCGGATGCTTGATTTTAAGTTGCTCAATTAAACTATTAGCAAGCTGAGTTGAAACGCCATGTTCACCAAATAAACTTGAATCAATTTTTAAAATACTTTTCATATCTACCTCTATTTTTATGTGCTAGAAATTTTGTATGAGTGATATAATACAAACATTTTTTTAATCAATTAAACTAAAATTCTGCTATAAACAATCAAATTTTTAGATGCTTTATCTTAACGGTGATTTATGAAGATTCCTAAAATTAGTCTCGAACAATGGGCTGTTTTTAAAGCTGTGGTAGATGAAGGCAGTTTTGCCAAAGCAGCTGAAGAGCTAAACAAAAGTCAGTCAAGTATCAGTTATATTATTAGTAATCTTCAAAAACAATTACCGACTCCAGCAATGGTAATTAAAGGCAGAAAAGCGGTGTTAACTAAAGCCGGTGAAACTCTTTATCGGCATGCTAATAATTTATTAGATAACGCCAGCAATGTAGAGCAAATTGCAGCCCATTTAGCTTTAGGTTGGGAAACCGAATTAACTTTGGCGATTGATGGGGTTATGCATATTGAGCCGGTTTTGGAGGTTATTCATCTGTTTTCAAATCAATATCCACAAACCAGAATTCGGATATTAGAAACTGTGCTCTCAGCAACCGATGAAGCTATTTTAGAGAAAAAAGCCGATATTGTTTTATCCCCTAAAATTTTACCGGGATTTTTAGGCACACCAATTACAACCATAAAAATGATTGCGGTAGCTCACCCTGAACATGCCATTTTTTCACTGACCCCGCCAATTAGTGAAGCCGATTTAAAACTGCATAGACAAATTGTTATCCGCGACTCTGGGATTAAACGCCAGCAAGATGCAGGTTGGTTAGGCGCAGAACAAAGGCTGACTGTTTCGCACCCAGATACCTCCATTAAAGCGGTAAAAGCCGGAATCGGGTTTGCTTTTTTACCACTTGCTATGCTGCAATCCGATTTAGATAACAACCGTTTAAAAGCCATTGAACTGACGAATCATTCGTACCGTAAAATGCCAATTTATTTAATTAACAGTAAACCTGATAGTTTAGGACCTGCCGCCGCAAAATTAAGCCAGTTGTTACTTGAAGAATTGAATTGAATTAAATTCATTTGAATTAAGCTTACGCTAGAGCCTGTTTATCTTTGTTTATAATTTAAGCTGAGAGAAAAAATTGTCTTAGACAAGGCAAAAATAACGAAATTTAGTCGTCTAAAAGAATTATTTTTAACGCCGTATAAGACAATTTTGGCCTCAGCCCGAAGGGCAATGGCTATTTTAACCCTTAACTTCATTAGAATTCGTTTATTTAGAATAACTAAACCACACTCATTCTGCTTTGTTAATGATTAAAATAGCCTATTGCTCAAAAATAATACAAAGATAAACAGGCTCTACTGATTATTCAGGCTTAACTAACCACTCAATGTCTACGTAAGCTTGATCATCCTGCGCTAATAAAGGCAATAACCAGTCTGTGACCTGTTTAATTTGCAGATCTAACTGAAACGGTGCATTAATCACTAACATACCAGAGCCATGCATACCAAAATCCTGCTGCTGCTCACTCACCGCGAGTTCAATTTTGAGCATGTTTTTAAAACCCTGCGCTGATAATTGCTTAATTAAGCTGTGGCTATAATCACGCGAACTCGCTAAAACTGGATACCAAATTAAATAAATACCTGTCGCCCACTTTTTATAAGCAGCTGAAACCTGTTTTACAACTTGCTGATAATCTTGTTTTACTTCATAAGCCGGATCAATTAATACCAAACCTCTTGCCGGTTTAGGGGGGACACAAGCGCCTAACCCTTCAAATCCATCTCTATGATGTACTGATACCCGTTCATCCGCTCGCATATTTTGTTTTAATAGCCGGATTTCATTATTATGCAATTCCATTAAAACAAGGCTGTCTGTATCACGTAAAGATAACCTTGCTAACTCAGGAGATCCCAAATACTGGCTACAATTGCCCTGTTTATCTACCCCTAATAAATCAAGGTAATTCTGAACCAGTTCTGGTCTACCACTGTGTTGAGATAATAATTGCTCAATGCCTTGTTTATATTCAGACGTTTTATTGGCTTCATCTGATGCTAAGTCATATATGCCACGCCCACTGTGGGTATCTAAATAAACAAAAGGCTTATTTTTTTGTTTAAGTTTTTCAATCACGCCTAACTGAACCAAATGTTTTAAAACATCGGCGTGATTGCCAGCATGAAAACTATGACGATAACTTAACATTTTGTAACCTTTTTGATCGGAATAATGAAATATTTTTTGGTAAATAGTATACCTTGGTTACATATTTTTTTATAATACTGTATTGAAATTTTTATAGTCATCACCATATAAATTACGGGTTTATGACATTTTTTAGACATTTATTGATTTTTTTTTATGCAGATTATTTAAATAAAAAAAATTTATAAAAATATTGAACTTTTTCCCTTGACCTTAATCAAAAATTAAAACAAATTATTAACAACAACTTAATATTTATATCTGGTGTAAACGTGAAACAAAATTCTAATAAACTATTAAGCAGTTTGGCATTAATGTTTTTATTGCCATTAAATAGTCAAGCGGATAGCCCTGAATCAAGCAGTAGCTCCACCGAGTTATCTGTTGATGATGAAACGGTAAAATTAGCGCTAAAGGTAAATCGTAAACTCATTGAAAGTGATTTAGTTGAAGCCAAAGACTTACCTGATATTGATGTACTTGACCTACAAGCCTATCAATCTTACCTTGAATATTATTTTCAGGAGTATTTACCTGTCACTAAAAACGAAGGTGAGCCGGTTAATTTATCAATTAAATCAGCCGATTTAGTGGATAGCGATACGGTTGTTTTTAACTTTGAAGCGCCATTAGAAGATGCCGATTTATTAAGCATTAATAATCGTGTTTTATTTGATACCAACGATGAACAAGTCAATAAAGTTAAAGTTGCAGAAAATAGCTATACTTTTACTAACGCAGTAGATGAACCTCTTATTGTTTGGCAAAAAGGTCACGGTGATTCATTGGTTTAAACCAGATTTTAAATAAATATTAAGTTACCAACAAAAAAAGCACCTAAGGTGCTTTTTTTGTTTTTAATAATCTGTTTTTACTTAACCTCAATTCGGGTTAAAGTGTATTCTAACTATCTGAATTATTTAACCTTATAGCTCAAAATGGTTTCTAACGAGAATTTTTTTGTGAGGACAAGGCAAATTCACGCGTCAATAGCTAGCCTATTGCAAGTGAATTTAACGCAGTCCCCATGAAAAAAGGCCGTTTGAAACATATTCATTAAACCGAGTTGAGGTTACTTAAGCATTAAATCGCATCAAATAATTGAGCATGTAAATGCTCAACCACTTTTCCAGCATCTTCTGTTTTAGTTAAGAAACAGAAATTATGAGCACTCGCTCCCTGACAAATCATACGTAAATTAAAGTTTTCTAGTGCACTTAATAATTTACCGCCCACTCCTGAATTAGCCTGTAAATGGTTACCAATCACAGCCACTAAAGATAAATTATCTTCGACTTTAACATCACAAAACTCGGCTAGTTTTTCTAAAACCAGTGGGTTTAATCCTTTAGATGTTGAGTTAGTTGGATTATCTATTGTTAACGAAACTGATATTTCAGAAGTTGTGACTAAATCAACACTAATTTTATGCTCAGCTAAAATGGTAAATACTTTAGCTAAAAAGCCGCTGGCTAATAACATACTTGGGCTTTTTAAAGTCACTAAAACCTGATCTTTACGCAAAGCAATTGCACGATAAGGTGGTTTATTTTCTACCTGATTTAAAATCCAAGTACCACCCGCTTTAGGCTCTCGACTACTACCGACAAATACCCCAACACCACGACGAATTGCCGGAATTAAAGTAGCCGGATGCAAAATTTTAGCGCCAAAAGTAGCCATTTCAGCCGCTTCATCAAAACTAATTTCAGGAATAGGACGTGCAGCCTGAGTTAATCTTGGATCTGTGGTATAAATGCCGGTTACATCAGTCCAAATTTGCAATGTTTCAGCATCTAAAGCTTCTGCAATGAGTGCCGCACTATAATCACTACCACCACGGCCTAAAGTCGTTGTATGGCCTTCATCATCAGAGCCAATAAAGCCTTGGGTAATAAATACGGTTTTTTCTAATTCTGGCGCAATTAATTTTTCAGCTTGTAAACGAGTTTGCTCAACATTTGGTTCAGCTTTGCCATAGTTATTATCAGTTTTTAATACCTGACGAATATCAAAATTAACTGCATGAGCACCGCGCTGGCGCATGACTTCAGCAAATAATAGTGATGACATTTGCTCACCGTAAGACTGAATTTGATCTTTTAACTGCATTGAGTTAACTAAGTTTTCAGAGTTAGCAACTGTTTTTAATTCATTTAATAAGTTGTCTAATGCTAAACAAACCCATTCAGGCTTACCTAAAGCTTCAACAATTGCATACTCAATTTCTCGAATCTCAGTTAAAGTTGTCTCACGCTCAGCAAGCGTAATTTCAGCACGGGTTAAACTCACTAAACGGTTGGTAACGCCGGATTGAGCGGACACACAAACCACTCGAATATTAGAATCGGCCAAGACAATATCAGCACAGCGCGACATGGCTTCAAAGTTGGCGACACTGGTTCCACCAAATTTAGCAACGATAAGGTTTTTCATTATTTTCCCCGAAAATTAAATTCTAAAATAGGGAAAGCAGAGGCTTTGAAATGAAGAAAAGACTTCACAGCAAAGGCCGAAAGCTCTCCACCTAACTGGTGACAATTAGTAGGATTCAACCTCACTAACCGAAATTTAATAAAAACTAAGTTACTAAACTTCTCGGCGGATGCTCCCCTAGCTGGAAATCGTCAAGGCTTAGCCCTCTCCTTCCAGTTACCTGAACACCGCTCCTCTTCCGGTCTTTGAGATCAGCACAGGGCTGATTTAAGACGCGCGCGCATTAAAAAGCAAATTGAGTTAAAAATCAACTATTCATTCAAAATTCATTTATTTAGCTTTGAATTATCTTAATCAAAAATAACCTAATAATAAATGTACTAAAGCGTGAAGAGTTTTACTTTAAATAATTAAACTTTGGTTTACACTCTTTTTAAAGCCCGATAAAGTTAAAACTCAAATAATCATAACTTGAATGAAGATAAAACTTAGATGAAAGATGTAAATTCAGAAAAACAATTTGAGCATTTTAATGACGCCGAAGAGTGGCAAAATTTGCCGGAGTTAGAATTATTTGATGATGATTTATCTTTTGTCAAAAAACATGATGATATTGATTTATCTGACAGTGCGGAATTAGATGATTTAGCGTTTAATGCACATGAAGAGCTTGATTTAAGTGCCCCTGAACTTGCTAATATCAAAGCAGTCACACTACCTGATGATATTGATTCTCCAACGGATTATTTTTCAAAGCCGGTAAGTTCACAAGTTCAACTTAAAGAGCCTAAGCTTGAACAAGCTGAGACAAATATAAATCAGCAATTATTAGATTGTCTTAATCAGTTAACCAACCAAGTGAACAATCTGGCAGCTCAAATTGAGTTATTAAAACCTGCCAAGCCTGTTCTTAATCCACAAAAACTTTTTGCAACCGGTGTTTATTACGCTAAGCATAAAGACTACATTCACGCCGCAAAATGGTTTAGGCGTGCAGCACTTGCCGGCCATGCAAAAGCTATGTTTTATCTAGGCACTATGTTTATTAAAGCCGAAGGTTTACCGCAATCTGTTATTCATAGTTATGTTTGGATGAGTCTAGCTAATATATATGGCGCAACAGAAGCTAAAGCAGTTCAACTAGATTTACAAAAGCATTTAACAGCCAGAGAGTTGAATTTAGCGCAGCGTTTAGCCGCAGATAAATACGAAGAAATTGAAGATAATCAGCTTAGTATTCAAGCTACAACAACAGATACAATAAACGAATAAAGTAGAATCAATAAATAGAAAGGTTAAATTTGTTGAACGACAGTAGCAATGCCAGGAGGTAGTGAGGGTTTAGGCCACTACTACTGCCGTACAACACCTGTATAAGTCACTGATTAAAGATTAAGGGAGTCTAAAGTCAGTTTTTTGACAAATACAGCGCAAAACATTTTTGCATCTAAAGTAAAGCACAAAGCAGGCCAACATTTTATTCCATTAAAATTCATTCGCCTGCCATTTTAAGTTCAGGTTATTCGATTAAATATTAACCTAATAAAGACAATGCAGCTTGTGGTCTTTGATTTGCCTGACTTAATACCGTGGTACTTGCCTGTTGTAAAATCTGGTTTTTAGTTAAT
>NZ_JAOPFU010000050.1 GCF_025515275.1 Catenovulum sp. 2E275
CGTTTATTTAGAACAACTAAACCACACTCATTCTGCTTTGTTAATGATTAAAATAGCCTATTGCTCAAAAATAATACAAAGATAAACAGGCTCTAAGCTTGAGTATTATTATTTGTCCACCAAATAGGACAGTTTTTTGAATTAGAATTAACAGACTTTGAAGCGAGTAGCTCAAAATCAATGTAAACAAAAGGTTAAAAGCTATACTTAAAACAGTATAAATGAGTCTGGTTTAATTATGCTAGTGAATAAATGCTATCTATCCGGTTCAGCATTTATAAAAATGCTGACCTTTTTTTGCATTATAGAATTAAGTGCTTGCAGCTTAATGCCGGATTATTTATTAAGCCAACAACAAAAACCGGATTTACCCGAGCAATTATTTGAACTTAGCCCTCAACTAGACACTTTAGATTCAACCGAATTTTTAGCGATTTCACCTCAAATGCAGTCATTTGTTGATAACCTGCAATTAGAAGGTCTTAACGCCGAAGCCAAAGTAAATAAAATATATAACTCATTGTTTTATAACAAAGGCTATTTAATTGATTACGAAATGTTTACGACTCAAACCGCGGCACAAACTTTTGAACAAAAACGCGGCAATTGTGTATCACTCACCGCTATGATGGTAGCACTTGGGCGAGCTGCCGGGCTAAACAGCCAGTTTCAGGAAGCTCACTCAAAACCGATTTGGCACTCTCAAAATGGGGTATTAACCAAACTAACCCATGTTAATACGGTTATGTATAAAAAGCATGATTTGAGTATAGTGGTCGATTTTAATGACAAAACTTATTTTAATAAAAACTCAGGTATCGCTTTAGATGATAAACAGGCTCAATCTGTTTATTTAAATAATTTAGGCTCAGAGGCTCTGATACAAAATAAGTTGGCTTTAGCTTACCGTTATTACTTACAAGCAATTCGCTTAACGCCAAACGAATCTGAAATGTGGAATAACATGGGCGCTTTGCTCAACCGGTTAGAAAAATATGAACTGGCCGAAACCGTGCTTGAATATGCGATTTCACTTGATGCCAAAAATTATGGTGTATTAATCAATTTGCAAAATTTATATGGCAAAACTAATCGTCCAGAGCAGCAAACCCAAATTCAAAATATTATTCATCAGTTGTATGCAGATAACCCGCATTATTTAAAATCGTTAGCTGAACGCGCATTAATTCAAGGCAATATAGAAGCTGCAATTATTTATATTAAAAAAGCCAATGAGCTTAAACCCAATTTAATCGATCCAAATAGTATTTATTTGCAAGCTGATAATGAAATGGTTCACTATCAGCTTTCTCAGGCTAAATTTTAAAAACGCTAATATCATTTACCCCAAGTTGACGAAAATTTAACCACCCGTGAGCGCTTGAAAAATATATAATGTCGCGTCTGGCGGAACATTATCTGATAAGGTTTTTCGATCAATTAATAAAGTATCGTGAATACTCACTAAAACATGGCGTCTGACTGCACCTGAATCCTCCAGCAAATACTGTTTTATCCCCGGCGCAGCTACATCCAAATTATCTATCATTTGTTTAACATATTTTCCTTCTACCCATAGCTCTTGCTGCTCTAATTCAGGAAAATAACGATACAAATGAGTGGTTAATTTAACTTTAGGCATAATCAGCAAACCGAACTGAATACACAGGTGGAAAATGATTTCCCAAACAAAGCCAGCTTTCGCCTCTATCTTCAGACAAATACACATTGCCGGTTGTACTGGCAAAACAAACACAATCACCGGCTGCATCTAAAGCGTGGCGCAGAACAATATCGTAGGCATTGTTCTGCGGTAATCCCATTGTAAATTTTTGCCAGTTTTTTCCACCATCGGTAGTACGCGCGACAAATAAACCACCGTCGATTGTCATTCTTTCAGAATCGGCTTTTGCCGGAACCACCCAAGCTGTTTGACCGTCTTTATCATCCGCTGCTATCGGAAAACCAAAATGAACGCCATTTCCTGGCTGACTAACTTTTTGCCAGCTTTTAGCGCCATTATCGCTAAAAAACACCCCACAATGATTTTGCTGCCAAAGATAATTGGCATTCGATTTACAAGCCGAAACAAAATGTGGATCATGCCCCCACTCGGCTTGCTGATCTGGTAAATAATCGTTTAGCATACCTTGATTACAGCCCTGCCAAGACAATCCACCATCGGTTGATTGCAAAACACCAACGGATGAAGCAGCAACATATAAATGTTGGCTATTGTTTGGATCAACAATGATAGAGTGAATACCGGGTTCAAATACACCATAGTCAATACTCGCTGGGGTGCCAAACCATTTATTTTCAGAAGTCGCATCACCTGCAAATAAATCACCGCCTCGACTTTCATGATCCCACAACGGACGATTTAATTGCCAGCTATCGCCGCCATCATCACTGATAAATAAACCACCTGGGATGGTTCCAGCATAAATTCGTCCCGGCTGATCTGAGTTGCCAAAAGTTAAATTCCAAATTTTATAAACACTGGCATCTTGATATTCGGGATCACTGGCTGGCGCTTGTGGATCAAAATCTTCGGTTGGCAGGTATTTAACAATATAGCGCGCACCTTGCGGATATTTAAGCGACAAAACATCCTGCCAGCTTTTTCCACCATCGTGGGAACGAGATAATTTAGGCCCCCAATGACCATGATCTAAACAGGCCCATAAAGTGCCATCTCTTGGATCTTGTGCAGCATAACAAACCGGAATGCCCTGATGCATTATCGGCCGGACAAACCAGCCTGCTTGCTGCTTTTCAATAATAACCGTACCTTTACGCGTACCTAATAATATTTTACCTGCCATTATTTTGTCCTTTTAAATTTGAATCAGTATCGTTCTATAAACTTCTGTGTGGTTGAAATGACATTGTAAATCGGGCTTTAGCCCGTTTTATACCTGTCGCTTTGAAGCTATAAATGGCGTTTAAAGCGACAGGTAGTTAACCATTCAGAGTTACATTAAAACGATACTAGCAATAGCTAAATCAATATAAAAATAGCACAGAAATAATGACAGCAAGGTTGCAGTAAAACTTAAAAATAAGCGGCTTCAACAAATTTAGGTGTCGCTATTGGGTAAGTATGTCCAGTATCGGTTAATAAACCAGTTTGAGCATCACGTGCTAAAAGGCTTAACGCATCACCACGAGTATTAGCCACCAAAATAAAATCCTGATCAATCGAAAAGTTAAAATCTCTCGGCCAGTGACCGCCGGAAGTGGCGCTTTGAATATGTTTAACCTGACCATCTGCCAATACTTTAAATACAGCAATCGTATCTTCCCCACGGTTAGATACATAAACAAATCGACCGTCGTTAGAAATACGAATTGCCGAAGCCTGACTATGAGCTTTAAAGCCAGCGCTTAATGTACTCACTTTTTGTTTGCGGGCTAATTTACCTGAGGTTAAATTCTGCTCAAATACCACTAAGGTATTAGACAGCTCGTTTAATAAATAAACCTGATTTAAAGTTGGGTGAAAAGCAATATGGCGCGGACCATCTCCAGCATCTAATGTTGCAGCCGTACGCATATTCCATTGCTCATTTTGATAAAAATATTGCTTAACTTCATCAATTCCTAAATCAATTGCATATAAAAATTTACCTTCCGGTGACCAGCCTGACCAATGTGGATGAGGCTCAGTTTGACGCTCTGTGACACTACTGCCGGTATGGGTAAATTGGTGAAGTTGTGATAAATCCTGTGTTTGCGCGTTATAACTCACTAACTTAGCAAATGGTGATGAATAAAAAGCCAGACTAATTAAGTTTTGAGCCGAATTATAACTAATATGACAAGCATTATTACCCAGTCCCATTAACTGGTTTAATAACTGGTACTGACCTTGCTCATTTTTATCGTAAATCGCAACCCCAGCTTGACTGTCACCGGTTGAGACTAAAATTTTACCGCTCTTTTCAACATATAAATAAGATGGACTTGGATTAGCAAACAACAACTCAAGCTGGTAATCAGCAGGCTTAGTGCTGTCTAAAGTAAGTTGATACACACCACTTTGCTGATTATTTAAATAGGTTTTATCCGCAACATTACTGCTCACCACAAATTCAATTGGCTTAGCATTCACATTTGAAACACTGGCAGACAATACAACCGCCATTAAAGATTTAAATAAAACGCCACTGCGTTTAGCTTTTAAAAACATCATCTGAACATCCATAAAAAGTGATTAATATTTTGAGTTATAACCATAAATGAAACTATTTTCAGCTATAAAGGTCTACTTTAGCAAATTTATCTGATACTTAGCTTGAATCAATATTTTATTCAATTTAAAGTAAAACCAAATTATAACTGTGGGATAAAACAATGAGAAAAATTTTACTAACCAGCCTTTTAACTGCTGCTTTTTTAGCGGGTTGTAGCCAGCCAGAACCATTGCACGATGCAATGGAATCGATGGGTTCTAACTTTAAAGCATTGCGTGATGCTCAATCTATTGATGAGAAAAAACAAATTTTAGCTCAGTTTAAAGAGCAAGTTGAAATTGCTAAACAGCAAAAAGTGCGCCCAGAAGATCAAAAAACCTTTGATGAAGGCATGGAAAAACTCAGCACTCAACTAGCTTTAGTTATGGCTCAGGTTGAAGCGGGTCAAATCGAAAATCTACAAGCTCAGTTAAAAAAGTTAGGTGAGTTGCGTAAAGAATATCATGAATTGTTAGAAGTAAAATAACCACTTTACTTAACCATCATTAAGCCAATATTGATATATTGGCTTTTTTATCCACTTACTTCTAAATTAAAAATTCTCTTTTAAAATCACCTGATTTGTAAGTAATTCAAAACAAATATTCACTTTAACTATATCTAATCTCTAAAAACCTTTCAAAATATAAAAAATTATAACTAAACTACAAAATTTAACACTTGTTGAGTTGGCATTCCCCACCTAAACTCTCTTTCCAATGTGATAATATTTTTTTACACAAAAGCAACAAACCATCTTTGTCAGGCATGGCACAGTGCTAACATTTTAAAAAGGTAATTTAACTATCATGTATTTTTTAGGTCTTGATATTGGCAGCTCTTCGAGCAAAGTATCTGTGTTAGATGCAAAAACCGGAAAAAGTATTGCATCAACTCATTATCCAAAATCAGAAATGGCAATTAATGCACCGCAAGCCGGTTTTGCCGAACAAGATCCAAATGCCTGGTGGCAAGCAGTTAAGTCTGCTTGTGCCGAACTGTTTGATAATGCGGAGTTTGATCCAAAACAAATTGAAGCAATTGGTATTTCGTATCAAATGCATGGTTTAGTTTGTGTAGATAAAAACCAGCAAGTGATCCGCCCTGCTATTATTTGGTGTGATAGCCGAGCAGTTGAAATTGGTGATAAAGCATTTAAAGCGATTGGCGAAGATAAATGTTTAGCTGAGCTATTAAACTCACCAGGTAATTTTACCGCATCAAAATTAAAATGGGTTAAAGAAAACCAACCAGAGCTTTATCAACAAATTGATAAAATTATGTTGCCGGGTGATTTTATTGCCATGAAATTAACTGGCGAAACCAGCACTACTGCCTCGGGTTTAAGCGAAGGTGTATTGTGGAACTTTGCTGAAAACAATATCGCCAGTAGTGTATTAAATGAATACGGCTTTGAAGCAAATTTAATTCCCGAGGTAGTGCCAAGCTTTGGCGACCAAGGCAGCGTAAGTGCCCAAGCCGCTTTAGAGCTTGGTTTAAAAGCTGGGATCAAGGTCACTTACCGCGGTGGCGATCAGCCTAATAATGCATTATCACTTAACGTAATGGAACCCGGTGAAGTAGCTGCAACAGCTGGTACATCTGGGGTGGTATACGCAGTAACAGATAAAAATGCTTATGATCCACTTTCGCGGGTAAATACATTTCAGCATGTTTCGAATACCGAGCAAGATAAACGCAATGGCGTTTTACTTTGCGTAAACGGAACCGGCCGTTTATATAGCTGGGTACGTAGCATTTTAAATACTCAAGGCCATGCGCCAAGTTACCCAGAGTTAAACCAAATGGCGAGTGAAGTCGCAATTGGTTCAGACGGTTTAATTATGCATCCGTTTGGCAATGGCGCAGAACGAGTTTTACAAAATAAAAATATTGGCGGTCACATGCGTAATATCGACTTTAACCGCCATCAATTAGGCCATCTGATTCGCAGTGCACAAGAAGGTATTGTATTTGCGCTTAAATATGGCTTTGACGTATTAACCGATATGGGCGTAAGCAGTCAGGTTGTACGAGCTGGTAAAGGCAATATGTTTTTAAGCCCTATTTTTGTAGAAGCTTTTGTAAATAGCTGCCAAACCAGTGTTGAGCTATATGATACCGATGGCGCTGAAGGTGCAGCCCGCGGTGCAGGCTTAGGTCTAGGCTATTTTACTAATCGTGAAGAAATGTTTAACGGTTTAACTTTAGTTGAACGTTTTGAACCACAAGCAGATAAAGCAGAGCAATATGCTCAGGCTTATCAAAACTGGAAAGCAGATTTAGATCTGTAATTAACTGTCAACCAGTTGATATTTAAACCAAAAGATTTTAACAAACATTGACTAACTGAGGTGTTTTATGAGCGTAGTTTTAGGTGATAAAGAGTTTTTCCCAAGTGTTGGAAAAATTGAATTTGAAGGTCGTGATTCTGATAACCCATTTGCATTTAAATGGTATGACGAAAACCGCGTAGTAGCGGGCAAAACCATGAAAGAATGGTTACGTTTTTCTGGTTGTTACTGGCATACATTTTGTGGTCAAGGCCACGACCCGTTTGGTCCGGGTACACAAAAATTTGCATGGAATGATTATGCAGACGCGAAAGGCCGTGCAACGGCCAAAATGGATGCTGCATTTGAATTTTTCACAAAAATGAATCTGCCTTACTACTGCTTCCATGATGTAGATTTAATTGATGAAGAAAATTCAAGCGTTGACGAATTTGGTAAAAAGCTAGACTTCATCACTGATTACGCTAAAGAAAAGCAAGCAGCATCTGGCGTAAAATTATTATGGGGTACAGCTAACCTGTTCACAAACCCAAGATACATGAATGGTGCTGGTACTAACCCACACTTCCCAACTTTAGCGCGTGCCGGTGCACAGTTAAAATTAGCGATTGATGCAACCATTAAACTAAATGGTGAAAACTACGTATTCTGGGGTGGCCGTGAAGGTTACGTTTCATTATTAAATACGAATATGAAACAAGAGCTTGATAACTTTGCAGCTTGGTTACACATGGCGAAAGATTATGCCCGTAAACAAGGCTTTACTGGTAATTTCTTTATTGAGCCTAAGCCAATGGAACCAACAAAACACCAGTACGATTTTGATACGGCAACTGTTTCAGGTTTCTTAAATAAATATGGCTTGCAAGATGACTTTAAAGTCAACATTGAAGTAAACCATGCAACATTAGCAAACCATACGTTCCAGCACGAGTTACAAGTTGCAGCTGATAACGGCATTTTAGGTTCAATTGATGCTAACCGTGGTGATTATCAAAATGCATGGGATACAGACCAGTTCCCTAATAATATTAATGAAGCGGTAGAAGCTATGTTGGTATTTGTTGAAGCTGGTGGCTTACAAGGTGGTGGTGTTAACTTTGATGCCAAAACTCGCCGTGAATCAACCGATATGGAAGATATTTTCTTAGGCCATATCGGTGGTATGGATACATTCGCACGCGGTTTAATTATTGCTGACGAAATTTTAACTAAGTCAAAATATAAAGCGTTACGTGCAGAGCGCTACTCAACTTTCCAATCTGGTAAAGGTAAAGAGTTTACTGAAGGCAAAATCACGCTAGAAGAATTAGCTGAAATTGGTGCTGCAGTTGGTGAGCCTGAGCAAATCTCTGGTAAACAAGAGTTATTTGAAAATATTATTAACCAATATATCTAATTAAGTTTATTGCTTAATCATTGACTTAATTGCTTGAGTCCCTGCTAAGCCGGTAACTATTTTGTGTGGTTACCGGCTTTTTTGTACCTGCCAGTTCAACTTTTCATCTATTTTTTGAAATACCCTGATTCACTTTCAAATCAAAACCAAAACAACAATGCAATTAAAAATAATTATCATTTGTTGACATATTATGCCTTACGTTTATACTTCCCGCCATATTATGTCGATCATTATTTAACCTTAACTGATTTTTTATTATGTTCTGGTTGTCTGGTGTATCGCTCAAGTTTTGATAAATCAGGATATAACAATGAAAAAATATAAGTTAAATCAAAGCACCTACGGCTTAGCATTAGCCTGCTCCTTACCTTTAATCAGCACCTTTGCATCAGCTCAAGCACAAACTGACGATACCACCAATGAAAAAATGGAAGTCATCGTAGTCACCGCAGCTGGTTTTGAGCAAAAAATTACCGATGCACCAGCCAGTATTTCTTTGATCACTGAAGAAGATTTACGTAAGCATTCATTCACAACCTTACTGGACGCTGTAAAATATCAAGAAGGTATTGATATTGGCACAACCCGAGATAAAACAGGTCAAGGTAGCATTAGTATGCGGGGCTTAACCGGAGAATATACCTTAGTGTTAATTGACGGTAAGCGTCAGAATAACCACGGTGATATTTATCCAAATAACTTTGGTGGAAATGCATTTGGTCATATTCCGCCAATGGATGCGATTGAAAGAATTGAAATTATTCGAGGCCCTGCTTCTACCTTATATGGTGCCGATGCGTTAGGTGGGGTAATTAATATTATTACCAAAAAAGCACCAAAAGAATGGTCTGGTTCAATTACTTTTGGCCGTAGTTTACAGCAGGATGATCAGTTTGGGGATGACATCACAACCGATTTTACTTTAATGGGCCCACTTCTCCAAAACACTCTTAGTTTAGGGGTGCGCGGCAGTATTTATGAGCGTTTAGCTTCTTCACCACAATTTGAGCCTGCGGTCGATCCTAACGGTAAAGTTCATCAACGTTCACTTGGATTCGGTAGCGGTGGTAAAACAGTAGACAGTACCAATCAGCAATATGGTTTTTCACTTATTTATACGCCATCTGAAAACCATACCATTCAGTTTGATTTTGATAACTCAAATCAAGTTTATGACAATACCCCAAGTTACGATGTAGAAACCGGTGAAATCACCTACCCACTTGGCACTAAAGATAATATAGAATCAATCTGGCAAGACAGCCGAGGCTCGGTTAACCCAAGAGCCGGTTATGCTGCCGATCAGGAATATAATCGCCAATGGTGGTCTTTAACCCACTCAGGTACTTGGGATTTTGGTAAAAGTTTTGTCTCACTCGCTTATGTTGATACCAGCAATGATGGCCGTACTTTACCGCTATCAGTGGCAGAACGTCAGGATTTACAAGCTATGTACGATGGCACTGGCGATTACGCAGGTATGAGCGAAGAAGAACGTAAAAACTTAGCGGAAGAAACCTTTTTACCGCGCCCAAAAAGACCGCTTGAAAGCAATCAATATACATTGGATGTAAAACTAGATATTCCAGTTGAAAACTTTGTTGGTTTCCACCAATTTATTATTGGTGGTCAGTTAATTGATGGTGAATTAATTGACGGTGTATTTGGTATGGAAAGCAACCAAGCAGGCCATGTTCAAGAGCAAAAAATGTATTCATTATTTGCAGAAGATAACTGGTCTCCAATCGAAGATTTAACCATTACCGCAGGTGTACGTCAGGATAACCACGATGTATTTGGTAGTCAAACTTCACCACGCTTATATTCGGTTTATGCCATTAGCAATGAATGGACCATCAAAGGTGGCGTGAGTACAGGTTATAAAACGCCACAAACAACTGATTTATATGACGGTATTACCGGTTTTGGCGGACAAGGCACCTCTCCTTTTGCCGGTAACCCTGATTTACAACCAGAAACCAGTGTAAACAGTGAAATTGCCGTTTATTGGAGTGATTTAGTTGACGGGCATAACTTTAACATCACCTATTTTAATACCAAGTTTGAAGATAAAATTGCCAGCGGCGATACCGTATACAGCTGTACCGTAACCGGCGGTGAAAGACCTTGTGTTAATTTAGGCGCTTACGATGAGTTGGGTTATCAAACCTACAGCCAAAAAATTAATATAGATAAAGTAGATATTCAAGGTCTTGAATTGGCCGGTAAAATAGAAATATCAGCCAACTGGTGGTTAAACGCAAACTACACATGGACAGACAGCGAGCAAAAAAGTGGCTCATCTAAAGGCCAGCCTTTAACCAACACAGCCGAACACATGGCAAATGCCTCATTAAACTGGCAAGCAAGTTCTGATCTAAATATATTTTTACAAACAGAAATTCGTTCAGACCGTTATCGCGGCTGGGACAGCACATTAAACAAGCCACTTTATTATAAAGAATATAAAGTGCTTAACTTAGGCGCAAGTTACCAGATTAACGAAAATATTCGCGTCTTAGGCCGCATTAATAACTTATTGGATGAAGACTTTACCTCTTATTCAACCGAGTATAATGACTTAAATAATGATGGTGAATACGAATATTTAACTGGTCGGGGCGTTATCAGCGAAGTTGTTTTCACTGACGACTACAACGTAAAAGACAAAGCCAGAAACCTATGGTTAAGTGTGCAAGTCAGCTTTTAACTTAAAACGATCTAATTTGGGTTTTAAGTTAAACCCAAATTAGATATTGCCTTTGTACATTTTAAATACCAACTAACGCTTTACTTAATGTTAAAATCTTCCTGAGGTTATATTGAACACATTATGTTTAGGGCATTTCTGAATTAGTACTGCATTGTGTTCTAAACGATTTAACTGAGCTTGAGTATCAAGTAAATTTTCATCTTCTGGTGATAATTTAAGTGCTTGTTCAATCATATTTTTCGCTTCTGAATAACAATTAGCCAGCCCTAAAGCATAAGCATAATTATTTAAATAAGCGGTTTGCTGCTTGCCATATTCAAACCCTTTAGCAAACCAATCCAACGCAGTTTGCGGTGATTGTTTTATCTGATTATTCGCCAGTAAAAAATACGCCAGCCAGTTATCAGGCCATTGCAAAGTAGCGGTTTTTAGCGCGCTTTGGCCAATATTTTGCTGATTAGTATCTAATAAATCCTGCGCAGCTTTGGTGTAAATAAACGCATTTAACTGATTATTTGCCGTTTGAGGTGGCAACATAGCCAACATCCAATATTGACCTCTTGCCCAAGTACGTTCAAAAGTTGCAAAGTTTAATCTATGACTTTCTGTCACACCGGTATGCAAAATAACTTGCTGCGCTTGCATGTCATAACCAATAACAACGGCATAATGCCATTTGGGCATTAATTCAATTGAATTATTTTGCAGTACAATAACCGGAATATCCTGCTCAACTAAAGATAATAATTGAGTTAAATCGCCCTGCTCTGTGTAAGCTAAAAAACCAAGCTGACGAGCCGCAGCTTTCATTTCAATTTGTAAAGTGCCTTTACGTTCTGGCACAAAAGTATTCGGTGCAATTTGCTCTGGTGTATGATTTTGTCCATAAAAATTAGCAACTTCAGCTAATGTTGTAGGCCCACAATAATAATCCTGCTGTGGATAAAACGGCACATCAGCAATAATATGCTGCGGCGCGATATTAGGCGGATTTTGTAATAACATTTGGGTATGCGGCGGCGTTTGGCACGCGGTTAACCCCAATAAAAAGCCAGCAATAATGCTGGCTTTTTTCACTGCATTTAATGCAGATTTTAAACAACTAAACATGAATTCCTTGATTACCGTGAGGTTGATTAATAAATCAATATTTTATAAAGGGCGAATAAATGGGTACACGTCGGTAATGCCCATTACATCTAATACAGCAACTACAACCATCACAGTAATAATCGTACCAACAATACCGGAAGCTGCCGGAGCTTCATTAATTTGTTGATTTAACGAGGCCAGCTCTTCGCTGGTCATATTTGCGATACGATTTTTCGCATCTTCTGGCTGAATGCCTAATTCAATTAATTTTGCTTGTACTTGCTCAGAATCAACAAAAGATAATACCTGAGCTTTATTGAATTGGTATTCCTGCTGTTGAATAACCTGATTTGAATCAACTAACCCCGCAGTTGCCTGACCCGCACCTAACACAAAAAGACAACTTGCGATTCCCGCTTTTACAAATGATTTCATCGTTATTTTCCTTTTTTGAGTTAAATATCTGACTCAATATTAGCATGATTAATATTTGAGCCTTGTGTTATTCCGATCTTAGCCTAGCGTTAAATTTTTAATTTTTCTAGTCTTATGACAAAAACTATAACTTAGTTAACAAATCTATAGCGCTGTTTTCTCTCATAAAATACCTTTAATCTGCTATTTTGCTAAAAAATGAACAAACAAAATAAAATAGCCAGCCGGATAAAAACCGAACTAACATTTTTATCCGGCCGAACAAGGTATCACTAATTTAACTGCCGTTTATTCACTAAAAAATAAACCAGCGGGACTAAAATTAGAGTTAAAATTACCGCGCTTATCATGCCACCAACCATAGGTGCAGCAATTCGGCTCATTATCTCTGAGCCTGTGCCCGAGCTATACACAACAGGTAATAATCCTAATACTATGGTTGCCACTGTCATCATAACCGGGCGAACTCTAAGCCCTGCACCGTCTAAAATCGCTTGTTTAAGGTTAGCAACCGATAGCGTTTGTTGACTTGCTTTTGCATTGGCTAATGCTTGATTTAAATACACTAGCATAATCACCCCAATTTCAACCGCAACACCAGCCAAAGCAATAAAACCAACACCAACGGCTACAGAAAAATTAAACCCAAGTAAATAAATTAACCAAATACCACCGATTAATGCCAGTGGCAAAGTTGCAATAATCATCACAACTTGAGTTAAACTTCTGAAATTAAGGTATAAAAGTACAATAATAATCGCTAGCGTCAGCGGCACCACATACGCTAGTTTAGCTTTAGCGCGTTGCATGTATTCATATTGACCGGCCCAACTAATTGAATAACCGGTCGGTAAATTTAACTGCTCAGCTAATTCCTGCTTGGCCTGCGTAATATAACTGCCAACATCAACCCCTTCTATATCAATAAAACTCCAGCCATTCAGTCTAGCATTTTCACTTTTAATACCGGGCGCACCCATTTCAATATAAACATGAGCAACATCCGCTAACGCGATTTTTTGATTATTTGGGGTCACAATCGGCAATCTGGATAACTGTTCCGGCGAGTTACGATAATCCTGCGGATACCGTAAATTAACAGCATAACGTTCTTGCCCTTCAACCGTTTCAGTTACATTCATGCCGCCAATTGCGGTTGCCACCACCTGCTGAATATCGGCAATATTTAATCCAAACCGAGCCGCTTTTTGGCGATCTATATCCACTTTAATATAACGTCCACCGGCGACTCGCTCAGAATAAACCGAAGCTGTGCCCGCCACATTTTTAAGAATATGCTCAATTTGTTGACCAATTTTCTCAATTTGTTTGAGATCAGGTCCGGCAACTTTAATACCCACCGGCGTTTTAATCCCAGTTGCCAACATATCAATTCGGGTTTTAATCGGCATCACCCAAGCATTGGTGACCCCAGGGAATTGAATCAGCGCATCCAATTCCTGCTTTAATCTATCGGGTGTCATTCCTGCGCGCCATTCGCTTTTAGGTTTTAACTGAATAAAAGTTTCTATCATAGTTAGCGGCGCGGGATCGGTTGCGGTTTCAGCGCGGCCAACTTTACCAAATACAGTTTTAACCTCAGGCACAGTACGAATTAACTTATCCGTTTGCTGTAATAACTCCCGTGCTTTACCAATAGAAATGCCCGGATACGTACTTGGCATATACATTAAATCCCCTTCATCTAAAGGCGGAATAAATTCACTGCCAATTTTATTAAGCGGATAAAAGCCAACCACAGTGAGCATCACCACCAGTAATAAACTGGTTTTAGGGTAATTTAAAGCGCTTTTTAATACCGGCATATAACCGGCAATTAATAACCGGTTTATCGGGTTTTTATCTTCACTTAAAATTTTGCCTTTAACAAAATACCCCATGAGCACAGGCACTAAAGTAATGGCTAAACCGGCTGCCGCAGCCATAGCGTATGTTTTAGTAAACGCCAGTGGTGCAAACATTCGCCCTTCCTGCGCTTCTAAAATAAACACAGGCATAAAACTTACGGTAATTATCAATAAGCTAAAAAACAAAGCAGGTCCAACTTCACTGGCAGATTGAGCAACAATTTGCCAGCGTTTTTGAGCGCTTAATCCAAGCTGATCAGGATCTGCTTTTTCAAGATGTTTATGCATGTTTTCGATCATCACAATAGCGCCGTCTGTCATTGCGCCAATCGCAATTGCAATTCCGCCTAACGACATAATATTGGCGTTAATTCCTTGCCAATGCATGATAATAAACGAAGCTAAAATCCCCATAGGGAGCGATACAATCGCCACAATTGAAGAGCGAATATGAAATAAAAATATAATGCAAACCAAAGCAACAATTGCCAATTCTTCCAGCAACTTTTGCCAAAGGTTATCGACTGCCCGTTCAATTAACTGGGATCTGTCATAAACGCTAACAATTTCAACCCCTGCCGGTAAGCTTTGTTTAAGCGATTCCAACTTAGCTTTAACACCGGTTATGGTTTTTTGTGCATTTTCGCCAAAACGCATCACAACCACACCACCAACCACTTCGCCTTCACCATTTAGCTCGGCAATACCACGCCGCATTTGAGGGCCTAAGTTTATTTCGGCTAAATCGCCTATTGTTAAAGCTGTGCCTTTTTCGGTAATCCCAAGCGGAATTGCAGCTATATCATCAATGTTTTTTATATAGCCGGTTGCACTCACCATATATTCAGCTTCAGCCATTTCAACAACAGATGCGCCAGTTTCCTGATTACCGCGTTTAAGAGCAGTTTGAATATGACTGAGTGGAATACCATACGCGCGTAACTTATCCGGATTAACCTGAACCTGATATTGTTTGACCATGCCACCTATTGCAGCAACTTCAGAAACGCCTTCCACTGTTTGCAGTTCGTATTTTAAAAACCAATCTTGAATACTACGCAGTTGGCTTAAATCGTGTTGGCCGGTTTTATCAATCAGCGCATATAAATAAACCCAACCAACTCCGGTTGCATCAGGCCCTAATTGAGGCTTAGCATTAGCCGGTAAATTATCTGTAACCTGACTCAAATATTCTAAAACCCGACTACGCGCCCAATATAAATCGGTTTTATCATCAAAAATCACATACACATAAGAATCACCAAAAAACGAATAACCTCGCACCGTTTTAGCTCCCGGTACCGATAACATTGCTGTAGTCAGCGGGAATGTTACCTGATCTTGTACCACTTGTGGCGCTTGCCCCGGATAGCTGGTTTTAATGATCACCTGCACATCAGACAAATCAGGAATCGCATCAACTGGCGTATTTTTGATTGAATATAATCCAACTCCGACCAAAATTATGGCTGCCAGCAAGACAAATATTCGGTTTTTAACCGACCAATAAATGATTTTTTCAATCATGAGCAGCCTCCATTTGCTCAGTTGAGTCTGGCATTACATGCATCTCAATATGTTCTGGCCCTGAGCTTTTATTACTTTTATTACTTTCTGGAGTGTTTTCTAGCACATTTTCAGCAGCATGAGCTGAGTTAAGTGGGCGAAGCTGTTTGATTTGAGTTATCACAAACTCATCGCCCACCTCAAAGCTAAAATGGATAGAGTCACCGACAGATAAATTTGATAAATCAATAGAGTCTGCCACTTTAAAATCCATTGTTGTTGCCGGTCTATTCCATTTTTTGATTGCGTCGCGCGCAATAGTTAAGCTATGGGTTTTATGATGGATTTGTTCAATTATCCCATTCACACTAGCGCTGGCTTTCGCCGTTGTTTGCTTAGTTTCAGTAGGCATCATCGACATTTGATGGTTATTATGAGCCATTTGGCTGTGATCCATCTGGTTATCTTTCATTTGGCTACCTTCCGTTTGAGCATGTGTCATCTGGCTATGCCCTGCAGTTGGTGTTTGAAGATCCATACGCTTAAAGTCCGAATCCTTACTTGATTCAGAATCAATTAAAAAATGAGCCGATGTCACCACTTTATCTTTGGCCGATAACCCTTTAGTTATCTGAATAAAATCGGGCTGAACCAAACCCACAGTTACCGCAACCGATTTGAATTGCCCATCACCTAAAGCCAATACCACTCTGTCTTGCTGGCCTGTACGAATTACCGCTTCTTTAGGCACAGTTAACGCCTGTAGTAAAGGTTTAGCGTCAATTTTCACCTCGGCAAACATATTAGGTTTCAAAGCTAAATCCGGATTATCAAACCGAATTCGGACTCTTAAAGTACGAGTTGCCGCCGTTAAGCTTGGATAAATATAATCAATTTCACCATGCCAAATACGCTCCGGTAAATACTCAAGTTGCATTTGCACATGCAAACCCGCTTCAATTAATGCAACATCCCGCTCAAATACCTCAGCTTCAACCCAAACCTGTGATAATTGGCCTATGCTCATTAAAGTTGTACCCGGTTTTACATAAAAGCCTTCCCGAATATTAAGGTTATCGATTACCCCAGATTGAGGCGAATAAAAAGTAATAGATTGTTTTACCTTATTAGTTTTTAACAAGGTTTGAATAAAACTATCGCCGAGCTGTAAGGCTTTTAAACGCTCTGTTGCCGCCTCTATTAGCGCCTGATTATTACGTTTTTTAGCAATAATTAATTCTTCTTGCGCGGTGACCAAAGCTGGCGAATATAAAGTATAAAGTGGTTGGTTTTTATCAACCGGATCGCCCGCAGCTTTAACATATAAAGTTTCAACCCAACCTTCTACTCTAGGGTGAATATGAATCAATTTGTCTTCATCATATTGAACATAACCCACAGTATTGATTTGCTGGCGAATAGTCCGGCTTTCAACCATAGCGGTTCTCACCCCTAAATTATTAACCACCTGAGGCGAAATTGTGACCGTACCGGCCTGCTCTGTTTCTGCTGGCGTTACATCTTTGGCATAAACCGGTACTAAATCCATCCCCATTGGTGATTTACCCGGTTTATCACGTCGGTAATTATCATCCATTGGCGCAACCCAATATAAAGGGGCTTTTGAATCGGCTGAACTTTCAGCTTGATTTGTTTTTTTAGAATTTTGCATGTTGGGATTAACAAAATAAACCAAGGCTAAGGTTATCAATACACCTAAAATAACGCCGCCCAAGATACTGCTGAGATTAATGCTGCCACGCTGTTTTTTTAAAGTGAATTGCGGCTTACGTAAGCGAGTTATGGTTAATTTATTCATGGATTGTCTCCTGACCGATGACCAAGTTTTGCTCAACCGGTGCTAAAAAGTATTCTATTTTCAGCCAGCTTTTTAAAATGTCGGTTTGAATTTTAAGGGCTGCCATTTGGCTGTTTAATTGAGCAATACGCGAACGAACCACTTCGGCAAAATCACCATCGTCATTGGTGTAAGCGGTTAAGGCAGCTTCAGCTTGCTCTTCAAATTGATTTAATAAATTAGTTTGATATAAATCATGGCGGGCAGTTAACTGTTTTAATTTTTCCAGCTCAGCCTGAAGCTGACCAAAAAATTGTTTTAAAACTAATCTTTTTTGGGTTTTGACCGCTTCTGTTTGATAAATTTGTGCATCCACCGCTTTATCTAAGCTGCCCTGATTAAATACAGGTAAATCAAAACTCACCCCAATTGAAAAAAAGTCGCTACGTGGGCTTGAATCTGGAGCATCTGCGCGATAACCATAATTAGCACTAACAGCCCATTGAGGTTTGTATGCCTGCTGTTTAAGCGATACTTTTTGATTCGCTATATCCTGCTGTAAATCGATTAATTTAATATTCGGATGCTGATTTAACTCGGTAAAAAGCGACTGACTGCGCTGAGATAAATTGGATAGCAGTAGTTTTTCAGCCACTTGCTCATTTAACCGAGGCAAATTATCTGCAATCACAACCGCTTCATTTTGCGGCGCTATCCAGCCCCGTAATTGACCCAGTGCACTTTGCAAATTTTGCTGGTATTGAAATTGTTGATCTTGCAGTTGAGTACGTTCAAGTTGAGCTCTAATCACATCCTGCTGCCGAGTATTAACCTGAGCAGTTGAATAATGTGCGGTTGCAATATCTGCCATTTGCTCAAATAAACTTTCACTAGCTTGAATAATCTCAATATTTTGTTTAGCTAAATAAGCATCTAACCAAAGTAAACCAACCGTTTGTTTAACCTGAGCTTGTCTGGCTTGACGCATGAGAGGATGCATATTGGCTTGCGTAGATAATAAATTTTGTTGGATTTGAGCACTATCACCACGATTAAACGTTTGTGATATCCCAATGCTCATTTGAGTCATAGCCTGTTGATTAAACTGCCATGAGTCTGTTGGTAAATTCATTAAGTTTAATGACATTTTAGGATTGGGTAAGGTATTTTCTGCGCTGCTTTGCGCTTGCAAAGCTAGCTCCTGCTGCTGGCTTTGGGTTTGCCAAACATCCTGCAAAAATGCCTGATGAATTGCCTGATTAAAGCTTAAATCAGCCGCAGCTAAAGTGCCGGATAACGAATACACAGTTAAACATAAAATAAAATTTTTCATAAAAATCTCAATTCAATCAATAGAAAACTGCCTGAAGGCAAAATTTAGATAGATCTATTTTGAATTAAGCAAAAATGGGCGGGCGATAAAGACTTTTAGAATGCTGGCTAAGCTGATTTGGTTGATACAAACCAAGGGTATAAACCAGATTTGGCGTAAAACTAAACTGACTATAACTTGGAATATATGCCACAGTGAAACAAGCAAATGCAGGACAATGGCAAACATCAGTACAACAATCTGCGGCTAACTTTGTTGACAGACTATAACTTGAATCATCAATCAGCTTGGAAGTTTGGGAAGCGTTATGGCAGTTGGTTTTAGTTACATGCTTTTGATTATCCGCATCTTGATTTATACCAGTATGAGCCTGTTGCTCAGGCTTTACTGAGTGCATGGTTTGCATTGAATGGCTAGCTGTTTCAGCGCTATGTTTCATCTCACAATTCATTAATGCTGATGCCATAGTTTGCCCTACCAGAACAAACAGCATAACAACAGATAAGATGAATTTAGAAATAGAAACCGTCAAAAAGTAGTCCGACTAATCAATTAAAAAGTGTACGCAAATAGCATATAAAGCTTTTTTAAATTAACCTAAAGCCATTATTTTGTAAAGCCACTGAGCTTTTAAAAACGCCATAAAAACGCATATACTAAATATCGTTTCTAAAAGTTATGAGCAGTTAAGATCGCAATGTAGTTAAGGCCTTAGCCCATTTTAAACCTTTAGCTTTGAACGCCATAAATGGCGTACTACAGATAATTTACCATTCAAAACTAATATAGAAATGAGACTAGATGTTAGCGCAAAGCTTGAGTTTTAACTCAGCTAGCCTCACCTAGTAATTGATTAATAATTGATTAAGCGAGCGAATATGCAACCTGTTTTATTTTTATCTCATGGCGGTGGGCCTTTACCTTTATTAAATGACCCATCACATCAGCCAATGCTAGATACTTTCAGCGCCATTAAGCAAGCGCTTAATCGGTTAGAAAATTTACCTAGCGCAATCATTTTAATCAGTGCACATTGGCAGGCGGATAACTATCAAATTACCGGTGCTAAACAACCCGAACTGATTTATGACTATTATGGTTTTCCGGCAGAATCGTATGCAATTGAATATCCTGCTAATGGCAATCCAGAATTAGCCGAGCAGATTTTTGCTCAGTTAACCGCTAATCAGCTTAGCGCGAGTATTAATCAAAAGCGTGGTTATGATCATGGCATGTTTGTACCATTAAAACTGTTATATCCAAGCGCTCATATTCCGGTAATACAGGTTTCGCTTAATTTAAATGATGATCCGGCAGAGCATATTAAACTTGGAGAAAAGTTAGCGCATTTTAGAAAACAAAATGTCTTGATGATTGGATCGGGCTTTAGTTTTCACCAAATACCGGCGTTTTTTAATCCGGCTTATCACAATAAACTGCATTTAGCAGAAGCATTTCATCTCTGGCTAGATCAACAAATGATAGAAAGCTCAGATTATCCCTCGCAAAAGCAAGCTTTGATTAACTGGCAAACTGTAGAAGGCGCAAACTTCAGTCATCCAACAGCTGATCATATCCTGCCTTTGCATGTTTGTTTGGGGATAGCTCAAAATACCGTAACCAAAACCTATTCATTTAAATTAAATCAATGGCCTGCAAGATGTTACTGGTGGGATTAAATTGATGAGTTAACTTGCACTCGGTCATTTATTTTACAACCCCAAAATAAATGACCGAAAGCCACATAAAACAAAAATTAAAAATTTAATACTTAAAAAACAATAAGGTAAAAACAAATCAAAGTTAAAGACATCTCTAAAAAGCATTAGATATTGCTTTAATAAAAATGTCACATTTAGTTTTCAAACTGCTCGTAACTTTTAGCTTACCGATAGAGAAAATTAAATGAAATTAAAATTATTAGCAGCCGGTTTAACTTTGGCTTTAAGCTCAATTCAAAGCGCATCCGCATTAAATATTGTATTAACAAACGACGATAGCTGGAATACCGAAAACATTCAGGTGTTAAATGCCGCATTAAAAAAGCAGGCCACGATGTCATTATGTCCGCACCTTGCACTCAACAAAGCGGTAAAGGTGGTTCAATCAGTTTTTTAAAAAGCGTAAACATAGATACCAGCAAAGCTGAATCTCAGCAATACTGCGTTGGCGATACCGACACCAGCAAAAAATTTGAAGATTATATAGAAGGCACACCAGTAATGGCTGCGCTATATGGGATTAACGTTGCGGCTAAAAAGGTATGGGGGAAAAAGCCTGATTTAGTTGTATCTGGTCCAAATGAGGGTAATAACCTAGGCTTTTTAAATAATAACTCTGGTACTTTAGGCGCGGCAATGATTTCAATTGCACAAGGTATCCCTGCTATTGCCGTCAGTGCTGCTGATGGCGATGCCAAAAAAGCCGAAAAAGTATCGGAAGTGGTAGTTAACGTAATTGCTGAACTTGAAAAAAACAAAGCTAAAGACGCGCCTTTATTACCTCAATTTACAGGTTTAAATATTAATACACCAAAAGACATGGATAATCACAAAGGCATTAAATTTACTAATGTTGGCTGGAATGCTGGCGGTTACTCTCCGTCATTTACTGACGATTTAAGCCAAAATAAAATGATGGTTGGTTATATGGCTCAAAATATGGCAGCTAAAACCGGAATGGAATTTGAAAAAGCTCAAGCTCAAATATTAAAAATGCTAACCGGTAAAGCTGGGATCTCGTTTGACATGAGTAAAGACTACCCTGACCAGTCAGAATCGTCTGAAGGGGTTGCGGTTCACCAAGGTTATATCACCATTAGCACCATTGATGGCAATGTGCAGGCTAACCAAACAAAAGTAGATTATGTAAATAATAAACTGTCGGCTTTAAATAAATAAGTGCGGCAATAATAATAAATTAGTTTATCACCGACCGAAGGCAACCTGAGTCAGATCAGGTTGTCTTCCCCCCTAAACAAATCAATAATGAGCAAAGTAATCACAGTTGAACATTTGTATATTTTAGTTGTGAGTATGACTATTGCCTTAATCAATTTTACTGAGTTTTTTTGCTTGATTTGCTCTATTTATTAGCTCAGATACGATAGGGTTTTGTGAAAATAAGTTAAATCTCATTATGGGGTTTAAAACCGAATTTTACCGCGCTGTTTTTTTACTTCCCCACGTTTGGTTTTATTATCCATTCGCTTTTTTTGTGAAGAGCGGGTTGGCTTTGTTGCTCTTCGTGCTTTTTGTACAACTGTGGCTGATAAAATGAGTTCTTTTAATCGCTCTAGCGATGCCTCTTTATTTTGTAACTGAGTTCTAAATTCCATAGATTTAATGATGATAACGCCATCCGAAGTAATGCGGCTATCCGATAGTTTTAATAACCTTTCTTTATAAAATGCAGGTAGGGTGGATCTTTTAATGTCGAATCTAAGATGTATTGCTGTAGCAACTTTATTTACATTCTGCCCCCCATTACCAGCCGATCTTATCGCATTAAGTTCAATCTCCCAATCGGCAAGGGTTACTGTATTTGAGATTGTTAACATAGTGGCACCTGATAAATTCGATTAATTTTGGAGCTTATTAACTCGACGCTGTCATGATTAAAGAGAATTTAAGGATAACAAATTAGTCTCTACAAGCATACTGACACCTACAATACCCATTTTTTAATTGTTATAAGCTACCAAACAAATACCCAAACACGAAAAAACTAGCGGCGACCAATAAGTAACTAACTGAAAATATTTAATTTTAATAGTGAGTGTCATTGCTGATTATGAAGGTGGGCTACTTGCGGTGAAAGTAACACCTGGAAACGTAGATGATCGAAAACCTGTCCTAGAAATGGCCGAAAATATCACTGGCAGTTTATATGCTGATAAAGGGTATATATCAAAAGATCTACAAGATAAGTTTGGCGAACAAGGTATTAATTTCGTTACAGGGAAACGAAAAAATATGAAACAAAAACCATTGTCAGATTGGGATAAAGCAATGTTATCTAAACGGTTTATTATAGAAACTGTATTTGACCAACTGAAAAATATGGCTCAGATTGAGCACTCCAGACATCGTAGCTGTATTGCATTTATGGTGAATTTAATGGCTGGATTAATTGCGTATACATTTCAAGAGAAAAAGCCAAGTATAAAAGTGACTCGGCTTTAATTCTTATACAGATCTCAGGTTAATTAAGCTTTTGTGCCAATAATTTAATAACTGTCGATTTACCACTTCCGCTTGTTCCAACTACATTTATTTTTTTCATTCCTGGCCCTTATACTAAAAAATTCGAGCCGGTAAGTATAAACAGTTAAACAAGCAAAGTGGATTTTTAATTCAATTACTTAGCCTGCAGCATTTCATCAAACGCAATTGCAACACCATTAGTCCACCCAAATCCATCTTGGTTAGGATACTCGCCACCACCGGCAGCTAGGTTGATATCCACCACATTATATTTTTCCATCATCTTGCCGTCTTGCTGATAAACCTTTTCATTTAACGCTAGCCAACGCTGCATAACGGTTGTGGCAAGCTCGTTTTGTTGATAACGCAATAAGCCTTTAACCGATAAATATTGCAGTGGCGCCCAACCATTCGGGTAATCCCACTGCTCGCCAGTTTGGGTTAAGGTTGTAACTAAACCACCTGCATGTAAAAAGTGCTGATCAATATACTTGGCGACGCTCGCAGCGGTTTTCTTATCTGCTGCGCCAACAAATAACGGATACATCATGGCGAGTGATTCACGCCCAGTGAATTGTTTTAACTTGTAGTTGTAATCTTGGTAAATACCCTTTTGACCATCAAAATGATATTTGTCGATAAGTTGTTTACGTTTGTTGAGCCTTTGCGTGTAAAAGTGTGCTTTGTTTTGTTGCTTAGTGTGTTGGGTTAACTGAACCAATACACTTTCTAGCTGATACAACAAGCTGTTTAAATCGACAGGGATCACATCCATTGTATGTGTTGTTTTTTTGCTTTTGCCATCAGCAAACCAGCGACTACTAAAATCCCAACCTGACTCACAAGCTGCACGTAAATCTCGGTGATATTGTGGCCTTTCAGCTTCAGAGCGTTGCAGCGCCCACTTGTATTCTTTGCCGTATGCTTCAGCTCTAGGTGTTTCTAACGCGCCATAATAACGGTTAAAATAATCACCGTTTTCCAGCACAATTAAATGCTTGCCCTCTACTGCTTGTTTAGGAATTTCGCTATAACCGTCCATCCAAAACAAATACTCTTTTTCGAGTTGAGGTATGTATTGCACCACAGCATCTAAACCAAATTTATCCGCATAACTTAATACGGTGGCAGCAAAAAACGGTGGTTGTGAACGGCTTAAAAAGTAACTGCGATTGCCGTTTGGCACATAACCAAATTGGTCAATTAAATAAGCAAAGTTGTCTAATATGCCTTTGGTTAAGCCCTGTTGATCAGACTCAATTAACCCAACGATACTGAAATAGCTATCCCAATAAAACATTTCGCGAAAGCGCCCACCCGGCACAATATAAGGGTTAGGCAATTGGATTAAGCTTGAATTTGTCTCAGTTTTTTGTGAATGGCGTACAAGCTTAGGCCAGTGTTGGCGCAAATGCTGTTGCATATTCGGCAGTTTTTCAACCGTTTGAATAGTGGGCGCATTTGGCAGCTTAAAATTATTCAGGACAAACTGTTTAAGATTAAAATTGCCAGCTGCTTTTTCAGCTTGGTAATCGGCCAGTATTTTTTCTGAGGAGTAAAGAGGAATGGCATCAACAAAGGTTTTGTAATCGCCCATTACTTTTTCAATTTGTACTTGTTTAAATAAATCGCCAAATACAAGCTCGGCTTGATACAAATCGTCACTTTTTTCTGATGCTACAGCATAACCATTTATGCCCATAAGCCAGCCCAACAACACAGTGCCTTTGGCTAGATTTCTAATCCTGTTTCGCGCCATCACAATCCATCTCCAAGTTACTTTATTAATGTTACATTTTGGTAAGAATATCATTAAATATTAAACATAGGGAGGTCGCAATAATGTGCTCGAGCGCTGACGGTTGAATACGTATGTAGACGGAATTTTAGCTTGGAAAAACAAACTTTAGTACGAGGGTAAAGACAACTAAAGCAACATAATGTTGCTTTAGTTATAGCAAACTTTATGCACGCCCCATAAAACGAACTTCTTCAGTGTTCACTTTTACTCGGTCGCCACTAGCAATATGCTCTGGTACTTGAATAACCAAACCTGTGGTTAAAGTAGCCGGTTTAGTACGCGCACTCGCAGATGCACCTTTAATTGAAGGTGCAGTTTCGGTAATAACCAACTCAACACTTGACGGTAATTCGAAGTAACATGACACCCACTGTTAAATAGTTTAAACATCAATTTGTTAAGTGTTATTTATTGTATATCGCTAAAGGCTTGGTTGACACTCAAATAGGATAAACCATACTTGCATTTAAATGGTTGTTTTTTGCCCACCCGTACAAGGTATTCTGTTATGGCTAAACCTCGCAGTAGTTTAATCTCTTTAGCGGACACACCGTTTTATCATTGTATTTCTCGCTGTGTTCGCCGTTCTTTTTTATGTGGTGAAGACAAAGTCTCCGGTCAGTGTTTTGACCATCGTAAACTTTGGTTAGTTGAGCGCATTAAAAAGCTAGCGGCTATTTTTTGTATTGATATTGCTGCTTATGCCATTATGAGTAATCACTATCACTTGGTATTGAGGGTTAATACTGACTTGGCTAAATCTTTATCGGATGATGATATTTTGCTGCGCTGGACAACGCTGTATCAGCCCTCTTTTATCCTCTCCCGTTATTTAGCTGGTAGAAAACCGTCTCAGAGCGAGCAATTGGTACTCGCTTCTTTGGCTAAACAATATCGAGAAAGGTTAACCAGTATCAGTTGGTTTATGCGTAATTTAAATGAGTTTGTTGCTCGTCAGGCTAATTTTGAAGATAAGTGCACTGGCCGGTTTTGGGAGGGGCGCTTTAAATCTCAGGCTTAATAATGCTAAGCCCTACTCTTAATTTGCTATTCTCCGCTAATTTCCCCTCATACTGACCTTTATTTGTTATTTCGACTTCTTTTTTCCTGCTTGAATTCAAGTAATAAGTGCAATGATTGGATAGATAACAATTAATTTAGCAAAATATAAAATATTAATTTATTCACAACCCCATAAAGCAAGTTAAGAAATAGAAATAACTAACTGAAAATATTTAATTTTAACAGTGAGTGTCATTGCTATTTGTTTTGTTAAAGCCAATGATGAGTTAAAGGTAAATTTACTCAGGGCTGAGCATCATTTACCTTTTTCATTAAAAGATTATGCTGAGTTGGTGGATTGGACTGGGCGGCAAATTAGGCCTGATAAGCGTGGATATATTGCTGCTAGCACACCTGCTTTAGTCAAACGGTTAGGGATTGCTGATGAGGTGTGGTTAGATTTAACACAAGGTATTGGGTTAAGTTTTAGCCATTCTGTTGGGCAAGTTCAGCAACTTAAAAATTATGCCATTGCACATAAGCTCAAACGGATTAAAGGGGTAAAATCGCTGCAAGCACCAAGCTAATATATTTACGATTCAATCTTTTTTATATTTAATCTCTCTGTTGGCTAGTAATGCTAAGCCCTACTCTTAATTTGCTATTCTCCGCTAATTTCCCCTCATACTGACTTTTATTTGTTATTTCGACTTCTTTTTTCCTGCTTGAATTCAAGTAATAAGTGCAATGATTGGATAGATAACAATTAATTTAGCAAAATATAAAACATTAATTTATTCACAACCC